>NYUB01000128.1 GCA_002683785.1 Deltaproteobacteria bacterium
AACATTCGTCTTAGTGACTTCGTTTTGCACCCGTTCCATTCGGTTGTTGAACATCTGCACGGCCTTGGCCGAGCTTTCTTTGCGCCTCTTGGCTTGTCTTTGACTTTCTTTCGGTTCGGCTTTAGTGGGCAGTTCCTCTTTCTTGGACGGATACTTGGCAACAAGTGCATCAAGCAGATCTTGTGCGTTTGCATTAGGTTGAAGATCCACTTCAATTGTTTTTTATCCAACAATAGGCCTGAGTGCCCCGTATAGTTTGATATCCATATGACCGATCTTTTGATTGAGATTTATGATGAACCAATTTTCGCCAGATTCTGGATCTAAGGTCAATGGACTGGAGCAACCGTTCCCCTGGAGGGTTCACTAAAAAATTATTATTCATGAAATGCAATTTCAGAGAAGCCTACTTTTTTAATTGTGATCCTCCCAAGGTAAATAATCTTCTGTATCAAATATAATTTCAAAAACCTATTTTTTCTTCGATTCCAGCACCACAACATGGATCGTGACCCTCGGGGTGAGTTTCTTTCAGCATTTCATTAAAATCTTCACTGGTGGTATGACAAAGAAGATACAAAGATGATTCTTCAAGAAATCGCATCAATTCATGATGTATGTCTTGACCATCAGGATCTTTTGCCAACTCAAATATTCCTTGCCGTCCATAATAATTATCTCTTGGTGTGTCACCCTCAGTAAAAGTCGTTTCTTTTATTTTTCTCTTGGTCAATTCCTCTAACAAGGTATCCCATTGGATTTGAGTCAATTCGGCAATATCGTACATCAATGCATTTCTTATCGGATACATTATAGCCATCACTCTATGAAAAACTTTTTCATCATCCGTTAGATTTTCCTGTGAAGATTTCATCAATTCGTCTCCATCGGAAGTTGGCTTCCCTCGTGCTTCCAAAACATTGCCTGAAGCGTCTGAAGCTAAAGCCTCATGACTCCAAAATAAAAACTCACCATTGGCATTGATGATTTGCTCTGTACCTGGTTTTAATCCTGTTTGATGAGGACTTCCTGTAAAAATACAATAACCTTCATCATTGATTTGACAGGCATACCTATCTCTGGAATGACTCATTGGAGGCGGTCCTCCCCGCTTGGGCCTTAAATCAGAGGCATCACAAGAAGCCAGGAAAAGAAGACTTGCTAATAGAGGGAAAACCTTATTTTCCAATAGGACTTGTCTTATTAATCTTGATTCATTGTTTATATTAAAATTTCTGCACTTCATTTTCATAGCAGCCTTTTTTATGAATGTTATCAATTAGAGTAACCCTGCCCCATTCAGAATGGACAAGATACTAGCCTGAAAATGTGAAGGAAATATGAAGGAAATATGTGGATCTAATGGGGATTCCAGAATCAACGAGGATCAATCGAGGACTTCAAACAAACTACGTGTTTGAACGATACGAATGGGATGAACTACCCAGCAGCATCGGCAGCCATCGTTTCAATTGAAATGTAATCATCTCCTTCTCCAGAATTTAAGGATTTAGGGAATTCAACTCTAACATTAAATCAGCTTATTTTTGACAATCCATGATTACAAGTTTCTTTTGATTTATATGTTGGCATCCTTGAACTCTTATGGAATATCGCCAAGCGCGTAATTGGATATGTTACTCCCATAACGTTCATGAATGCTGTTTTTTCAGGAACGATGTTGTTCCAAAAAAATAATGACACATACTTTGAACAAGGTGGTGTTAGATTGAAACAATCCATCACGCGTAAAGGATTTTTACCTTAGGGGAAAAAAGGGGATTTCGATTCCCAGACGAATCAAACAGGCTCAGAGATAGAATTCAGGTAACCCTCACAGGATAAGGATATCCCTCCCTAGGAGGGGATGACTCCTTGTTCAGTTTGGTTAAAGTTCGAAGTCTCTTCTTTTTTCTTCAACGCATAGTCGAACGAGGGTTTTCTGTTTTTCCGGTGCAACCCGACGCGGATCTGAAAGGTACGCCTCCCTGTGCCGGCCGGACACCGGTTGGAGGTTTCTCTGTTCAGCTTCTTTCATCAGCAGCGAGTAGGTTTCTCCGAGTTTCTCGTAGGGTCCCAGGTGAAGCAGCTGCAGCCATCGTCCACCGTTTTCAATGACCCTTTCAGGAGGAGTCAACTCGAGTCCCTTTCGTTCCTGGATGATGCGTGCCGTATCATCGATCTGCTTTTCTGTCACTTCCGGGGGAACTCGAATCTGCAGGGTCCAGCTCCAATCTTCAGCTGAAGTGGTAGCAGGATCAAAATCCCCCCATTTGCACTCGAGGGGCAGGATTTTGAAATCAAGCAGTCCTGCCCCCTTGAGCGTGAACTTGAGGGTGTAAACGAAACTGTAAAGCGTCTGGATCGCGTCGGCATATGCTTCACCACCCGGTTTACCGATACCTGAGACGCTGAGACAAACGATTTCCCCGCTTTCATAATCCAGCAATTTCTTACTGCCAGAATAAGCTTCTCTAGTCTGTTTGCGAAGATCAATCACTGCTGGTGTTTCGATACAGTTCTTCTCCTTGTTCATCCTGACACCTCTCCGGAGGTTTTTTTTGTAACCGGAATGCAGAGCAGGCTGACCAGGTCCTCCGGGGGGGTCGAATTCGGGTCATTGAGGTAGATTTCAACGCACGGGGCGTCCCGGCATTCCCATTGATTGGCCGGGATGTAATCCGCATAAAGATAGGAATAAGTTTGACTGAAATCAGCATAAGACCCTTCATGGGTGGCAACGACATAGGTTCCTCCCGCGATTTCCTGCAAACCAATGTCTTCCTCGGGTTCGATATCATCTTCAACGCGCAGACAGGCGTCATAACGGATCTTTTCCGGAGGAGTGGTTTCAGGATCATCGTAACTGATTCCGAACATTTCAGGACCTCCCGCGAGCAGTCCCTTCGGGGCAGCCCAGGTACAAATCCGGTCCCAGGCAGTACCGCACTCTTCATAGGGACCGAGGTGACGAACAAAGGCAACCTTGCGTGGTTCCCAGTTTTCAATTTTTATATCCATAACATTCCTTTCAATTGAGGGCAGATCCTGTTTGATCTCATCGTGAAAAGAAAACTTCCCCGGACCACCAAGATCGCTCCCGGGTGTTTGTTGAATGGCTTTACGGAAGGAGGAAGGTGAAAAACCGGTCAGGGTTTTGAAAGCACGGCAAAAGGCTTCCGGAGTTTCATAACCGGCGTCCAGGGCGATCCGGATCACAGGCCCGCGGGTCTTCTTCAAATGCCGTGTCGCGCGTTCCAACCTTAAACGGCGGATGTGTGCCATCACCGATTCCCCTACCACAGCCTTAAAGATGCGGTGAAAGTGAAAGGGTGAAAAATGTGCCTCACGGGAAAGCTTGTCCAAAGTCAGTTCCTCGTCAAGGTTGTTGCGGATGTATTCACTCACCCGGCGGACACGCCGGATATGGTCATTCCTGGTATCCGGATTCATGCTTCCTCCATCAGCCGTATCCATGTTAACGCATTCTAAAATCCGCATCCTGACCGTTTTTGCTAAAATTTAAGTCCGCCTGGCTGTGATGCTTCAGTCATGAAATAATTTGCTCCTTAAGCAAAGTCGTTGTCAAACAACCTTCAGCGCAGCCATCAGGTCTTCAACCAGGTCATCGGAACTTTCCAATCCGACCGACAGCCGAACCATCGAGTCCGAGATGCCGCATCGGTCCAAATCTACCTCTGTCATGTCGCTGTGGGTCATGCTTCGAGGATGCTCCGCCAGTGATTCGGTTCCTCCAAGAGAAACAGCGAGGTGGAAGATCTGGAGATTGTCGAGGAAACGGAATGCACCAGTTCGGTCCGAGTTTTTGAGCAATAAGGTGATCATCGAACCCGGCCCGTGGCACTGCTTGCGGAAAACCTCATAGGCCTGGCCATCGGTATCCGAGAGCAATCCCGGGAAAAGCAATTTTTCGATTTTCGGATGATCCTTCAATGCTTCTGCGATTTTGGAAGCCTTCTGGGCCTGACGTTCCATACGCACCCAAAGGGTCTCGATCGAACGTGTCAGCAGCCAGGCGGTGTCTGAAGCAATCGTTCCACCCAGAATCGTGCGGTATTCCCGTACGGAGTCAATGTGTGCTGCTTCCTGGCTCAGGACAGCGCCGGCGATGATGTCACTGTGACCGCCTAAAAATTTGGTTGCCGAATAGAGGACGATGTCTGCTCCCAGTTCAAACGGACGCTGGAAGACCGGTCCCAGAAAAGTATTGTCCACCACCGTCAACGTTTTGCCTTTCCCATATTTTCCAGCCAGGTTTGAAATCTCAGCAATGTCGGTCTGCCCCAAGGTCGGGTTGGCGGGAGTTTCCAGGAAGATCATGTCGAAGGGGCCGTGTTTCCGGAGTATCCGTTCTACCGTCTTCAGATCGCTTGTGTCCACCGGAAAGGTTTCCACTCCGAACCGCACTGGACAGAGTTGTTTCATCAGGAAATAGGTCCCGCCGTATACCGGGCTGGTGTAGAGAATCCGGCCGCCCGCCGGTACCAGAGCCAACACGGTGGTCGCAATGGCGTTCATGCCGGAAGGGAACACGGCGGCATGGTTGGCTCCTTTTTCACTGGCAACAAGTTTGTCTTCTGCGATCTCGGTATTCGGATTGTTGAGGCGTGAATAAACAAGTCCTGGTTCCTCACCATCATCTCCCGGGAGATGATAGGCCCGTTCAAAGAATTTTGCTCCATCCTCTGCGGAAGCAAACTCGAACGTGGAAGTTCGGAACAAAGGAACCTTGACCGAATACTCCGAAAGTCTAGGACGGTAACCGGCGAGTATGACTGAGGTTGCAGGATTGTAGCTACGTAGAGGGTCTTTATAATCCCGTTCAGAATTCTCATTAGACATGGGGACTCCTTGATTCGTTCAGGTTTCAAGGGTGCATGTCCCTCATACTGGAGGACCACACCCTCCTTTATTCATTATGAACCCCTTTTACGTAGGGTCCAATAATTAATAAAAGGCCCGAACAGCTTTTTTCAGGAAAGGACTCGACTTTGAAACAGTGGTTTTGTTTAGTTTATGCTAAACAAGATTTTCGATCTCATTGACTGAAGACACTTGAAGCCCAAAAAATGTTTAACTATTTTTTACTGTTTCTGGACTGGCTGGTGATTGCCGCTTCCATCTACCTGCTTTCTTTGATGTCCCATGCCCTGCTCTGGGGTTTTGCTGTGGGCATGATGGTGATCATCGGATTATTTGCATTGGGTCAGGCCTTTAGACCCTCATCAAAACTAGGATGAGTAAACTATATGCCTTCGCGGGAGGAGGCCTGGTAGGACTGGGGTTACTTTACCTGACCCGGAGTTGGTGGATGTTATGGCTGCTGTATGCCATTGTCTTCATTTCCGGGGCACAAAACGGTCCCCCGGGATGAAGCAGCTGTTATAAAAAAATCGTCCTGACAGATAAGAAAAATCTTGGATCTTTTGATTGAAAAACCGGAATTAAATTTCCGGGCTTGAAAAAATCTGAGCCCTCCGGTTTTTTCTTAAGGATTTTTCACTCCTACCCGTGCTCATCGGATCTTTGGCGCCCACACTGGTGATTGTGAATCGTCCAGAATCAAAACCATCCTTGGTTAAAGAAATCATGATTGCTTCCGCACGCCTTAGACCAAGTTGTACATTGTTCAGTTTCGATCCCTCTCCATAATTAGGTTTGAGAGGATCTGTGTGTCCGGTGATTAGGACCCTTTGGGTTGGATATTTCCTCAGACAGCGTGCCGCTTTGGAAAGATCTTTCCTGGCAGATTTGTTGAGTGTGAATTTCCCTTGACTGAAAAAAATTTCCGAATTACAGATACCTGTCTTTGGAGAGGGAAAACTCGGTTTAGAATTAAGGTGGGTCTGTTTAGCAAGGTGGATGACAAACTGCGTCCTTGAACCCACACTGCCACGGGTCAGTTTCAGAATCTTATATTCTTCACGTTCCACGTTCCATTCCAGTTCCCCCTGAACGAGATGGGTTTGTTCGATGTTTTCTCGGTAGACCCTCTCCCGATAGGCGGCGAGGTTGATGGAACGGTTCTGACTGGCTGAAAGTAAGATGTCCGAGAAGATGTCCTTTACTGGTCGTCCGCTGATTGGGATGTTTTCAGCAATTCTCGAATCCAGAATAAGGTTGTTGTTATCCGCAGATTTCCCTTTTTTCGACTTCGAATTTTTCATGCTGCTGAACATGACATCATGTTCGAGAGTGTATTTCTCGTAAGTCTTTATTTCCCGTTTAAGATAATGGTTTTCATAAGCCTCGCGGGTTTGTGCCAGTTTTTTCAGAATGCTTCCGTTTCCGTTGTCCTGGTCCATGGAATCCCGTTTTGCCTCCAGTTCAGAAATGTTTTTCATGATTTTTTCAATATCGTCTTTGAGACCATTCCTGAACATAGTGAAATAGGAAATTCGAGTATTGATGGTTTTTAAGGTGTAATCGTTGTTGACCTTCTGATAGGCGAGTTCTTTTTTCAGCCAGTTCAACAAGCGTTGATCCCCTACGTTTTCAGAATTCAGAAAAGTTTCAATATCCGGGTCATTTTTAAAAATCTCTATTTTTAAATTCTTCTCACCTCGGTTCTCGACACTGGTGATTCCCTGGGAGAAAGGGAAACCTTCAACCCGCTGGAACAGGTAAACGTACTCATTCGCTTCATCATCAAAACGGGTTATGTTTTCAGGGTAAAGAAAGGTGATCCGGATGTTCCCGTTCTGAAAGGGGACGTTGAGTTTTTTGCTGTGAAGGTTGGTGAGATGTGCAAGCACGGGTTCTTCAATGTTTCTAAAAATGGATTTGCTTAAAAGGTCCTCACCATTAGAACCAACGGCGGCAATTTCTGCGGTGAAGGGCATCTTGACCGCCACTAGGGAAATGAGAGGAATGTTACGGAGATTACTGATGTATATCTGCTGGTCAACATTGATTTGAACGATCTGCCTGCGGATGATGTCTATTTCTGACTGAAGTTTATTGATGGCCTTAGAGTATTGCTTGATCAGGATGCTGTTGCTGTTGGTTCCTGATTTGTCATTGACGAAAGTACTGAATGAAGCACGGTATTCTTTTTCGAGTTTTTCAAGTTCCTGATGCCATTGCCTGTCGGTGGCGAGTATGGTTTCAAGCCAGCTATTTTCGCTTTGAGGAATTTGGTAGAAATCCTGAATTCCTCGATTTTGGATGATGTGATCCGTCACTGATTTTAAAAATATGCCCGCAGCTTCTTTGTCTTTTCCTGGATTCTTAGGGACCGAATAAAAATATGAAGCAACCTGGCCTGCTTCGTTAGTGGCCTGGTTCGTCGTAGAATCCTGATTCTGTTGGGCATTTGCTGCTACTTCCTGAGCTTTAGGGTTTTCAAGCCAGAAAAAGGGAATGCAGCAACTAAAAATAAAGATCCAGGCCTGTACAATCCTGGAGATTGTTATTTTTTTTGGTAGCATCTTATTAAGGAATCTTAGAATTCTGGATAAATTCATGATCTTTGAAGATTTTGGCATGATGTCTCTCTTGATGGGTAAATAACTCACTCATTTTCTAGAAGAAATCTCCTGTAACCACAAGCAGGAAGTCATGAGAATATCAAACCAACCATACCTCATATAAAAAAATAATCATTCAGGAATTCCTTTTGCATTAAGAGGTGATTTCAATTCATTTGTATTTAATAGGGATATTTAAATGTCATTCATTCGTATCATCACTTTCTTTTTATTGCTGGCTAGCTTCAATGCCGTTTTTGCATCCACAGACTCGGAGAAATCCAGGGAATTTTATCTTTGTGTGAAAGTGAAGAAAAATCCTGTCGAACAATGCAGCAATAAAATATTTGGGAAAAAAGATTCATTTAGGCTCTTCACCATTGCAAGAGCTCAAGTTCAGAACACTAAACCTCGGGTCAACCAGCAAGCTCTCAACTACAAACGTCTTCAAAATCTGGTTCGTTCCTCAGAAGATGTTAACAACTAAGGAATCTGAAGGGTCCTAGACGAAATTGAAGACCTCCACCCTCATGCTCATTGAATACACTTTGATAAAATTCAAACGCTTTTGAATTAAGTTTCAACGTTTTGTTCAATCCATTGCATTCCTCCTCTGAGCAACAGACGAATCCAAACACTTTGAAAGTCCAACATTCAAAAAATCTTCCATTTTCTTATTCAATTTCAGAGCATACCGATTGGACTATGCACTTGTGTTCTTCTGTATTTTCATAAAAAATATTCAAATATTAAGAAATTTGAATGTTTATTTAACCTCTAGCAAAGGAATTGTGTAATGGAGATTTCTTTTGAGTGAAGACAAGCTTGAGTTTCAAGGAACGGTCATTGAATCGTCAAAGGGAATATTTCGTGTAAAATTAGAAAATGAACATGTTGTGATTGGTCATCTCTCAGGAAAAATGAAAATGCATAAAATTCGTGTTCTTCCAGGAGACACAGTCACAGTTGAACTCTCACCCTATGATCTTTCACGCGGCAGAATTGTGCGGCGGGAAAAGATAGTAAGCTAGCACACCATTGCAGCCTACCTGCAACCTTTTGATTCATGTTTAATAAAATTGGTCAGTTTTTTTCTGAAGACTTGGCTGTCGACCTAGGCACTGCGAACACCCTTGTTTTTTTGAAAGGACAAGGGGTAATCATACGCGAACCCTCAGTCGTAGCGGTGAAAGAAGATTACGCTGGGAAGAAAACAGTCTTGGCGGTTGGACAAGAAGCCAAGCTGATGCTCGGCCGAACCCCAGGGAGCATCACTGCCATCCGGCCAATGAAAGATGGTGTCATATCAGATTTTGACATCACCGAACAGATGCTAAGACATTTCATTCAGCAGGTAAGGAAAAAACAAAGCCTTCTGAAATTTCGCCCTAGAATCGTAGTTGCGGTCCCCTCAGGTATAACCCAGGTGGAAAAACGTGCCGTGAGAGAATCCGCGACTTCTGCAGGAGCCCGGGAGGTTTACCTGATTGAAGAACCGATGGCAGCTGCCATCGGTGCCGGGCTTCCAATCAGTGAGCCGAGCGGCAACATGATCTTGGATGTGGGAGGCGGGACCACTGAAGTGGCCGTGATTTCCCTCTCGGGAATTGTTTACAGTGAATCCACAAGAATCGGTGGAGATCGAGTAGATGATACCATTGTGCAATATATGAAACAGCAGTACAGCATGCTGATTGGAGAACGGACTGCAGAAGATATCAAAATTCAGCTGGCATCAGCTTATCCCCTTGCGGAAAGCCTAACGATGGAAGTCAAAGGCCGAGACCTGGTCAGTGGTATTCCAAAAACCCTTTACATCAACGACACAGAAATCCGTGAAGCACTTTCGGATGTATGCAGCAGCATCGTCCAAGCAGTTCGTAATGCCCTGGAAAGCACTCCACCAGAATTGTCATCTGACATTGTGGACCGGGGGATCGTTTTGGCAGGAGGAGGTTCCCTTTTAAAAGGCCTTGACCTGCTTCTTAGGGATCAGACGGGGCTTCCAGTCATGTACGCCGATGATCCTCTCTCCGCTGTTGCCAACGGGACCGGGAAAGTTCTTGATGAGCTTGATTTGCTTTCTACCATCTCCCTGGACTGAGTCCATAGCTATTTGAATGTTTCTATAAACCTCTGATCCATTATGAACCTGTTTGTTGACACGATTTGTCAACTCACTCGGGATGCCCTACATCGCCTTGATTCCGAAAGAGTTTGGGCGACATCGGAGATCCAGGGATTGATCGAACAGCCCCCAGATGCAGATATGGGGGATTTTGCCCTGCCTTGCTTTAGTTTTTCAAAAAAACTCCAGCGCTCGCCTAAACAAATTGCCGAAGAACTGCAAAATCTTCTGGTTCAGGAAGATCCACAAGAGCAAGCATTCGATGCTCAGAAACGGCTCCCCTTTTCCCGCATCCAGGCCTTTGGGCCATATCTGAATTTTTTTCTCCACGCTGAAATACTAGCTCGCGAATTGTTGCCCTCGATCTTCAACAATCCTTTTTCCAAAGGCTTAATCTCACTGGGAAGGGGTAAGGACCGCTCTGAAAAGAACAGGCAAAAGGTAATGATCGAGTTTTCCCAGCCCAACACCCACAAAGGATTTCATGTTGGTCATTTGAGGAATGCAGCTTTGGGTGATTCCTTATGCAGAATCCATCGTTTCAATGGGTATGAGGTCGTGGGAGCTAATTATTTTGGCGATGTAGGCACCCATATCGCTAAATGTCTGTGGTATTACCTCAATCATTGCAAAGACTCTCCTCCTGAAGAACTTCGTGGAGAGTGGCTTGGAGAACTCTACACACAATCCGTTCATCTTCTGGAAACCCTGGAGGGCGAAGAAGCACAAAAGGCACAGGCAGAAATTAGCAGCCTGCTTAGAAAGATGGAGGAAAAAGATCCAGAACTAAGCAAAGTTTGGGATGAAACACGACAATGGTCGATGGATGATTTTGAAGAAATCTACCGCTGGCTGGATATAAGATTCGACCATTATTTTTATGAATCCGACGTGGATGAAGAGGGCCGTCAGATGGTCTTGCAAGGCGAGATGGATGGGACATTCATACTTTCTGAGGGTGCTATCGGTATTGATCTCGAAGAAGAGAATCTAGGCTTTTTCATGCTTCTCAAATCGGATGGAAACACACTTTACTCGACCAAGGATTTGGCCCTGGCCCGTCGTAAGTTTGATCAATTTTCCATCGACCGTTCCGTCTATGTGGTCGGTGCCGAGCAGACGCTTCATTTCAAACAGGTTTTTGCCACCCTAAAAAGGCTGGGGTATGCCCAGGCGGAACATTGCTATCACCTGCCATACGCCTTGGTCATGCTGCCATCTGGGAAGATGAGTTCACGTGCAGGAAACGTGATCCTTTTTTCGGAGATGCGGAAGAAGATGAGGGAATTCATTCTTCAGGGGCAACTCGCGGAACAAAGCCTGGAATGGGGCACCACGGAAGTGGAAGAAACAGCACACCGGATTGCCCTGGCCGCCATCAAATACGGTATGCTCAGTCAGGATCCCAACAAACCCATTGTCTTTTCGATGGAAGACTGGTTGGTATCTGAAGGAGATACTGGGACCTACCTGGTTTATGCCTACGTCCGAATTCGAAGCATCGGGAGGCAGGTAGCCCTTGAGGTAAGCGATCAGATCGATTTCGCCCTTCTGGAACATCCGAATGAAAAACTCCTGATGAGGAGGATGCTTGATTTTGAAAGAATCGTCTGGAAATCTGGAGAACAGTTCAAACCCTCACTGCTGGCCAGGTATCTTTATGAACTCTGCAGGGATTTCAGCAAGGCCTATGGGACCTGTTCCGTGAAACATGCCGAATCGGAATCCCTACAAGCTGCACGCCTTCTTCTGTTTCATTGTGTGGCGGAAGTTTTGAAAACAGGCCTGGGCCTACTCGGCATCACCCCGCCGGAGAGGATGTGAACTCCTACATCCATCAGAAATGGCCATTGTTGCTGTGGAGCCCGGTCCTGCTGATCATCATGGTGATTTTACCGATCCAGGTGGAAGCGGATTATTTCAAGTGGGAACTTCAGGTTTTTGCAGAAGGTCCCGGAACCGCCATGCAAACCATCCCTGTTAATGGTGATGATCCTCTTTTTCAATGGGGCAAAGGAGGATTTTGCAGGATCAGTGATGCATGGACCCGTATGGAACCAGAACTGACCATAGAAGGGAAAACGCTACTTTGCGAAAGTGGTAAAGATAAAAAGACCGTCAGCCTTATCTGTCGGGACAACCGAACAGAGCGCCGTTATAACCGCAGAAAAGAACTTTACCCTGAACCTCTTACGGCCAATCTTCTTCTTGAAGAATCCCTGGCCCACGAATCAGCCTACCTCAGATTCCGTTGTTATTTCTGAAGGTAGTCTTTCAATCACCTCCATTACGGTTTCTGCAGACGCACGAGAAGCCCTTTTCAACTGCCCACGCGGGATTCCTTCCGGATGTTCCCCAACATGGTCGCTGACAGCCCTTACCGACAGAAAGGGGATGCCGAATCGGAAAGCGACCTGAGCTAGTGCTGCGCTTTCCATATCCACCAATTGTGCTTGAAACAGTTCCCGAAGTTTCTCACGCTTCATTTTACACTGCAAAAAAACATCTCCACTAAGAACCGTCACAGGACGAAATTCGGGCATTTCTTTTTGTAGTTTCTGCTCAAGCCAATAGGGGGGCATAAATGCAGGATCGCAAGCATCACCAAGAGGGATAGAACCCGTAGGATATACTTTCATCTGCCCTTCTATTAATGTTCCATAATCATGCTGTATTAGACGCCTTCCATAACAGACCTCTTCCAACTTCAGTTCTGGATCGAGCGCACCTGCGATGCCTGCGTTAATCAGAAAATCGATGTGTAACTCTCGGATCAAAAGTGTACTGGCAATTGCAGTGTTGACTTTGCCTAGACCGCCAAATGTTAAAACAAGTTGATGTTTGGGATGATCGATCTGGAAAACGGGATTTTCTGGAATTCCCTGGTTTGTCTTTACCAAATCAGGAAATGAATGAATCTCCTCAGGAATAGCGCTCAGGATTCCTATACGCATGGGTTTAGAGCTTCAGAAATATTTTTTGCAGATCCTTGGAAATCCACGTTTTTCACACCATTCGTAAAATGCGCCGCTTCCCGAACGGCATGACGTTGAAGTCAGGAACATCAACAGAAGCAGCATTCCAAAAATCCATATGGAAAACCTTCTTAAACTTAGCCTGTTTCGTTTTTCTTTATGCACGATAGCAACATTTCTGAAAGAATCTGATTTCCCGGTCCAGACCAAATTTGATGAAGTTTTCGTCCTATCCTTCCAGATTCAAAATGCAAGAAAAATGATTTCCATTTTTCATTGATTGGATCTGAGAATAAATCAGGATTGGGTTTATAAACAGAATCCAACCTCTCAAGAGATCTCGCATTGTCCTCCTGATGAGTTCCAGCGATTGGGATTACCAATGCATCTTTGGCCAGGACAGAAAGTTCCCCAAGAATTCCCATACCAGCACGGGTTATGACAAGATCGCTTCTGGAGAGAAGATCTCCCATCCCTTTTTTTATGAACTCGAGGGGATGGTAATGCGGATCTTCCAATGAGACCCCAGAATGCTCTTTGCCCGTCAGATGAATCACCTGCCAGTTTACAAGCCAGGTTTGCAGCCAAAGCTCAACCATCTGATTCAACTGTCCGGCCCCTTGGCCTCCTCCGGTAATCGTCATCAATGGACGTTGAGGATCCAGGCCGAATTGTTGTTCTGCACGTTTCGGATCAGCGTTGAGGATGTTTTTGCGCACCACAGGCCCAACAATTTTCCTCTGCGGTACCCCCTCAAAGATTTGGAAGGATGATTCGAAATAACAGGCAACACCATCACTGAAAGGTTTCATCAACCGATTCGCCAGTCCTGGTCTGACATCCATTTGCAAAATCAAATGCGGAACACGAAGCATGGAGGATGCCCAGGCTATTGGAACGCTGGCAAAACTTCCTGCACTCATCACTACGTGGGGGCGAAACTTTAGCAGGTAATATATCCCGGCAAAAAAACCTGCCAGCACCTGAAAAGGATCACTCAGATTCCGCCAGTCCCAATAACGTCTCAGTTTTCCTGCTGGAATGGCATGAAAGGGAACACCACAGTCTTCCACCATCGAACGCTCGGGGCCACGAAACGTTCCAAGAAAAAGGAACTCACAGGAAATTTCCTCCACTTCCTCAAGTGTTTCGACAAGTCCGAGCAAAGGGGTCGTAGGACCTCCTGATCCCCCTCCCGTCAACATCACCCGATATTGTTGTTTTTCCATGAACTTGTTTTAATCCCAAACCTGAGAGCAAAATCTTCGTTCTTTTCGTTTTTTAATCATTTCAAATATTGCTTCCAAATTGGCCTGGCGTTATGTTTTTGTATAATCAATATGGATTGTTTANCATTCNNTCGNGAAATTAAAATAGATGAAGCAGGGCAAACAGAAAATTCGGATCTGAGGATACTAACCATACTAACCATACTATATCTATGACCAGTAAGACGGTACTTTATGTGGATCATGACCTTTCCCGTGTGGAATGGTTCAACCAACAGGTAAAACCAGAATTGGATGTAGAAACTGCTTTCAATGGTTGGGATGGGGTTGGGGCGGCCATCATGTATCACCCCAATCTCGTGGTATTCAACCTTGGAATATCAGTCATGACTGGACTGGAAGCGATTCGATTAATACGGAGTGAGGAATCCCTCAAGGAATTGCCATTTCTCGGATTCACCATTCCACGTGACAAGTTTCTTGAAGAAGCCTGCATGAACGAAGGCTGTACGACTATTTTGGAAGACCTTTCTGACGGGCTGAGTTCGATACTTAAAAAACACCTCTGATTCAATGTTTCTGCACCAATGAGAGAATTTGATTGGAGAAAAAATTCAAATAAATTCCTGAAGCAGGTCTCTTCTAATTCGATCCAGTTCCTCGGCATCATTTGAGAAAAGCCAGTTTACACCTCGGTTGATCTCACGCGACAAACCATTTCGAGAATTCGGATATCCTGTCCCGATTTCTTGTCCCGCATGGAGATGCTTTTTGACTACATCCCCTCCAATCAAAAAATAATGACCTAATATCCCGGCATAATTCCTTTCTAATGCAATCTGACTCAACTGGGATACGTTGAGCTCTGCAACAGGCATTTTGGCCCAGTTCGGCACACATTCGATTCGTTCCAGCATCTCAGGTTCAAGAGAAATCAGATGATAGTCCTGACAGGGACTGATAACAGAAAAAATCTGTTCAAGAATCAAGTCCTGTTGTCTGCGGTTTGGATAGGGTTCTTGTTTTACTTCTATCATCAGGTGCATTTTTCCCCCGTACTTGCCCACCACTTGCTCAAGGCTCGGAACCTGCGGACATAGGTTTGTCAACGCTTCAAAATCGAGTTCTGCAATCTTCTTGTTGATTCCGAAAACACGATCCAAGTCAGGATCATGAACCACCACAGGGACCAAATCCCGTGTCCATCTAAAATCAAGTTCAATACCCCAGATTCCTTTTTGCTCAGCAAGGTCAAAGGCTTCTAGAGTATTTTCCTTGGATTGTAGGTTGTCATGAATACCTCGGTGAGAAACTATCCGGCATTCTTCCAACAATTTTCTTTGAGGCAGTTTTTGGGGGGTTACCGCAAACACCAGATCGCATGCCTCTATCAAGAACTTTTCCAGTCTGGGGGGAAGACTCATCTCATTGCGTACTNAATTCGCGTGAAGACGATTTCGAAAGGAGAAAGTTTTGATAAAGAGGACCAAATTATTGCTGACTTATGTTTCAGCTGATTCTGGTAATGAACTTGAGCGGCCTTAGACCTTCCATGATGCGATGGAACTTTTGCCAATTGACTGGTTCGAGGCTGATTTTTATNGAAGCAAGGTTGCCAGGAAGGGAATGACTGTCTGTGTTTTCAATAGCTACATCCGCAGCGCTGATGATCTTGATGATCTTGAGCAGGATGCCTTTTCCGTCTTGGGCTTGAATGTTCAGAGTATGTTTCTTCTCTTCTTTTTTCTCAAGATTCCATTCCACTTCCAGCATGTTGTCATTTGCTGCCTGTTCATTGCGTCTTTCACTGAAAATCTCACAAAGGTGTCGGTGTATTTCGATCTCCATCTCACGGTTCACGAAAGCCACAATTTTGTCTCCTGGGATAGGCTGGCAGCATACTGCCATTCTTAAAAGTGGATCTTCAGGGTTTTCAATCAGGTAGCGTGGATGCTGAGTTCCGAAAAGATACCAAGGACGCCCCTGCATGAGTTGGCGGAGCCTGCCGATTTTATCAAAATCGACAAGCCGATATTTCTTCAGGAAAGGCCTTATTAGACGCTTTCGTAGACCGAGTTCCTGAAGAAATTTNTTTTCGTTAAGATTTTCTTTGGAAAAANTNTTCTGTACTTCTTCTTTGTTCAACCACTCTTCCAAACGTTCTCCAAATTCCTCCAGTTCCTTCCCTAGGATATCTCTTCCCAGCCGTCTGGCCCTACTTGCATTTTGAAGATTAATGGCTCTCCGGATTTGGACATGGCTTTTAGCGGTTACGGTCTGATCGATCCATTCCCGTGAAGGCCTAACTCCTGGATCCATCAATATTTTAAGACATTCTCCATGAAATAGTTGGCGTTCTCGTGGAACGCGTAGGTTCGTATTGTTCCGGGTTTCCCAGGATGGATTAACCATGGCTCCGATGCAGTGGTTGCCCAAATCGGTATGGATGTAATAGGCGAAATCCAAAACCGTGGCACCTTTCGGGAGGGCGTAAACGTCTCCTTTCGGGCTGAATACCTGGAGTTGTTCTGTCTGTGCATAATTGAGAACATCGACCATCCGTAATTCTTCAGCATCGGCTATTTGGTCAAGCTGTTCCAGGTAGGTCCGGTAATAATCTTCCAGTTCGGAGGTCCTTTCATTCCAGTGGGACAGAATGCCATTACGATTGGATTCCTTCATCAATTTGGAAATGATTTCAATTTCGATCCTTTCACCTTCCAAATTCAACTCCGTCTGGATTCCTTGATATCCGTTCCAAAGTGGATTGCTGATATAATCTCGGATTCGTAATGGGANAGCGCTGAAGTTGGTGTGCAGGAGGCCCAGAGTCTGGTAGCAACTGAGGGAATCCTTGACCAAAATCTGAAAACGNTCCAGAATCCGATCCACGGGAGANGGGTCAAAAACCTTGGTGGATGGATGAATCAGAATCGCTTCTGCTTCCTGAAATCCCACAAATCCATGTTGCAGGCNGTTTTCAAGNTTTTCACGCATNTTCTGNATTGCGGGAAGCCTGTCTTTTTTTAGATTTTCAAAATCCTTGATGGTTTGCTTGTACCGTTTCGGATAGAGGAGTTGGAAACAGAGTTCGGTATGTTCCTGGCAGATTTCTTTCAACCCGAGCCGACGGGCCATTGGAACATAGACATTGAGGGTTTCTTGACTGATGCGACGCNTCTTTACCACCGGCATATGCTGCATGTCGCGCATATTGTCCAGACGGTCAAACATCTTGATGAAGAGGACTCTCACATCTTTGGCTAGAGCCATCAACATCCGCTGATAGGTTGCCTCGAGTTCTGAACGAAGCGGCGTAGCATTTTCACCTTCATGTTTGACTTTGGTCACGCCCTCGACAATTTGCGAGTACCACGGGCCATATTTTTTATTGATATGGNCTANGGTCATTGGGGTATCTTCAACGGCATCGTGGAGAAGAGCCGCTATCACCGTTGCNGGGTCCAGCCCGACTTCACAAATCTGCCAGGCAACCCGGAGGGGGTGGATGATGACTGGTTGTCCGGACCTTCGTTGCTGATCTGCATGAAAGGCCTCGATCTCGGTCAGTGCCTTTTGGAGTAACTTTAATTCTTGTTGACTTCCATTGGCACGAACGTAAGCTCTGATATTCTTCTTCAGCTCACCAATCTGCTGTTGATCTGTATTGAATGCAGACGGCTTTTTCCGTGATGTTGAAATACCTTTGTGCCCTTTACCCGTAGGATAGGTTTTGACTTCGGAGGAGGATGCCTCACCATCTGCAATCCCTTCGGGAGTCTGTGCAACTTGAGGGTTCATTGCGGACGAAAGCTTCTGGATTGAGAGTAACCGCTGCAATATCGCAGAGGAGTGGCAGTTTCCACAGGTTTCCAACCAACTTCAAAATCCCTCTTCCATAGAACTTCCCTNAGGTCACGAAATAATTCAAAACTGTCAGAATCAACCCAGAAGAAAAAATAATTTTCTTCTGGCTGCAAACTGCTTAACAGGGATTCCAAAGGCCCCTTGACTCCACTCAGTTGATGCCACCAGAGCCCCGCACCAGGGCGGGGTTCAAAAAACAGACAATGAGAATTGCCTCCCAGCATTTCGATTTCTACGCTGTGTGATTCAAAATTGATTCGCTTCGGTATTTCAGGCGAAGCCCCTTGGAGTTGTTTTTTAATTTTACGATAATATNCCCCCCGATCGAGTCTAAGTACACGATTTTCTCGAACAAGAAAAAGGAGTGCTGCTTTTTGAGAATAATGAGCCCAGGGTATGAGAATTTTTTCCGTTTGTTCCACAACTCTGGTTTCGGGGGTGGTTTGAGGATTGTATTCCATGAATGAGAGTAGGGCCATAAACACAGCAAGAATGATCAGGATGCCAACACTGTTCGATACAATGTCCACCAGCGAATCTAGATTCAGGGTAACTCCATCATCAGGGAGCACTTTACGCCTGGAATTCATGACCTTTCAGGATACCTATGCAATCGCCGGCTTTAAGTCTTAAATTAGGATTCAGTCTATTTTGCCTCTTCAGCAGAATGCTGTGCGGCCATTTCTAAAGCAGCCTTTCGTTTTTCATTTTCTATATATTGATTAAACCATTTTGAAATTTTTCCCGCGAGTTCCGGACGGTTGATCCTTTGGCAGAAATCAGACATTTTGACCATGATTTCGTGCTTCGGGCTGATTCGAATGGCCTGTTCATAATATCCCACTGCAGCCTTGAAATTCCCCTTTTTTTCCGCTTCCTCCGCAAGACTGATTTTTTCAAGGACTTTTTGGTTGGATTCCTTTTCTTCCATTTGTTTAAGAAGCCGTTCCAACTGATTGGCACGAGTCTCATTTTTAATCATCCGGTTCAGGTCAATTCCCCTTTGCAACAGTTTGGGATTTTTCAAAATGGAGATCGCTTTCTCGAATGCTTGGGCTGCATCTTCATAATCGTGTTTTTTCACTGCATTATCCAACTGCATCAGGAATTTTTGATGCAACTGTTTGAGTCCATCACGTGCTTCGGGATTTTTCCCGTCGACCTTCAACACCCTGCGAAAACTCTGGATCGCTTCATCGAGTTTTGAAAAAAGTATTTGGAGTTTGCCTATCCGGTTCAACAGGTTTGGCGCATTGATTTCTTCATAGAGAGGTTCATAAAACTCCAGGGCTTTCTTTCCTCGGTCCTCCTTAAAATATTCTTCGGCACGTTTCAGGATTTGATCAATGTGATAAAGACCTCCTGAACGTTCTAGTAGTTTGTATGTAATAAAAAAATAAGTTCGAGCCTTCATCGTTTTCCCAGATTTCTGGAAGAGGTAACCTAGGTTGACATTACTATAACGATGATAGGAATTTTCAATCAGAATTTTCTGGAGAGAATCGATAGCCTTTCCCTGATTACCCTCAAGTGAGTTGGCCAAAACCAGAAAACACTTATAGTCAGTCTGATTTGGATGAAGTTGCACCAGCTTTTGAAAAGAATTGACGGCAATATCTGTATGAAAATGCTTCAGACTATAGAGTCCTAGAGCCTTGAGAAGTTCAGATGTTTCAGACTGCTGTAGATCATATTCCTGGGCTATGAGTTTGAAGCTGGCCTCGGGATCAATCTGAATCTGTTTTTGCTCCTTGGATTCACCTTGTTCTGGATCTTGAGCGGATTCATCATTTTTATCCGGTTTCTCCTCCGCTACGGGATTCTTTGCCTTTTTGGTTTGATCTCCATCCGATTTGTCTTCAAGAAAATCCATCAGGCTTTCGCTGGTTTTTATATCCGATTCTGTTTCTACTTCCTCTGAAGCCTGAACAAATTTTTGAGCCACTTCCTGGATTTGATAAAGTTTTTCCTCACCCTCGTCGTTATCAGGGAGGATGAAATTAGAAAGGCTTTCGAATTCAGAAATAGAGGAAACTGCGGTCCCATCATATACATCGGCCTTTGCAATGGTTGCAGCAAGATTGTAACTGGCATTTTTAAAATATGGATCCCTCTTCAGACATCGTTGATACATGCTTTTTGCAGCATTCAAGTCACCTTTCTTACGGTAGGTGTTGCCAAGCATGTTGGCCATTTCAGTGTTATCAGGATTGTGTTGAAGGATATTTATCCCTAGGGCGATCATCGCGTCTGGATTTGATCCCTGCATTTCCATATAAAGATCAACGATCAATTCAGAAGCAAAATCTTTGTCAAGAGTGAGTGCCTTGTTGAACTCAACAGAAGCCCGATCATAGAATTGACTTTCCATCAAGCTTTTACCCGCATCAAAAAGATCCCAAATCTCCTGCTTGTCGTCTTTTTTGGAACTTAAAAAACGGTCCAGAACACCCATTGATTCATTCCTCTTTTTGGATCATGAAAATAGTTTTGACCACCTGGATTCTGTCCATGCTGCTTTTCCAGATATATTGCTGTGAAAAACTAATGCAAAAAAGTTTCCGAATTCAGGTTTTTTCTGGAGCACTTTGAAAGTTACATCCATGGTAAATGGAAAATTATTGATTTGCACCATTAATCCAGTCATTTACCGATATAAATGCATCCTATCCGAACCCTGATCATCTTGCAATAAATGGTGTTTCGCTATAGCCTCCAAAAAAAGAGAATGATTTGGCACCAGTTCTGCTAGTACTCAAATGTTCGATTAGAGACTAATTAAAAAAATTCAAATAATTATGATTTTACAGGCACCTTCTTGTGGAGGGAGTTCCCATGGCTACTGAAGAAACCGTTGCAGAAGAGGAACAGGAAGCGTTGAGTGACGATCTTCAGGCTGACCTGGAAGACGACATGTTTTTTGGGGAAGAGGATCAACCGGGCGAAGAAGTTACCGATTCAGAAGATTTTTTGTCTGAAGAAGAATTGGCAGATACCGGAACCGATGAACTCCTGGAAGAAGATCTGGCGGGTGATTCAGACTTGGAGGGATTGCTTGAAGAAGCAGATGAATCAGCGGCAGAAGAAGTTACTTCAGAGGATTCTTTGGAAATGGGCGAAGAGGATCTGGAGGATTCCCTAAATGAAGAACTTTCTTCCGAAACTGATCTGGAAGCAGAAGGTTTGAGTGAAACTGAAGATGGGCTTCCACCTTTGGAGGAAGGGGACCTTGGTGAAACTCTGGAAGAAACGGATTCTGAAGTTAGCGAAGAAAATGATGAAGGAATCGAGGAACTTCCACCTCTGGAGGAAGGCGAATTGAGCACATCTGAATCCGAAGAACCTATCCCTGAAGACTCCACCGACGACACTGAAGCAGAAATCCCGGAAGATTCTGAAGAAAGTCCGGAGGAAGCCGAAACAACGGAAACATTGGAGACCACTGAGGATGTAACCGAAGAAACAGAAGAAATTCCTGAAGAAGAAACCGTAGAAATTTCTGAAGAAGAAACCGCTTCTGAAGAAATAGAACAGGAACCTGAGGCAGAACTCACCCTCGATGAAGGACCTCCTGAAGAAGATCCCGAAACCAGTCCGGAACCCGAGGCGGAAGTTCCGACAGAACCTGCCATGGTAGTTCCTGCGGAGGCAGATGCAACAGACCAATCGGAGAACCAAATGACAAATGAAACGGTGGCAGAGGCCACTGCACCTGCCGGGGCTGCCTCGGATATGCTGCTTCACTTTCAACATGAAGTCCGCGTTGAAGTAGCACGAACCCGCCTGACGGGTAAAGAAATCACTCAAATCACCAGTGGCAGCATCATCGAACTCGATAAAGCTGCAGGAGAGCCGGTGGAATTGGTGCTTGATGACCGGACCATTGCTCAAGGAGAAGTGGTAATGATCAATAAGGATAAATTGGGAGTAAGAATCATTGGTATTGTTCAGAAGTGAGGCATGATGCTATTACCTGATGAATCAAATCTAGACATAGAATCCCATTCCCTGGTCGAAGCACAACTCAATACGGGTCGCTACAGGTGGCTGGATTTGGTAGCCAGGCGATGGGCTATTTTGTTGGAGGACACCCTTTATTCAGAATTAAGAATGATGAGTGTCAACCAAAGCCGGTCTGTGGTATGGACTCGATTTGAGGATCTCTGTGATCCCTCGATGGAACGGCCGATTTTCATCTTCGAAACACAACAGAAGGGTAAGGCTCTGCTGTTGCTAGATACCGATTTTGTCCGTTCCGTTACTTCTTCAGCAGGTTCAGAGGATCAGGGGGAACCGTTGGAAGAGTTGATGAAGAATCAACAGAAAAAAATCCTTGCTATGGTTCGTCCCTTCATAAGAGATTTCGAGAGGAGTTGGACGAAAATTGGTGAGTATCCGCTGGAATTGAAACGAATCACGACACATCCGAAGCGGGCCCAGGTGATGCTCCCATTCGAACGCTGTCTCGTCTTTCAGGTGGAACTGAAAATTGGAGATTTAAGCACAGAATTGACTCTGGGCATTCCCTTTTCAGAGCTTCACTCCCGACTCTCTGATTTTGAAAACTGCCGTGTTCTGCCTCCAGAATCACTCGATCATTATAACGAAAACAACGAGCAGGAACTTTTACAGGTGATGGAAGTTACTAGACATTCTGTCAGTGCACGGCTAGGCACCTTGGATCTCAGTTCAGTTATAGGAAAACTGGAGGCTGGACAGGTGCTTCCTATCGAATCGGACGGACAAGTAACGCTTGAAGTCAACGGTATACCCTGTTTTCAGGGATCACTGGGGTCTTCCGGGTCACGCTATTCGGTTCAGGTCCAAAACCGGATTCAGGATAAATCTCAATCTCCATTGAGCCAAGAGGGAGAATTCAAAACCCTCGAATGGTCTAAATCCTGAGATCCCTCAGAAACACTTTCCTTTCTAGCTGATCAGGAGACGCAACATCCCCCTACTGATCTGACTGATCCAACCAAAAAAACTGAATCCTGGAAGCGCCACACTG
>NYUB01000129.1 GCA_002683785.1 Deltaproteobacteria bacterium
CCCAACCAACTTCACAGCAACTGCTGATAATGCATCAGTTGTTCTGAACTGGGATTCATCTGCGAGTGCAACTGGATACAGAATATATTATGACGGGATGAGTGGTGTTAGTAACTTGGACACTGTCATAACTGGAATTTCTGATGACAATTACACCTTATTGAATCTTCAAAATGGAACTACTTATTACTTCAGAGTTACTTCTGTGAATTCAAATGGTGAATCAGCATTGAGTCCTGAAGTTAGTGCTACTCCTTTAGTAACTT
Source organism: Deltaproteobacteria bacterium (assembly GCA_002683785.1). Classification (GTDB taxonomy): domain Bacteria; phylum SAR324; class SAR324; order SAR324; family NAC60-12; genus UBA1014. Next base: position 267 of record NYUB01000129.1, read on the forward strand.
TAGCGAACCCTCAAACCCCAACCAACTTCACAGCAACTGCTGATAATGCATCAGTTGTTCTGAACTGGGATTCATCTGCGAGTGCAACTGGATACAGTGTTTATTATGACAACACGAGTGGAATTACTAGTTCCGATACAGTAATTAGTGGTATATCAATCGACAACTACACCATTTCAAATCTCTCCAATGGAACCACTTATTACTTCAGAGTTGCTACTGTGAATTCCAAGGGAGTTTCAGAATTAAGCATTGAAGTCAGTGCGACTCCAACTTTAGATAATATCATTAGCGGACTAGTTGCCTTCTATCGATTTAATGGCAATGCAAATGATAATACAAGCATGGCTAATCATGGAACTGTTAGTGGTGCTACACTGACTTCAGGGAAAGACAATGTTTCGAATACTGCTTATAACTTTGATGGATCAGATGATTATATAGAATTTCCTGTAGGACTTCTTTCAGGATCTGGAGATTTTTCAATTTCCTTGTGGATTAATACGGCCTCTTCTACTGAATCAAGAATCATTCAGCAAAGAGATTCAAATGGATATAATGGTGAGTACATGTTGAATTTAAAATCAAGTGGAAAATTAAATTTACAAACATATAAAAGTGGTTATAAATGGGGAGGAACAACAACTTCAACAATAAACGATTCTAATTGGCACCATGTCTGTTTCGTGCAAAAAGATAATGGAGGGAGTCTTTATCTTGATGGGTCTTTAAACTTCACCGATAACTCTACTGGAATAGTTAATCTATTATCTTCTACAAAAACTTATGTTGGAGGTGATAAAAGGGATAATAATAGGTTCTTCAATGGAAAGGTTGATGAACTAAGAATTTATAATAGAGCCCTAACTTCTACTGAAATATCTTCACTATAATCTTATGATAATATAATTGTTGGAGTAGGAGGATGTTATACCTTTGAAACTAAGAAAGAGATTGGAATCTGGTTTGACTAAGAGAGGCTGTCCTTGATTGAGGAAAGGTGGTCTAAGCCAGTAGTTGAATATTATGAATCCCGAGTGATTGTGAACAATGTGCTGGAAAGGATTGAGGAATATGATTGAGTATTTCTTTTAAAACGAATCAAAAATGAGATTTTGGATAGATGACTATCGCAACCTAATGATTACGTTATTAATTGGGGCAAAAATTGAGATGTATGGCCCAAAACATAGGAAAAATTCATATGGCATCTCCAAATTCATTTGAATGATGACATAAGTATAGAGCACATTTACTTTGATTATAATCTAGGTTCAGGAGAGACCAGATTGGATTGTGCAAAATTAATCACATCTAAAAATGGGGAAGGGCACGTTAACATAGAAAAAAATAATTATCCTGATTAACTAATTTGTATATGAACGGTGATAGATCCACCTCTTTTTTTATCCGCTATGCTCTTTTTTTACTTCTGATCTCTGCTGGATTTGGCGTTTTGCTCAGGCTTCATCTGTGGCGGCCGATCAGTCAGTTACCCTATTTAAACCTGATACAGGGCCATTCCCATGTCGCTTTTTTAGGCTGGGGCTATCTGGCAGCTATCCTTGTGATACGTAGATTGTTCCTCAAGGAAAACCAACCAAGGCGCCCGCTTTATAAGCCCATGCTGTACATCATTATAGTTACGGTATCTGCCATGCTTGTCAGTTTTCCGCTGTATGGCTATAAAGTATTTTCCATTGCCCTGTTGACCCTGTTCGGAATCAGTTCCTTTATCCTGTCCATAGGATTCCTGAAGGATGTCAAAGGCCATAGTGCCGATGTCTATTTCATACATTACGGACTCTACTGTTACCTGCTTTCCAGCCTGGCTACCTGGAGTTTGCCATATGTGGTCATCAACTACGGAAAGGAAGCTCTTTATTACAACATTGTCTATGCTTACCTACATTTCTTGTACAACGGATTTTTTGTTTTTATCCTTTTTGGATGCTTGTTCAAACTGTTTGAAAAATCCTTGGCCGACGTGCCGGAAAAGACTCAGCGGTCTTTTTTTTACTTCTTAGCAATAGCCTGTGTACCGGCCTATGCATTGTCCGTTTTATGGAGTACAGACCAGCGGGTCTATTATGTTACAGGAGGTATCGCCGCGTGCCTGCAAACGGTCGCATTATACGCTCTCTATCGTATCTCAAAAGTAGTGATCAGAACCCTGAAACCGCGAAGCCTTTCCCATGGATTGTATGGGTTCTTTATCACAGCCTATGTGATCAAAACCATTGCCCAATTGCTCTCGGCCTTTCCTTATGTGGCCAAACAGACCACAGCCCTAAAACCTTTTTTTATCATCGGCTACCTTCATTTGTTTACCCTGGCATTTATGACCGTATGCCTTTTGTTCCTGTTGTACAGGACCGCTCTGATTCGTTTGTCAATGCTGGGCAAGAGCGGTTTGCTTTTGCTGATAATAGGCATCCTTGTTACCGAATTCACCTTGTTTGGCAGAGGTTTGTTAGTAGTCTTACAGGTACCGGCTTTTGAAAACCACCCGGTGGTACTCGTCCAGTTCAGTTTGCTGATGCTGATTGGAATTGCATTGATTTTCTTGGATCAGTTCCGAAACCGTTTCTAAGCGTCCTATTAAACCAGAAATTCATTAACAAGGCAGGAACACAAGAGGATACAGAATTTTCTTTGTAAGAATTTTGAGCCAATGATTGATTCAAGAAACAAAGATGGATAATGTAAAACTCAAAATCTATGAGATTGATAACCATGATGAAGATATTACATTTCCATCTTATTAATCATCATATGCTGAAATTTTTTTTTATTAAAACATGATAGATACAATAAAAAGTGATTGAATCACAAGTATTCTGATAAATAGGAACCAAATATTGTTATGTGTAAAGCAATTATTATCCGTAATTATGGTGATGCCAAAGTTTTAGAATTAGAAAAAATAAGCCTAAATGAACCCGGTGATCGTGAGTTATTGATCCGACATACTGCAATCGGTGTAAATTATCATGATATCTATGTCCGTTCAGGTCTTTATAAAACCTTGAACCTTCCTGGTATTCCAGGATGTGAGGCTATAGGAATCATTGAAAAAATAGGATCTGGTGTAAAAAATTTTAAAAAAGGTGATAGAATTGTTTATATAACCAGTGATTATGGTGCTTATGCGACTCATCGAATGTTATCTGATCACTTAGCTATCAAAGTGCCCGATATGATCTCTGATGAGGTCATGGCGACTAATTTTCTGAGAAGCATGACTGTAAAAATGCTTTTAGAAAAAGTTACAAAAATAACTTTAGCTGATACGATCCTAGTTACAGCGGCGGCTGGTGGTGTTGGAAGGCTATTATGTCAATGGGCTAATTCATTAGGAGTTTGCGTTATTGGAACTGTCAGCAATCAAAATAAAGTTTCCAAGGCAAATTCATATGGTTGTAAATATACGATTGTTTGCGATCAAAATGATGTGGTTGAAAAAGTCATGAATTTTACAGGAGGGAAGGGTGTAGATGTGGTTTATGATTCAGTAGGATCAGAAACCTTTGAACATTCATTGGCAACATTAAAAAAATGTGGACACCTTGTCAATTATGGTCAATCATCTGGACCTGTTGAACCATTAATGATGTCTACATTGGCAATAAAATCTCTAACAGTTTCAAGACCTATTCTGTTTCACTTTATAGAGCACACAGAGATTTATCATCAAATGGCTCATTCTGTATTTGATTTTTTTATGAGTAATCGATTGCTTCTACCTGAATCAGAATCATATCCTCTTAAAGATGCTTCAATTACACATGATATTTTAGAATCTCGTCGTGGAGGAGGAAGTCTGTATTTAATACCATAATTAATATGAATTATTTTCAAATATTAAATGATTCATAATCCTATTAAATAAAATGAATAATCAATTAAAATGGAAATACCCCGAGGCAATAGTTGATTGTGAGTGGCTTAAAGACCAATTAGGAAATAAAAATATCAGATTGTATGACTGTACGACATATCTGCATTATACTGACAGTCATCCTTTAAAACCATATGATGTTGAAAGTGGTCTTGAAGATTACATAAAATCACACATTCCAGGGGCGGCTTTTTTAGATTTGCAAAATGAATTTTCTGATCAAACGAGCCCCTATCGTTTTACCTTGCCCGATTATGGTGTTCTTGCAGAAACATTTAAAAGACATGGAATAGGAGCACCTCATCAAATTATTTTATATTCCAGGAATGGAATGCAATGGTCTACTAGGTTCTGGTGGATGATTCATGTTTTAGGTTATAAGAATGTGAGCATACTCGATGGAGGTTTTAATGAATGGGAACGATTGAATCTTCCAATTGAGACAAAAGAAATAAGATTTAATCCCGCAGAATTTGAAGTTAACATTGATCCAGAAATATTTGTGGGCAAAGAAGAAGTGTTGGGTGCTATTGATGATAAAAACTCTTTGTTAATCAATGCATTAACTGAAGACCTCCACTTGGGAGAAAACCCCCGTTATGGTCGTCCCGGAAGAATACCAAAAAGTATAAATATCCCATTTCACGAATTCGTGGATTCGAACAGTAATAAATTAAAATCAGTACATTCAGTATTTGATCTTTTTAATCAGAGCGATGTGAATCCAGAAAATAAGATTATAAATTATTGTGGTGGAGGGATAGCCGCCACATTAAATGCTTTCGCTCTTTATCAATTGGATTTCAAGAAGATTCAAATTTATGATAATTCAATGAGTGAATGGGCTATGGATAATGAACTTCCAATAGAATCAGGATGATTTATTTCAAAAACATTATGAATTTATGAATGATTTAAATTTAGGAGAAACATGGCAAAAGGTTATATTTTAAGTGCACATAGAAGCCCCGCTGATTCCAAAAAAAGGGATGCGTATACCAAACTGGCAATTCCAGCTTTTGAAGATGCTGGGGGAAAATTCTTAGCGAAGGCAGCTAAAGTTACACCCAAAGAGAATGGGATCAATGAAAGAACAATATTAATTGAATTTGAAAGTTATCAGAAAGCTTTAGCGGCCTATGAAAGTGAAGCGTACCAGAAAGCCCTGAAAGTTCTAGATGGTGGGGCAGACAGAGATTTCAGAATTTTTGAGGGAGTATAAAAGAAAAAAAATTTGGGCAAAAATTTATAAAAGAGAGCAATGACAATGTTTCAAACCCCTGCTGTTTTAGAACGCACTGGGCATTTCAGAAAGAATGATCTCTATTAAAGTAACAGATCATTTTGAAAGTGAGCCGCCAAATGACAGATGAGACGGCTCAAAAAAAAGTGAGATTATTTTCTATGATGACGGAGGCGCATATCCACTTGAAACGGCTTTAGCATTTTCACAAGCCTTGACCCAGTCATCCATGGAGAGTAACTGTGTGGTTGTGACACTGCTACATGCCCCGCCAGATGCGACTTGAGCCGAAATGGCAGCCGCAGCAACATCATTTGGAATTTCAGCAATTACAACGACATCGTCATCTCCGAAGGCCATGTACATTCCTATCATTTTTCCACCAAATGCCTCACATGCTTTGGCAATGAGTCCCGACCGATCTTGAGGATTGTCGACCATGGCTTTGATGGCCTGACTGGTGTAACTCGCTTTGTACATATAAAGAGCCATATTCCCTCTTTTAAAAAGTGTTATTGAAGTCATGTCTTGAGGAGAATCCCAACCATTTCCCATGATCCACACAAGACATAAATCTTCAGAATTATGTTTTGAACGCAAAAGAACTAATGTGACTTAAAAACGGACCAGTTTCAATCTGTCTAATTAGGTTTAGTCAGTTTTTCATTCTGATTTCCTTCTCGAGTGAGCAAGGGTTCAGAATAGATTTTGAAGGAGTTCAAATTGTTTGTTCTATATAATAAAAAAGTAAGGTATTTATTGCTATCGGTGTTTTTGATGCTTTAGTTCGTCCCACTGCGAAACTTTTTTTTATAAAAGAAGACGTCAAATTGGCCAATTGTGCACGCGTCAAGCATGAATGACATCTGTAAAAAAAATCAAGAGCGCCCAATTGGAACATTGGGTACTAAACTGGCTTTAACGATGATGAAGGGCACCAGTCACTATCTGTTATTCCATGTTTGAGTTTGTTGTCGTCTGTTTCCCATTCCTTTTGGATTATGTTTTTAAGTTATGGTTCTGTGATACGGTTTTTGTTAATTCACAACAATAAATCGGATGAAAATATTGAAGATGATGAGGAATGTCTTGGTGCTTAGCAAAATTTAATTCATGAGTTGGAGCTTAATAACTTCTTATTACCATTATCCTGTTTCACCCGATGTCATAATTAGATGCGAATACAGTTTTTAAACGACCATTACCTTGGGGCTTTCAAAAAAACAAAGCGAATACGTTCCATTATTTGATCTCTATCTTCACACTGCCAATTTGGTCGATGTGATATTCGATCACATCACCCTTTTCTGCAAAATAAGTGGCAAAGGTTGATCCTGTCATCAGGATATCACCTGAAAGAATTTGGCAGTCTTTGTCGTTCAGAAAATTGGCGAGCCATACGACTGAATTCAACGGATTGCCAAATGCCAGTCCGGTGTTGGAATTTTCCTTATCGCCATTGAGATCCTTTACGACTGGGAGAATGTCAAAATCAAGTTGGTGCCACTCATGGCAAGCCGTTCCCAATACAACGCCACCAGAACATGCGTTATCAGCAATGACCGTTAGGATATTCAGGCTTTGATAATCTGCATGACGGTCGTCAACCAATTCAAATGCAGGGAAGACTTCCTCAATATGAGGAAGGATCTTTTGTCTGTCCCAAGGACCTTCTGCAGATGGCAAATCCCGTCCAATTCGCACAGCAAGCTCAAATTCGATCCCCAGTCGTCCAAAGTTATCAAGCTCAATGGTTCGGTTTCCAAAATATATCTCAGATTTGAACAGGTGTCCTGCGCATGGATGGTCAATCCCGCATAATTGTTGAATGGGTTTAGATGTCATTGCTAATTTATAACCCCCCACCTCACCGCGATGATCTTTAAAAAGGGGAATCACCTTTTCTTGGACTTGATAAGCCTCAGACAATTCGACTATCTCAAACGTCATGGGTAGGCTGGTAAAAGCCTTTTTCCGAACATGCTCTTTTACGATCCATCTTGCTGCGTCATCAATTTTGGCAGCCACAAAAACCTCCTTAGTGCATTCAGATTAATTTCTAATTCTTGAACTCTTCCTGTATCATCTCAAGGGACCAGTGCCAGGCCAGGATCAGTACCAAAATGCGTAAGTTAAATGCTAAGTAAAAGAATTGCACCTATTATTACCCTAGGAGCCTTGTAAAAAAAAAGTATGAACCTGTTTTGTAAATTGATCAATCGATCATCCATTGCATGCCGTGCTCATTCATTCATCACTTCCCAGATCGTCGAAAACAACAAGAGGATGGTGAGTAACCTCAATGATTCAAACATAACAACGGATCCTTGGATTGGGGATGTTTTTTTGACCAATGTTTTTTCAAGATCAACTCTTAAAAAGGAAAATGTTGAAAAAAATAAAACGTTATTTTCGTCTTCTTTTTTACCTTTTCCATTGGCGTACCCTGATCTGGGTCATCCAGTGGCCTTATTATGAACTCCGGTATCAGATAAAGGTTCGTAAGGGCAATCTCAAAGACTTATCTTTATCCGAAAAACATAATCAAGAAGACCCATGAGCTCTGTTTTACTTTTGAGAATGGTTCGTTGATCATTCAGCATATGCTCGTATATCCGTTTTTATGATCCATTAAATGAGGAACTATGGAAATCCTTCTCATAACCTTGATAGTCATTTTTTCATTCTGGACATGGAGGATTGAGAAAAACTCCAAAGATAGACATGAAGGGATAACGGCTGAATTAACAGTGATTCATAATGATTTGAAAGAGATCAAATCAGGAGTCCCAGGTTCAGATGCTATAGGTTTGAATCCAAATATTTTTGCTGTTTCTCCTGAAACTGCAGGTATTCTGGAAAAGAAAGATCTGAAGATTTCTGAACTGGAAAAAAAAATCGAAAATTTAAAAAAACAATTAAAAATAATACGAACGTCACTGAATACGTAATTGATGTTAGAGTTGTTTGAGTTTCCACTCCTATCTGTTGGGATTGGCCTTTGTGTCTGCCTATTCTTATTCGTCTATTTTTCTGCGATAGGCGATCATATTTCTGTTGGTCGATTCAAAAAATACCCATTCCGAATATTTATCTTCATTGCCCTGCCGACAGGGTTCTTTTTTCACTGGGTCTTTTCAGAGCTCATCTACAGAACTGCTCAATGAAAGGTGACTCATGTTTAACTTTGCACTCAGCCGATTTATAATCCTTCAACCAGATCAGAAAAGGAAAATCCTCTGAAATTTTTCATCTCAATCCCTTTACTTTCTGCCAGATAAAAGCCCACTTTCCTGCAATCAACGGCTTTAAAAACCTATCTTTCCTTTAAATGAATCCATTCAGTCCTAAGGCTATTGATTTGGTAAGGACTTGAAACGGACTTTTCTTGGCTGGTCTTATCGTAGGGTTTAGGTTTCCTGGGGAAGCAACAACAATTAATCCCAGTCATCAACCATAGAAGGGATTCTCTATGCGAGTTGTTTGCTTATGCTAGTCCAGGGATTGGGGGGAAATCCTAAAGAGCAATGGCTGTGGTAAGAACGGGAGCACTATTAAATCCAAATCTTCCTTCCTGATCCGCTTTTTTCAACTGGTCATTCCAAGTCATCATATCTTCTTCAGGAATGCCATTTTTCAGAGCAAATAATGACAAAGTCCTGGATGCAAAATAGGCAAAGGAATTTTGATGCAAGTGGGTATTGATGAAACTCAATGGTGTGAGTGAAACACCTTGGAATCCATTTCTTTCTAAAATGGAAGTCAAGGAGAAAGGAAGCATTTGATGAGGGCAGTGTGCTCGAAAGACTTCATGTATCCGGTCGTTCAATTGTTTATCAGGCCCATGAAATCGCCAGTGATCCCATAAAACAGAGACCGAGGCAAACCGCCCTCCCGATTTTAGGATGCGTTTGGCTTCTGCAATGACCGTCTCAACATCATCAATGTATTCAAGCGCTTGTATTGATGACAAACCATCACATGAACCGTCTTTAAGGGGTATTTTGATTGCGGACTCTTGAAGGAATTCAACATTCTTAAATTCCGAACACTTTTCTTGAGCGGCATGGATTTGAGAGGAACTCGGGTCCAACCCGTAAACGAGACCTGTTTCTCCAACGGCAAGTGCCATTTCATGAACAAGCTGCCCCCCACCGCAGCCTAAATCGATCAGTTTCTGACCTTTTTGAATGGCCAGGGCTTCAAAGGTTTTTTTTCTCCTAAATCCTCCTTCATGGGTTGCGGCAATTCGTCTTTGCAGTTCCCCCATGTTGTCACCGAAATTCATGCGCCTCCTTGAATCAGGGTTACGGATATTATAAAGAATGTGTCATCAAATCAGCAATCATGGATCATTGAACCGCACCCCAGGGATAATCGAACCAGAAAATAAATTCATTGCCTTCTTGACCAGAAGCGAAATCAATTCTGTATACAAATTGAGATGTTGTGACTAAACGAAAACCCAATCCTGTGGAACTCTTCATTTCATTCCACAAATCATTTGCCGTGTCAGCAATACTTCCTTCCTCATAAAAAAATGCTAACTGAAAATTGATGGCAGTATCACTGATGATATAATATTCAATGGGTGTTTCTTTATCAGAAAAATTCCATCTATATTCTATCCCTCTAAAAGCTACCTGAGGGCCACTGTATCGGTTTTGTGCAAAAGACCTTAATCTGGTTGGACCTCCCAAACCGCCTGCAGAACCATATCGATTTAATGCCTGTTGGTTCTTGGCCCTGGAATTGATGGTTGCAGAATCACAATTCGCGTAGCATCTTGCCGTCTCCAATGCAATTAAGCTATTTAAGTCTGTATTCCCCTGTTTTCTCACAGTCGCTCCAGCGCGATACCAATTTAATGCAATGCTGCTCTTCTTAATAGGCATGTAACCAGAAAGATTAAATTCCTGAACATAGTAATCAGGTGAATCAGGGTCTTGTTGAGGTGAATCACCATAATTATAATTAAAACGAATGCCTTTGAGGGGGTCTGTCCGGTCATCTGTATAATCTATCAAGGATCCATAGGTGATGGCTTCTACATCAAATTCTTGATTAAGATTATAGATGAGATTTCCTTTATTATCCCTTACTGCTGAAATGTTACTTTTGATATTGTATTGAAATCGGTACAGCTCAAACATTCGATCAAATAAAGAAAAAATGAATCTTCCACCACTAAAATTAGTTTTGTCTAACTCAAGATTAATAAAATCATCCTTTTTAGATTTCATTGTTCTATCAAGGTATGATCTCTGATTGTATTTATTGAATTCACCGTAAAGAATGTCGAAAATTAATGTCTTAGGCCATAAAGGAATGTCTGTGACTCCAATGATAGAACCTTTAACATCACCAATAGGGATCGTTAGCGCGTACAAATCGGTCGTCGTTTCTTCGCCAAACATAGGGATGTTATTGATATTTCCCGCTACTCCCAGGCCACTTCCAACCCCAGGTATAGAAAAGGGGATGGGGATGGCGACATAACCAAAATTGGTTACAAATTGTTCCCGTCTTCTTTCAATTCCATAAACGATAGTATGAAAAAGAGACATGAACAGAAGGAGCATTAATAATTTTTTAAAATGATTGAAATATTTCATTTTTATTCATTATCAATCAATGTTATGGAGAGACGAACATAGAACAGGATCTTTCAGCCTGCTGTTATAGGCGAAACCAGGCGTTGATCAAAAAATATTGGGTTCTGTCATTGTAATTTAAGAGATGAACAGCACTGCGGGTTGTGGGGTGTGCTGTTCGGGGTTCAGATGGTACTCAGAGGATGATCAAGTCAGGGGGATCATTTCCATGGATGTCATGTCTACACCAGCATCCTGAATGGCCTGCATTCCTTCGGGGCTCATCAACACTTGTTTGACAGATTCTGGAGATTCGATTTCAACAACCGAATACATCCTTTCTCTTTCCTCGTTCCATCCGTATGCCAAGACTTTTATCCCTGCCCTCTCACGCATCTGAATGTTGCTTTCCTTTTCAAATTCATTTTTCCAATGATCGTATCCTTTTAAGAGTTTGGCATTGTTGATTTGAATCATGTCTTTCTTTATTTAGATTAATGACGTGCGTGCAAAATTTACTATTTCACTTGAATTTTCCCAAGACAAAAAGATACTTCGTGAAACCAAAAATACATTTCATTCCAGCATCAATAGTACCTCGCTTAGGCAAAAAATCCTGGAAAAATAGATGCATAGGATTCGACCCCTTTCATCAAGACAAGAGGCCTCAGGAAAAAAATGTTAACCTCCATTAAAATCAAGTAAATTCGTGGTTGTCTATGCCCGATTTCAGTCAGATAGGGATCAAAAAATTTGAGTGAAGAAGTAGAACCATTCATCCTTTAAAAACCATGTTCGATTTTTCCAAACTAAAACATCCCATCATACAAGCCCCGATGGCCGGAGGGATCAATACCCCTGAAATGGTATCAGCGGCCATCAATGCAGGGGCGGTGGGGAGTTATGGTTTCGCATACAGCAGTCCAGGAAAAATTTCCGAAGACATCAATGCGGCCAGAAACCTCAGGAATGCTGAAACTCAAGGTGCCCTCAACTGTAATTTTTTTGTTTTTCTTGAAAAAATTAAGTATTCAACCCAGGATTTGGATGGGCCCCTGGATGCTCTCAGGTCACTCGATTTCGTCGGGAAACTGGAGTTAGAAATTCCAAAGCCTCCCTTCTTCCTGGATTTGGAAACCCAATTGGAGCCAATTTGGATGGAACCTCCGGAAATCCTTAGCTTTCATTTTGGTGTTCCAGACAAGGAGATCATCAGCAAAGCACATGCTTTCGACGTCTCAGTTGGGATCACAGCAACTTCACTTGAAGAAGCAAGACGGGTAGAACAATCTGGTGCAGATTTTATTGTTGCTCAAGGTTTTGAAGCCGGTGGTCATCGTGGAATTCATGATCCAGATGGGGATGATGATAAGCTGAAAACGTTGGAATTGATCCAAAGACTGAGTTCATCTTCAAAACTTCCATTGGTGGCGGCCGGGGGGATCATGAATCGGAACCAACTCATTGAAATCATCGAAGCTGGTGCAATTGCGGTGCAGATGGGTACTGTTTTCCTGACCTGTGCTGAAAGCGGTGCTTCTGAGGCTTACAAAAAAATGTTATTGGACCAGAAACACCGTTCCACCGTTTTCACACAGGCCTTTTCTGGAAGGCCGGCTCGTGCCATTGAAAATGAATTCGTCACTCTCATGGAAGGTCAAGCGCTGCTCCCATTTCCACTTCAAAACAAAATAACAGCATCGTTCAGGAAATATGCTTCCAAACTTGAAAATCCTGAATATCAATCTCTTTGGGCTGGTGTGAATTATCCTGAATGCCGAAAGGAAACCGTGGCTGAATTGATCGAACGCATGAGTTGGAAGGAACGTTCTTGAACTCCACTGACTCTGGACGTGAGCATCTTGATCACATTCCTGTGATCGATTTAGCAAAACTGCGTCATGAAAAATCACCCGGATACTTTAAGCTGGTCGAAGAATTCCTGAGAGTTTTTTCAACCGTAGGATTTACATTGATTATCAATCATGGGATCGAACCATCTCTTGTTGATTCAGTGTTCGAAGCATCTAAACGTTTTCATGAACTTTCCTTAGAACAAAAAATGGAAGTGGAATTAAACCATTTACACCGTGGTTATATTCCCATCAATACTTCCACTGATGTAAATTCGAGATATGAAAAGGTGAAATATCCCAACCAATCCGCATCATTCATGATGATGAGAGAGGATTCAAAAGAAGACCCCTCCATTTTTCTTTCAGGACCAAATCAGTGGCCACCCCTGGAAAGGTTTCGAGAACCCCTTGAAGCCTATCACAAAACCATGAAGGAGTTGGGCTTCCAACTCATGAAGGTGGCTCTTCATTCTGTTGGTGCTGAGCAAGACGATATCCTTGATGCATTCCAAATACCGACTACTTGGCTCAGGTTACTTCATTATCCTTCCAGTTCCGGTTCAAGTTCGGAAGGAGTCTATGGTTCTGCACCCCATGTGGATTTTGGATGCCTGACTTTATTGGCCCAGGATGATGTTGGAGGATTACAAGTGCTTTATCAGGAAAAAGAGTGGTTGGATGTTCCTTGTTTGCCTAATTCATTGGTACTTAATGTCGGGGAGATGCTTCATCGTCTTTCAAACGGTCTTCTGCAGCCCACACCTCACCGGGTCATCAATCATGAAATGCAGGAACGTTTTTCGTGCCCTTTTTTTTATGACCCAAATGTGAATACAACAATATCTCCTTTAAGAGGAACGGGTAAACCAAAGTTCAATCCTATATGTTTTTCAGAATTCCTGGAAAGTGAATTGACGGCGGGTTATAGCAGGCACCAAACCAATGCGTAGATGTTTCAATAAACTTGAATGAAAAAAATGAACAACTGCTGGCTTTCTGATGATTTGAAAAATTCTGCTGAATGGATTTTTCATTTGGATGAGAAATCTGCTTCATTAACCACAGAATTTGTAAAAGATCATTTCAAATCGGAGAAACCTTTATTCGCATTTCAGAGAGATGATTTTCAGGTCGAACCTGTTCTGCAAGTCATACGCTCAGCAGTGGAACAGGCGATGTGGGGTACTGGGATTGCCCTCATCAAGGGATTTCCGAGACAATCCCTGACCGAAGCAGAATTTCGAATGATGATTTGGTCGATCGGCCTCCATTTTGGGGTGCCCAGACCCCAAGGTAAATCCTCACAGTACCTTTCAGAAGTCAGCAATCAGGGAACAAAATACCGAGCTGCTGATGGNCGTGGTTATTCTTCGAATGCGAAACTGGATTTTCATACAGACAGTTGTGATCTTGCCTTTCTTGCCTGCTACAACAAGNCAAAATCAGGAGGAAAAAGTTTGNTTTCCAGCAGTCATTCGGTATGGAAAATCCTCAAAAAGGAAAGAAAGGATTTAGCAGAAATTGCTTCAAAACCTTTTTGTTTCAGCCGAAACCAGGAAGAAGCTCCGCATGAGCCCCCTTTTTATTCTCAGCCCTTGTTCGATTATTCGAAAGAGGGAAAGGTCTTTGGGAANATGAATCGTAACAGGGTNCATACCGCACAGGGTTTGGAGGGGGTGCCTCCCTTAAACAAGAAACAAAGAGAATGCATGGATTTCCTTGATCATTTACTTCAACGCTCGGATGTGATGCACCAGATGTATCTTGAAGCTGGGGATCTGCAGTTGTTCAACAACCATTCTGTCTTGCATTCAAGAACGGGATTTCAAGATTTTGATCAAAAGGAACAAAGGAGGTTGTTGTTCCGTTTGTGGCTTNCTCCACCGGATTCTCCTCTGTTNCCCGAAAGCTGGAAAGCAAATTTTGGTTCCATAGAACCTGGAACCGTTAGGGGNGGCATCAGAGGGCATTGTTATGATTCAGAATGCAGGGAATTCGAGCAACGACAAGCCTCAGAATTGGGGATGCACGGTCCTCATGACTATAGTACAAGTGCTTAAACCATCATCAGGATGGAGGAAGCCATCCAATCAGATATCTTGCCGACTCCTTGGCAGCTTCCATGGATGAAAACATGGTGCCTGAAAATTGGCCCATCTTTTTCCATCCTTCATCATCTTCCCGATCACGCCGGTATTCTTCAAAACCGTAGGTACCATTGGTGCGGACAAAAAAATCAACACACCGATCTTCCATGTCATTTTCTATGCTTTGAAGGACTTTCCAGTCTCTATCTTTATGTTTCATAAAATTTATCAAGGCTCACTCTTTACAGATCAATGAGATGATGTTCTATCACATCATCCTGATCTGGATGTTTGGCAAATCTCATAACGGAGATGCCCTCATCATGAACTGTTTTTGGAGAACCAGACTGAAGGGGATGCCAGGNNGGCAGGGATTTTTTTTCTGATATTATGCGATAAGCACATGTTTCTGGGAGGAACTTGAATTCTCCGATCCTTTTCGGAGTCAGTTTCACGCAGTCAGGCACTTTTTGATGTCTCTGGGCGTAATCAGTACATTGACAGGTACCGAGATCAAGCAGTTTGCACGCAAGGGACGTATAATGGACATCACCGGTGTCTTCNGATTCTACCTTATGCAAGCAGCATTTGGAGCAACCGTCACACAATGATTCCCATTCTTCTTCACTCATTTCGTGGAGTTTCTTTTTCTCCCAGAANGGTTTTCCCGTGGTCTTGGTAATGGTTTTGTGATTCATNGTNTCACCTCTTCGGAACAGGATATGCTTTGCTAAAATGGTGATCCGATTTTTGTTTTTTAAGCATCAAAGATGATTTTGGAGAAGGATTTGTCTTCACCTCCATGTTCAAGGCAAAGAATGGATCATAACAAATTAAGAATTNCTTGTGTCATGGACCTATGGAATCAAACGTTTTCAAGAAGAATGACTGAGGTCGTCAGAAAGATTAAACCATTTGATGAATCAATTTTCGATCAACCACGTTAAACCAGAAATCAAATCCGATGTATTCATTGCTCCAGGTGCGATGGTCATGGGTAAGGTCTCCTTGGACAAAGGATCATCACTGTGGTTCAACTCCGTCCTCCGAGGAGATAATGAGCTGATTTCAGTAGGAGAAGAAACCAACATTCAGGATCTCAGCATGGGGCACACCGANCCTGGTTTCCCCTTAAGTCTCGGAAAACGAGTGACGGTGGGGCACAATTGTATNCTGCATGGCTGTCTGATTGAGGATGACTGCCTGATCGGAATGGGNAGCATCATCATGAATGGATGCCAAATAGGCAGAGGGAGCATAATAGGAGCAGGCAGTGTTCTTCTGGAAGGGCAGGNAATCCCTCCATTTTCCCTGGTGGTTGGTTCACCGGNTAAAGTGAAAAAAACNTATGATGANACCATNCTCANAAATATCAGAAGATCTGCATCCGTTTATGCTGANCGNGCAGCACAGTATCTTAAGGAGCTCGAAAGAATTTGAATGGACATAAAAACAAAAGCNAAAGTTCAGGGAATNCTGATTGGTTNTTGCTTTGTTGCCTTACTGATATTTTTTGATAAAACCTATGGTCCTAATGCGATCGCTGAACTTACAGGGCGTTACGAGGTATTTATCTGGTTGTTCTTTTGGCTCTTGGCTGCTGGTTCGGCCACTGCCGCCAGGGAGAAACAACTTCTTGGAGAGAATGAATCAGAGGAACCATGATTCCAAAGAGACAAATCTGGAAATGGTGTGAACATACCTTTCTAGAAAGGTTTCACTATTGTTGTGTAGCGGTGGGTCAGGAAATCAGTCAATCAATACGGAGATGTTCTTGAGATTGATTAAATTTTGGGAATGAAGCTTGAATGACCCATATTGATATCTAGGGAATCACAGAAAACATGCAAAGGTTATGGAAACGAACTGGTTGTACAACTTTATTGACTCGGAAGGTGTGGAAAAAACGACCCATATCCCGGTTCCGGAACACACTTACACTGTTCTTAAAGTCATCGTCGAACCTCCTCCTCATTTGCAAAACAACAACGAGGATGAAGAATATCTATTCTACTTTACGGATGTGAAGAGGAGTCTGAATGAAACGAATGAAATCATTCAGAACGAAAACGGCAGACCCTATGTGCTTTGGCAGGATGGTGGGAAAGAAGAGATCAAACTCTACCAGGATTTGAGTGAAATGTTCCTGCAGGGTGATCTGGAAGAACTCAGTCAATACCTGATCCGTGCAGAAATCACGATTTCCACTCAGACTCTGATGCTTGAAGGTTTGTACAACAGATGGCTTGAAGATCGAAGCCAGCCGAACAGCCTAGGAACCGAAGAGAATCTCATCTTCAAGTTCATGTACGTTTCTGATTACCAGGATCCTGAGATGAATCCGTCCCCGAAGAACCTGCTTAGTTGATCTTTCCAAAGATCCTCTCCTTCTTGATTTGCTTCGATTTGGATTGAAATCCACTTAAGCAAGAAATTCTACAGAAGTGAAGCAGTATCCACTGCAGTCATTGTTGTTTGGAAGGAGTTGAAAAACATTCAGAAAACTGAGACATTCCGTTCTTTGCCAAGACCCATGGGACGGTAAGATACTCGTTTCTTCAATTTTTTACCATCATCCCCATCACCATTTAATTTAAAGCATCCTCCGTTTGGGAATACCAATGATGTTTCTTCATGCCTAAACGGTTCATCATCATTCGGAATTGAGATTTTTCCCAAGATCATGATGATGAAGGGATGATCCCCAAATTCATCATCACTTTCGAAACTATGTTTCTGCTGCTTTTTGCAGGATGCTCTTCACCCAGGATGGATGTGGGTCCGCCTCCACAAGGTGCTTGTGGCTCATGTTACTGGGAAGGCAGAACCAAGGAGGCAAGCTACCAAAAAAAGCCAGATTCACCAATTCGAGACTGGAATACGGGTGTGATCTATCACCCCCCTTCCAAACACCAGCGCGTTTGGAACGGTGCCCCTCCGCCTTTTGGAGGGCGTTGAGAAAATTCCGATTTGCTGGTACCTCTAGCCAGCCAACCCATCATAGTATTTAATTTCTCAATTGATAAAATTTTAGGTCTTCAGGTCAGCATTTCGATTGCTTGGTGGATCAAACGTAGTCCATTTTGTTCACTCAGGGTCAGGATGGATTCGGGGTGGAATTGGACCGAGAGGACGGGCAGTTCCCGATGTTTGAGTCCCATGATGATGCCTTCATCGGTTTCCGCAGTAACTTCAAGACAGTCGGGCAGGGATGCCCGGTCAACGTAAAGGCTGTGGTAACGCCCGGCACGGAAGGGATTGGGCAGATCGCGAAATAAGGAAACCCCTTCATGCTGAATACTAGAAGGTTTACCGTGGTAGGGCTTTTCAAAGGTATTGAGACGACCACCGAAATGTTCTGCAATGCCCTGGTGTCCGAGACAGACGCCAAACACCGGGATTCCTCTTTCCACGGCGGCACCGACCAACTCGGGAATACCCTGCTCCGATGGCCGACCGGGTCCAGGTGAAAGGAAAAGCAGATCCGGTTTCAGTTCCTCCAAGAGATGAAGAGGAAAACCGGAACGCAGGGTGGTTACCTCGGCTCCGGTTTGGCGGACATAGGACGCAAGGGTGTGAACGAAACTGTCATGATGATCGACAAACAAGACCTTTTTACCCTTGCCTGTCGTTTTTGGCAAAAAGTTCTGCTGATTTTCTGACGCTTTATGTCCCAGGGTCGCCTCCAGGAATGCGGAAGCCTTGATCCGCGTTTCTCGTTCTTCTGCAACAGGATCCGAATCATAAAGCAGAGTCGCACCGGCCCGAACCGTGGCAAGGCCTTTTTCGAGATGGACGGTTCTCAGGGTCATGCCCGTGCTGGCATATCCGTTGAACCAGAGAAAACCGACGCAACCGCTATACCAGCGCCGGGGAGAGTTCTCCAGATTTTCGATGGTCTGCATCGCCACCGGTTTGGGAGAACCGGTCACCGTGCAGGCCCACATGTGGACGAGAATTGCGTCTATCGCGTCACGGTCTGAGCTCAGAATCCCTTCCACGTGATCGACGGTATGAATCAGCCGTGAGTAGCGTTCCAGCATTCTTCTGCCGATGAGTTTCACGCTTCCGGGTTCGCAAATGCGCGCCATGTCGTTGCGGTCGACATCGGTGCACATGGTCAGTTCGGACTCCTCCTTTTCCGAGGAGATGAGGCTTTTGATCCGTTCCGCGGTTTCCATAGGATCACCGCCGACGGGAACGGTGCCGGAAATGGGACTGGTTTCCAGGCGTTTTCCGGTGACCCGCACGTACATTTCTGGGGATGCACCGACCAACTGTTCCGTTCCCAGGTTGATCAAGAAGGTGTAGGGACTGGGGTTCTGCTCGCAGATACGTCGGAAAAGTGCTGTGGGTGTGTCCCTGAATGCGGTGGAAAAGGACTGGGAGAGCACCACTTCAAAAAAATCTCCCTTGTGACAGCCCTCACGGATGATCTGGACTTTCTGGTCGAATTCTCCAGGCTGATGATCGCTGCTGAATTCCTTGGCTTCAGCACCCTGGATCGATTCGAAAGGCTCCCCGGTATTCCACCAGCTTTCGGTCATTCCTTCTGGAGTCTCAACATGATATTGAATCTTGTGAGCTTCCTCCTTCTGACGATCCACCACCACCAGTTCAACCGGCAGGTAGAGATGGCAGTCGACCTGTTGTGGATCCCTCCGGTGGTGGGGAATGATGTTTTCAAACTGAAAAACCAGGTCATAACCAAAGGCGCCATAGAGTCCGAGGTAGGGATCTTCACTTTCAAAAAGCTGGAAAATGCTCCGGACCACGGTAAAAAAACCAGGCTGTCGGCTGCGTTCTTCCTCCGGGAAAAAATCCGGCATGGGCTTGACCGTTCCGGAAAGCTGATCCTTGCTGGCCTCAAATTTTTCGAGGTGTTCATGCTCCTTGAGGACGGGTTCAATCAGTGTCAGCAGTCGGTTGCCGTTTGGGTTGAGCGCGTTGATTTCAAATTCACGTTTGCGGGAAATCATTTCCAGTGCAGGATGTACAAAGCCCAGATCCCAACGGGAGTAACGGTCCGGCACCTCGTAATTGCTGACAAACAGTGCACCTTTGTGGGTATCAATATACTGGTAGATCTTATCTAATGCCTGTTGGTCATCCAGGGGGGTCATCGATTTTTCGATGTTGACTCCTCCGGAAGTTGTAAAACGGGTGCTGGTCATGAAGTCGGCCTGGAGAGGGGTTCATGCTCAGGATGGTCCATCATGATTCCTGGAGTTTCCCTGTTTGCACCTCGTGCGTTTTGGATGAAGCGTTTCACTGCCTCAAGGTCCTTGATTCCTGGCTGGCTTTCCACTCCGCTGCAGACGTCCAGGGCATCGGGTTGGACCCGTTTGACGGCTTCCGCAGCATTATCTGGAGTCAGTCCACCTGCCAGCATCAACTTCCCTTGTTGTTTGGCATGGATGGCAATTTCCCAGTCGAAGGTCCTGCCTGTCCCGCCATAACGGTTTTTGGAATAGGCATCGAGGAGGAATCTTGTTTGTCCATATTGCACGATCAGAGAGGGTTGGAAATCATCATTGACACGGAATGCTTTGAACCAGGGAAATTTGAGCTCCCGAGTGTAATCCGGGGTTTCATCACCATGAAGTTGAGCCGTGTCCAGAGGGTATTGTTCCATCAGACGGTTCACCTGAAGGGGGTTTTCATTAACAAAGAGAGCAACGGTTTCTACTCGACCTGCAATGGCATGGACGATCACTGCCAATTTTTCCGGATCGACGTAACGTGGAGAGGGTTTCCAGCAGTTGATTCCAATCATGTTGGCTCCCAAGTCTATGCAAGCCTCAGCCTGTTCTGGTGTGGTAATGCCACAGACCTTGATCCGGATCGGATTATGGGCAGAAGCGGGCATGGATTTTTTAAGGACTTGGAGCTATCATAATAGATTCAAAAATAAGACTTTCCGTCAAACTCTCAATGGAAAAATGGAGAAGGGGCCGTCTTTTCAATGGCGGGATTCAACTTTGATGCTTCAGGTCCGGGTCCAACCTCGTGCCCGGAAGAGTGAGTGGAATGGACTCAAAGAGGGACTGATCCAGTTACGCCTGAACGCGTTGCCGGTGGAGAACCAGGCCAATGAGGAATGTGTCCGTTTTCTTGCCNAGGCNTTTCAGACTTCTGTTTCCCGAGTAAAAATCGTCCGTGGTCACAAAGCAANGCTCAAATCCGTAGTGATTGAAAAACCAGATCGCGTCTGCTGGCAGAAACTGCTGAAAANCGAATTTGCTTCCAACTGACAGTGTTTTTTCTTTGTTTATGAAACTCCAAGCCCAACGCGTTATTTTCGCCCTCAGCGGCCTTTATCTTTTGCTCTCCACTTTTTCTCCGAATCTCTTGGCTCAGTGTTTCCTGACCGAAGGCTTGAGTGAGGAAGAGCAGACGCAAATCGCCCGTCAGATGTTTGAAGATGGTCTTTACCAGGAAGCCTGGAACACTGCTGCATGCTACCTCCAGGAATTCCGAAGTGGAGGCTCAAGGGAAAGAATGATGTTTCTGCAGGCCCGGGCTTCCCAGCAAGCNGGGAGCATGANNCAAGCCCTNAGGGATCTGCAGAATTTTCAGAAAAACTTTCCTGAAAGCAGAAAATTCCAGGAAGAAGTCCTCTTTCNGAAAGGGGTAGTNNTAGCCANGATNCAGCAATATTCNGGAGCNCTGCAAACACTGAAACTGCTGCTGCGAGAATATCCCGCGACTAAATTCAAGGACCAGACTCTCTATTGGCAGGGGTTCGTTACCTTCTATCGTGCTGAACTCATTCGCCAGGAAACCACCCTCAAGGAAGCGGTTCCGGAATTTAAGCAGGTTTCCCTTCAAATGGAATCCCTGGACCCTGAAAAACTTCCAGAACAACAGGCGAAGGAACGTCTGAACCTTTTGGGATGGGCCTGGNTGTTCCAGCAAAATCCTGAGCGAAGTGCACTATATTGGGAAGCCTTCCTCAAGCTCCAAGGCGGAGAAGATCCGGAAACGGCTCTCAGCATCAAGCACAATCTCGCCATGGGTTTTCAGAAACAGCGCAATTATCTCAAAGCCTCCAATTATTTCGGACGAGTGGTAAAGGAACACCCGNAATCAGAACTGGTTGCTGAGGCAGCATTTTGGCAGGCCGAAACACGATTCGCGGCGTCGGCATCGGCAGAAAAAAAACTGCCTGAGGCAGCCAGAAAAAAGGAAGCCGGAATCATTATCGATTTCTTCCAACGTTATCAGAAAACGGGAGACAAGCAATATCTCGCGGCAACGTATTACCGGTTGGGATTGTTGTATCAGCAATCAGAAAAAAACGAGGATGCGATTGCGGTATTCCAGGATTACTTGAGCAGTGAAGACACCACCTATCGTGTGGAAGTGCACTATCGTCTGGGTTCCCTCTTTCAGCAGGAAAGTCGGGCAGAGGAAGCAATCCGGGCTTATCAGGAACACCTACGAGGCAGTCCTGACGTGATCTTTACTGATGTCCNTTATCGGCTTGGTTTGCTTCACCAGCAGACAGGGGATTCAGAGGCTTCAATGAAATCCTTCCAGGGTTATTTGGAAAGCGGTGATCCTCAACATGCAGGGCAAGCTCATTACCAGCTAGCGTTGATTTATCGTAAAAAAGGGGAGCTCTCTCNCGCAGAAGAGGAGTTTGCCATGGCGGGTACATTATTGGAGGATCCCCAGATTCGTGCAGAAGCATCTTTCTGGAGGGCTGAAACAGGATTTTCTAAAGCAATGGCTCCAATNCAGGACGANCCNGAGTTCGAGGTTCCTGGAACCATCCTGAAAAAACTGGAACGGCATTACCAATCTTTCCTCAGTCAGGCTCAAAAACTTAATAAACAGGCATNTGTTCAAAAATATCTGCACCTGGCCCATTTCAGGCGAGGAGTGATTTTGGAACTTCTCGGAAAACCCGAAGAGGCATTCCTAGCCTATAGAAACTATCTTGATACCGAGGCTTCACAATATCGTTCTGAAGTCCATTACCGAATGGGNCGTCTTTTCGAACAGAAAGAGGATCACGCAAAAGCCGTTCAGTTNTTTCTAAAATATCGGGAGAGTGGAGAAGAAGTCTATGCTTCTGAAGTCGAACTGCGACTAGGAAGGCTTTATGAGAAGCAGGATAATTTTCCTGCGGCGGTGGATGCTCTGCAGAGACACCTTGAACTTGTTGAAGATGAAAAAACTGAGCCCCGAATTCATTATCAGATCGGCATCCTGCATCAAAAAAGCGGCCGTCCCAAACTTGCGATACAGAGTTTTGAAACCACCCGGAATTCAGAAGAATTTCGCAATGACGGCCAGCTTTTGGGTGTTCTGGCACGACTTTATCAGGAAACCGGGCAGAGTGAAAAACAACTCNAACTTCTGGGGNGGGCCAGTGAAAATGAGGCTCTGAACGCTGAAGCCAGGAATTCTTTTCAACTGCAATTGGCGATGGTCCAGTTTCAAGAAGGAAACTGTGAAGAATTGATCNAGGAACTGCAGACCCTTCCGNAAACGATACAAGCCCCAACANCGTGAACGGGCTCTTTACTTACGTGGAGAATGCTTTTTCAAACTCGAACAATGGGAGGCCGCCAGAGAGGATCTAAGGCAGATCCGGGATGTTCCTGAATACCGAGAACGGAGCATTTCGAATCTGATTCATTCCCACCAGGAATTGAAAGACTGGAAAGCTGTTACTTGGGAATACCAGGCAGTNCATGACCAGCAATCACCAAAGTTATCCNGTTCGGATTATGGTTTGTGGGTCTACGCATCCCACCAACGAAAAGACCCGAAACGCACGGACATCATCTACAGCCGCTGGCAGCAGGACCATCCTGAAGATCTTGAGAACACCGAGCGTCTGCTCGACTGGGCGCGGCTGACTCAGCAGTTGGAACAGTCTGAAAAAACCCAAGAACTTTATGAAAAAGCCCTCCTTTATCTGGATCCATCAGCCATGTTGGAAACCCGTGAGTTCATTGTCATCAATTTGGCACGGCTTTATGGAGAAAAAGGATCAAAGCAAAAAATTATTTCTCTCTATGAAACGTCTCTGATGCCCTGGCTGGAAAAGGATCAGAATCAGGGTGAAAAATTTCAGCAATACGCTTTTTATCTCGGCAATCTTTGCTTCCGCGAGCTTCAACAGAATGAATGTGCCCGGAAGTGGTTCACCCTAGCCGACCGTGGAGGGAAATCGGACCAGGAAATTCAGGCCGTATGGGCTATCAGTGAAATGGAGGAGCAGGGACAGGATTTCGAAAAAGCTCTGGCTTTGCTGGAGCCCTTGAATCGGCGTCCGCTCAGTCAAGCCTGGATCATTCGTCTTCATTATCGTCAGGGATTGCTGCTGCACCAAATGCAAAAATGGGAGGATGCGAGCAAAAAATTCCAGGTGGTCGTTGATATTCCTTCACAAAATTCAAATGAGTTGGACCAGATTCAGGAAGCATCACGTCGTCAGCAACTGGAGATTCAACGCTTCCTCTCCTCCAGTCAGCTCAATGAAAAACTGGAGAAGCAAGATTGGAAAGCCGCTGCGGAGCAAATCCGCAGGGATGTTCAAGGAGGATTTCTGGAAATGGATCAAACGGTTTCGGAAATGTTGCTTTCGGTCGAAAGGCGTCAGCATAACCATGCCGGTATTCTCAGTGCTTATATCCTGATTGCCCAAAAGGACCCAGAACGTGCAGAAAGCGTAACGGCACTGCTGGAACAGGCTGAAGCTTCCGAAAAAATAGGAGTTCTTGAGCGTGCTTCGAAATTTCAACAAAGGGCACTCGATACGGTTCCAGTCACACAAGAGGAAGTCGTTCAACAGCAAGCTTTGCGGAACTTCCTTTCCGAGAAAACACTCAAACAGAACATTGATCAAGGGGATTGGCCTGCGGTTGCCAGCCAGATCCGTGAGGATGTAGAAAAAGGATACCGTGAGTTGGATGAGACTCAGTTCGCTTATCTTGAACTAGCGGAAACCAATTCTGAAAACTGGGTGGGGGTGCTTTCTGCTTATGTCCTGCTCCGAAGCAAGGACCCTAAACGTGCAGTAACGCAAAAGGCATTGATGCGTCAAGCCAAGGCTGCTGGAAAGTTGGGCAATGCAGAGCTCGAAAATAAATTCTACCTCAAGGTGCTTGAAAGAAAACCTGCCAGTGATGAGGAACTTGATCAACAGAAGCAGGTAAGACGTTTTCTCTCCGAACGGGAACTCTCGGAAAAAGCCCAAACCTCGAACTGGGCTGGGGTTGCACATCAGATTCGAAGTGAAGTCAAGGCAGGAGAAAGAAAACTGGATGGAGAAAATTTTGAGATCCTTATCAATGCGGAAAATCAGCAGAAAAACTGGAAAGGGATTCTTGAAGCCTATGAACTGAAAAGAAAACAAGATTCCCACACTGTAGAATCGGTGACTGATCTGATGCTTCAGGCGGAAGCTGCAAATCGCTTGAAACAAACAAAAAAATCCAGAGCTTTTTATGACAGCGCGGTCAAGGTCCCTGCGAAAAATCTAGAAGAACGTGAAAAGCAGAAAGAAATTCTGAGTTTTCTCTCGGAAGGGAATTTACAGGAAAAAATACAAGCTGAAGACTGGGCCGGGATATCAAAACAGATCCGGAACGAAAGCAAATCAGGACTGCGTCCTCTGGACCAGAAAAATTTTAATCTTTTAGTCTACTCGGAGACACAACAGAAAAACTGGTCCGGTGTTTTGAGTGCCTTCCAGTTGAAAAAGAAACGGGATCCTAAATCAGTCAAAACCCTTTCTGCATTACTGATCCAGGCGAATGCTGCAGAAAAACTGAACGAACCGAAACGTATCAGGGCATTTTACCGAGAGGCTCTCAAAGTGGTTCCTCTCAATCAAGAAGAACGCAACAAGCAGAAGGAAATCGAAAAATTCCTCTCTGAGGATCAACTACAGCAGAAAATCGAGAAAAAAAACTGGAATGGTATTGCTTCTCAAATCCGTCAGGAAGTGGAATCGAACAAACGCGAACTGGATGAAAAATCCTTCGATCTTTTGATTTATGCTGAAACCCAGCTTGAAAACCCTGAAGGTGTTTTGAGCGCCTACTCCATGCTCCGTAAAAGCGATCCGAAGCGCGCAGGAAGTTTCAACGCACTCCTCCACCAGGCGCAGTTAGCAGATCAGGTTGGAAAACCCTCACTGGTTCAACAACATTACCGTGCCATTTTACTTCTAAAACCAGCAGATGAAAAAGAGCGGGCTCAACAGGAATCGATTGGGAATTATCTGGCCGATGATGCACTTCAGAAAGAACTGAAACGCAAGAACTGGAAGGGGGTTTCACGGGTTCTGCGTGAACAGGTTGAATCCGGGTTGATCCGGCTCAATGATGATAATTTCGAATTGCTCATCACTGCAGAAGCCGAACAAAAAAACTGGGCCGGTGTTTTGAGTGCCTATACCCTGTTGGAAAAGGAATCCCCCAAAAAAGCGAACCGTTTGGATTCACTGCTTTATCGGGCTCAGGCCGCGGAAGAATTAGGTCAAATCAAACTTTCTCGATCCTTTTACCGAAAGGCACTTGAGGTGGTTCCTCTTAGCGCGGAAGAAAAAAAGAAGCAGCAGGAAGTCCGAACCTTCATTTCCCAGGAAAGCTTGCAGAAGAAGATCGAAAAGAAAAAATGGAAGGAGGTGACCAGCCAGATTTATGCAGATCTCAAAACCGGTAAACGAAAACTGGATCAGGAGAATTTCAATATTCTGCTCTACGCGGAACAACAAAAAAAGGGAAAGAGCAAATGGGAAGGCATTCTGGCCGCCTATGCTGCTCTGTCTAAATACAAGAAAAGTTCATCTGATACCATCCAGGCGCTCCTCGACCAGGGGGAAGCCGCGGAAAAACTTGGTGGACGCAGGCGGGCTAAGGGATATTACGAGAAAGCACTGAAAAAGATTCCCCTAAAAAATATCGATCTACGGTTAAATGTGGTGGCCCAGTTGGAACGCCTCTATCTGCGTGAGAAAAACTACCACAACCTCGCTCGGGTTTATGAAGCGGCTTATGAGACCCTCAAAAAACAGAAGAAACGAAGTAAGGAACTTCAGTATTACGCTTTTCAAATCGGCTATCATCGTTTGACCCATCTTAAACAGCCCAAGCAGGCCAGAACCTGGCTGTTGCGTGCTGATGGGGGTGGAGTCAGCAAAAGTGAGCTGCAGGCAGTTTATTGGATTTATCAACTCGACCGGCAGAGCGGGAATGATGATTCAGCCTTAAAAAGGATCCGAGAAGTGGCGGGGAGAAAAATTTCTTCTTCCTCTTCCTGGTACGTACTCATTCATTATGAACTCGGGACCCTCTACCACTTCCAAGAAAACTGGAAATTAGCACTGAAACATTACCGACTTGCCTCCAGAAATAAATCTGTCAAAGAGGTGCGGGAGTACTACAACACTGCCAAAGAGCGTGCTCGGGAAATAGAAGACTACCTGAAATCCCTGGAGGGATAATAAACAGTAAAATAATATGACACTGCAGAAAATCCGTGAGGGTGAAAAATTGTTAAAAATCATCCTGTTGCTCATTGCCAGTTGTCTTCATTTGATGGTATATGCATCAGAACCCGTTGAAATATCCGGAACCATCGTGATCCCTCAAGGAGTCCGGATTCCAGACGGAGGATTGGATGTTGTCCTACTTAAATTTGTTGTGAACGACCAGGGTGAAATCACCACCACAGGTCCTCAGGCCAGGGTCAAGAGTCAAAAAGATGGTAGTTTTCGGATTCCCAATATTCCCAGGGAATTGAGGGCCGCTTTCAGGATTGGGACCCGTGTCAGAGGTAGGCTTCATCAGTCAAATGTTATTTTTATGAATGAGGAGGATTCGGTTTATCAGGTTGAGGTGTTGATTCCCGGGCTTTCAGAAAAGGTAGAGGTACTGGAGCTGGAAAAGGCATCCCTGATTTTGGAACGTGGCCTTGGTAAAATTCGGGTGACGGAAGTGTGGGAGATCAAGAACCCAACCAGCGATATGGTCGATAGCGTCAAAGCAGGTTTTCGTATCAACCTGCCTGATTCTATTTCTGATTTTAGCATGCCTGATGAAATGGGACAGCAAAGCACTGATTTCAGTCTGGGAGAAAATCGGGTCGAAGTCAGGAGGGTCTTTCCTCCTGGAAGCACCCAACTGGTTTTTCAATACTCGGTTTCTTCTTTTCTGGGGCAAGTGGTAATGACCAAAACCTTTAGAGATTCTCTTGAAAAGGTCATGGTATTCACTCCGGTGGGGCAACTTGAAGTGTCTTCGGGGCAATTGAAATACAAAGGAGACCAGAAACTTCATAAAACGGCCTTCACCAGTTGGCAGGGAAAAGCATTGGATACTGGAAAATTAGAAATAAAAATTTCAGAGGTTCCGGTGAAGTTCCTGGACTACTCTTTCATTATTCTAATCATGTTGATGCTTCTCTCGCTTTGCGTATTTATGTTTTACCAGTTCCGTCTTAAACGAACTCCAGGACAAAGCGTTAAGGCTTGATAAACTAATTCTTCCGCCAGTCAACTAGAGATGGATTTTGTGGATTTCAAAACCCAAATCCTTCACTTCAGGGAGGATAAGCTTTCTGATCCGAAACCAATCATCCTGACAGTTTTACTGATCATCTTGTTTGGCCTCATGATTTATAATGGTTTTTTCAAAACACGATGGGAAAAGGAACTGCGAATGGAAAATCGCTGGAGAGTGATAAAGTCCGAGTTGGATGTTCCTGGAGTTGCCGTTTTCAGCAAAGAATCGATTGAAAAGCAGAAATCATTGCTTGGGACAGAATCTAGAACTTCTCCAGTTCTAAAGTATGATGAGGAAATTCTCAGTACTCGAATTCGCAAATTGCTCCAGGAAAACGGACTCGAACTTCAGAAAGAAGATGTTCAGAAGAAAAACTTCCGGAGTTCGGCTAACCCCTGGAGAATCTCCTTCACCGCGGAAGGGAACTTTGCACATGTTCAGAATTTTCTGAAGGAGCTCAAGGTTCTGGAACAACCTTTCCTGCTTAGTCGGCTTCGATTACAGAATTTGCAGGTTGACTCACGG
This sequence comes from Deltaproteobacteria bacterium, assembly GCA_002683785.1. Classification (GTDB taxonomy): domain Bacteria; phylum SAR324; class SAR324; order SAR324; family NAC60-12; genus UBA1014. The sequence continues at coordinate 29,002 of NYUB01000129.1, forward strand.
GATCCATTATTGGGTCTTGAATTGGAACTAACCCAGGCTATTGGTGATGAGGTGCCTCAGTATTTTCAAGAAACTGCTCTTTGAGTTAAGAGTGGGGTTGATTGGGGTAAGACGGATTTACCTGCTTGGGATTCTCCTCATGGTTGTGTTTGAAACTGTGAAGGCTGGTAATCCTTCCTCCCTAGTCGAATCCGGAAAGGATTACAATCCTTTCGCATCTCTTTTGAAAGATCATTCTCTTCCAACGGATCCTCTAAAAAAAACAATTCAGCTCATCTTCATCAATCTGAGGTTGATAATCGAGAATATTTGGAACTCCAATCTGCTCCAGAATCAATTTTGATTCTGAAAGACATCCTTCAGACTTCATCGGGTTCTTATGCATTGGTTCAAATTAAGGTTCAGGAATTCTGGGTGCAACAAGGAGAACGGCTGGAAAACTATGAGGTGATTTCGATCCAGGAAAACAATCTTTTATTGAAGCATATGGTTCCAGATTCACAAATCGACGAAAAGATCTTTGTACTAGGATTTCAGAACGCGGAATGAATTGGTTGTGATTGTTAAAAGAATTCTTGAAGGTCAAATTGAAGTTTTAAAAGTTTAAAATATTTTTACCAACTCAGAGTTCCCAAGAGGATGTACTGTGGTTTTTTGTAATCAGAATCATTCAGGGGGTAAGCAACTTCAAATTTGATTGGCACCTGAAATAATGAAACTGTGTCAACCACCCATTCTATTCCCAGACCGGCATCCTCCCTCAACTCTGCCTTGGCTGGTGTGTTTGGATCCGACCACCCTTTCCCCTGATCATAAAAGAGAACTCCCTGGATGTTGGTAGCACTGACATCTCCCCAAAAAGGTGCGTAAAAAAGAGGAAACTTAAAATCAACTGACGCCAATGCAAGATGATCGTACATCAGTTTGATTGTTTGAGGAAAACCTCTCAGGGTGGAAGGGCTTCCAAGCTGAAATTTTTTCTGTAGTGGTGGGTCCCCTCCGATTGCTCCGTAAGCCATGGACAAGACGAACCATTTACGATGTCCCACATGAAGGGCTTGGCTGATGCTTCCAGAAGATTTGGTATAGTGAAAATCTGTTTCCAATTCCTGGGAAGGCTGTTCGTTGTTCAAATTCCATCCCAAAAAGTAATTATCAGCCAAGGGCATCAAGGCCTGAAGAGCCAAAGTAAAGATATTGTTTTTTCCGGATTCTTCAACATCCTCCTCCAACTTCTCAGTGCTTGCTGAAAAAAGCCGTTCTCTAAAAATACTTGCTGCAAAAGAGTATGATGAACGGTTATATATTTTTGGGGTTGCATATTTTGCTCTAATTCCATCAGAACGTATCCCTCCCTGCTCCTTGACCGTCAAACCCAAGCTGAATCCTCGGAAAAAGGTATCTGCTCGGTCCAAATCCAATTGATATAAGAAACGTTTGTTCTTGGTTCCATAACCTGGAATGGCGTAGATTTGGTATTTCTCATGATTATGTCGGATGCTGATTCCAAAGGAATTCCCATCAAAGGCATTGCTGTCTATACCGGGAACCAATAACCAGAGCCGTTCCCTTCTCCTTTTCCAGTCGAATGCAAAACGAATGCGATGAAAGCTGAATGAGTGATTGTTGATCCGCTTTGATTCCAGAAGTTTTTCATCAGGGTCCAGGGATACTTTTTCCGCAGGTGATTTTGTTCGAAAAAATAGGGTTTCTGATTTTTTATCGCCACGGATGAATTGTTGAACCTGTTCTCCATCTTCTGTGAGTAGCATCACTTCCAGTGGCATCCTTGCCTGATCCATTTTCTTTACCTCAACTTCACTGAGGTAATCTCCTTCTTCCAGTTTTTGGGTTTTTAGGCTTCCAAGTGCGTAATCAAGCTCCATGTCTTCACGGAACCATTGGTCGAAAAACCAGTTCAGTTCCGGATGGGTGAAACAAACCTTGGACTTTGGAAGATTTTGGATTGGTTCAGACAGCTCCTCAGAAAATGATTTGTTTGAAATGCATCCATTGTTTTGTTGAAACACTTCTTCAAATTCAGATTGGAAATTTTTCACCGACCCAACTTTCAGCCAATGGTTTTCAGTGAAGGATTGAAATCCTTTTTTGAATAATTGCGGGCCGAGCATGTATTCCAACATGGAGAGGACCATGGCTGTTTTGTANGTNNCNNNCATCATGTGNAGNCNNGGATCTTCNGANNCCNGNAANGAAGCANNAATNGGATGAGNNGTTTCNNNNTTTTTNNTGAGTGCCATATCTTCAATGAAATGTTCCCGGAAACGTGGATTCATCCAGTCGATAAAACCGAAGATTCCTGCATCTTTACCATAATGTTCTTCAAAGAGACGAAGCCCGAGGAAGGCCGGAATCCCTCTGGAAATCCAAAGTTCTAAATCTTCATCATTCCAGATCTTTTCACCAAACCAGAGTTGGCCCAGGGACAAGGAAACCAGTCCAAGCACCCTCCGGTCAAGGAAACCGGAACGTTTGTAGTTGGGAAGCGGAATCAGGATGAGGTTGTTGATTACCGTTACATGCTCGTATTCTGCTTCCACGGCAACAACTCGGATCTTTTCCCAGGGTTGTTTTAAACCGTAACGAGCTTTGACAAAAGTTATGAATTTGGAAACCCACTGATGAATCAAATCAGCCCGGTCCGGATAATCCCTGAAATGATAGGATTCCAACTGATAAGAATCTTTTAGANCTGCTTGTTTGAAATCCTTTGAATTATTTATATCGTCCGAAGTTTCCCCCCGAAGACCCTTTTGACCACCTTCTTGATTCAGTAACTTATAACGGTCAGAGAAAATTAGGGGGAAGCTTTTTAGTGGAAANCTGGTCTGAGGCAAAACCAGTTTTTCGCNNGCCGGATGGTCCTGATCGGACGAAACGCTGGTGATCAGAGACCCCACTTTAGAAGCACTCCAAGTCACTTGCCAGGTTCCAGGATTTGGAGTATTGCCGTCTTTGATCCATTGTTGCCCATNCCAGTTCAACAGAATGGGATGCCAGCGTGAAGTGATCATGCTCCCGTTGAGACCTCCCTCGAGGGTATGAACAGGCAGGAAGGTCTTGAACTCAATGGTCAGTTCAGGTTCCTTCAGTGGTTCAGGCAATTTGACCCTGAGGAGTCCATGAATCGGGGAAAAGCCTTTTTCAAGATCTGCATTGGGTTCTAGATGGTATTCCAAATTTCTTCCTGAAGCGTCTTTGACGGAAAGAATGTTGTTTCCCCCCATGCTGAATCCCTCAGGAAAAAGCGGATCTTCAAGATCATCTTCAAAGCGTTCCAGCGAAAAGATGGGAACCAGCCGGTGTCTCCGGAATCCGCGCGGATCCTTTGCTCTGAAACGGTTCATCGGCAGGGATAAGAGCAGTTCTCCTGAAGGATAGTGTTCCGGACTGTACCGAACTTGCATTTTTCCCTCGAGAAGTTTTTGTTCACTATGATAATGAACCTCAATTTGATATTGAGGAACGCTTTCCAAGGGAANTCCCAAGCTGANATTAGCCTGAATGATAAACGCCAAAGCAGGCAAAAGGATGAGGGACTGAAAGCGTGTTGAAAGAGAAATAAAGGACACTAAACTTGTTTTAAATCGTAGATGCTTAGAAAGTGAGTCCGAAGGTTTGTTAACTTGGAGCTTAAAAAGCATGAACTCAAGCAAACGATATTCCTTCTGCATCAAAAGCATTAGATTTCATGATTTTNAACAAAAATTAATCATGTATCCAACATTAGAAAGGGAAACAGATGGCTTCGATTTTCTCCAAAATCATTGAAGGGAGTATTCCTTCTATTCAGATTGATGAAACTGAAAATGAAATTGCGTTTCTTGACATCATGCCCTGTGCAGAAGGGCATACTCTGATTGTACCCAAAAAAGAGGTTGAGCGGTTCGAGGATATGGAACCCCAAGACACAGCATCNCTGATGGTATTTTTACACAGNATCTCCAAAGCGGTTTCCTCAGCGCTTGGGGGTGTGGATTATAATCTGATCCTGAATAACGGAGTTCAGGCAGGCCAGGAAGTGATGCATGTGCATTTTCACATTATTCCCCGTTTGGAAAGAACTTCCAGGATGTTTGGAAACCGAAAAAATGCCTCCACTGAAGAACTCCAGCAGACGGCGGACAAGATNAGAAAATTTCTGAGCTGAGGTTGAACTGCTTCATAAAAGTGTTTCATCAGGATTTACTCTTGCAGTGCCNACAGAAATGAAGAGTTTTCCTGAAAATGATCTTTCATACATCCCACGAACTTTTTTGGCTGATCCACNTTTTACCTCAGAATGACCCATCTGGCAGTCATTGAAATCGGCAGCAATGCAGTGAGGATGATCCTTGGAGAAAAAGGGGATGATTCGACGTTGAAGATCGTCTGTAGCTGGAGTTCCCATCTGAGNCTGGGAGAGGAGGTTTTTCAGAAGGGAATAATTTCAGAGACGTTTCAACTCCAACTCTGCAGNATCCTTGAACAACTTTTGAAGCATTTGGAGTCCTTTTCCGCATGCTCTCTACAATTATTTGGCAGCAGTGCGTTGAGGGATGCTAAAAATCGTGAGCAAGTATTAAAATTTCTGGAAAAAACCTGTGGGGTTTCAGTCTATGTGCTTTCAGGTCAGGAAGAGGCTTCCGTCCTGTTGGATGGGCTGAATGCTTTTTTACCAAAGCCCTACTCCCGGCAGGTTGTAGCGGATCTGGGAGGAGGGAGTCTGGAACTTTCCTTGCGGAACAAGGATTTACTTTTCCGGCAATGCAGTTTGAATGTCGGCACCTTACGCCTGAGGGAAATCGAGCCGAATCGACTGGAATCTTCTGAATTGTTTCAAAAAACCATTATGCACCTGGAACAGGAGGCAGGACGCTTTCTTGAAGTTTCCAGCTCGGAATCCGATCTGCTACTCACAGGAGGAAATGCAAAAACCCTGGGAAGGTTTTATATGCAAATCAACAATTCAACCTTAAATTCATCCGAAGGTGGAGTTTCAATGAATTGGAAAGTTTTCGAAGACTTGATCGATCGTTTCATCAACTTGTCTCCAGAAATGCTTCAGGATTCCTGGGATCTTCGTGTTCATCAGTCTGAGGTGTTTCATTCAGCCCTAAAACTTTTTTTGCAGNTTGGAGAGATCTTCAAGGCCAGACAGGTAATGATTCCTTTCATGGGATTGAAGGAAGCACTTCTCCTTAAATTGTGTTTGGATCAGGATGATCCTGAAACAGACCAAAGAAAAACTCACCTCAAGNTGGTTTTTCCAAAAGACCTTCATCCTACCGAGGTGCCATTCAACTGAAGGTAAATCAAAAAATCAGNGATCTAGATCAACATGAAAAACTTCAAACCAATNCACCTGACAATTGGGATCGTTCGNGTCTTCCAGCATGGACTTATTTCAATGAAGAACTGTTTGAACTGGAAGCTGAAGAGTTATTCCGAAGTCACTGGCAGCTTGTATGTCATGTAAATGATCTTCCGGATCAAGGAAGTTTCATTACTTTCNATCTTCTTGGAGAAAGGGCCCTGATTATATATGAAGGATCTGGTAAAAAAGTTTTCCTGAGTGTCAGGACCTATCTTGAGGGGGTCAAATAAAATATCGTTTNGNACTCACTNTTTAGCGTGGTTTCTTATTCTTTCCATAAGCCTTCCTCTCGAAGTTCCTCAGATGCTCGGAGAATTCCTTGCTCCAAAATGTCAAACATTTGATCGATCTGTTCCATTGTGATAATCAACGGCGGAGAAAAAACACACATATTGAGTAGGGGACGAACAATCAGTCCCAGTGCCTGGCAATGTTTGTCGATACGCGCACCCAGTTCGTAGTCCAGAGCAAGGTCTTCAGGGCGTGAGGAATCCATTATCCGGCCCTCGACACATCCGATCAAACCTATGCCACGTGTCTCCCCAATAATAGGCAATTTTCTTAGTTGATGAAGTCGCTTTTGAAAGTGAGGAGATACAATGCGGACATGTTCCAACAAATTCTCTTTTTCAATGATTTCGATATTTTTGATTGCCGCGGCAGAACTGACAGGATGCCCTGAATAAGTGAAACCGTTTGAAAACATAGCGTCTTCGGAACGAACTCCAGAGATGCTTCCAAAGATTTTTTCAGAAACAATAAAGGCTCCAATAGGCACATAACCCGAAGTGAGCCCTTTCGCACAGGTAATGATGTCGGGTTGAATCCCAAAGACTTCTTTGGAAGCGAACCAATAGCCTAAGCGTCCAAAAGCAGTTACTACTTCATCAGAAATGTAGAGAACATCATATTTGTGGCAGATTTCCAGACAGCGTTGATGGTAGCCTTTAGGTGGTATGATCACTCCACCAGATGCAAGCACTGGTTCAGCAATAAATGCTGCTGTTCGTTCAGCCCCAAGGTTCTTTATTGAGGATTCAAGTTCGCTGATTTTTTCTTCCAGGAATGAATCCATAGTCATTCCCCGAGGTCTTTGAGAGGGATTAACGTTCGGAAGAAAGTGAACCAGATCAGATGCTGTGTCCAGCCAGTCTCTGTCGCGGGATTTTCCACTCATAGTAGCACTGAGATAAGTGCTTCCGTGGTAAGCTTTTTCTCTTGAAATGATCGTCTTTTTTTGGGGTCGTCCAAGGATGTTGTTGTAAAAATGAACGAAGCGGATTGCACTGTCCACAGCAGTAGAACCACAGGTTGTGAAAAAAACATGATCCAGGTCTCCTGGAGCCATTTCTGCAATCATGTTGGCAAGAACGGCACTCGGCGAAGAACTCATATTCCACGGAGAATAATATGGTACTTTGAGAACCTGATCTGAAATCGCTTTGGCCATTTCTGGACGTTCATAACCGATCTGGACACACCACATGCCTCCTGGGCCGTCAATCAGCTTTTTGCCATTTTCGTCGTAGATGTAGATTCCCCGAGCCTTCTCCGCAAAGGTTCTGTGGTTGTCTCCAACAGTCTTCATACTTTCCCAAGGATGTACGAAATTCTTATTGTCAAAACCAAGGATTTGTTTGTGATTTTCAAGAGTCATGATTTAGTTTTCTGCTCCAAGGGGTTGTTGAAGGGCCGATGATTTATAGCATTTCAATGGTTATTGGTAGCTATGTTATAGATAACTGTAGTTC
>NYUB01000130.1 GCA_002683785.1 Deltaproteobacteria bacterium
TGGAACACCTTTCCAGCTTACGTGCGATTCCGAATTTGAATGTGTACCGACCATGTGATATAATAGAAACTGCTGAATGTTGGGCTGAAGCACTGACAACATCCTCCACACCTTCTGTGCTTTCTCTCTCCCGCCAGGGTCTGCCATGCCTGCGAACTGAACACACTGACGAAAATTTAAGTGCAAAAGGGGGATACGTCCTCGCCGGAGCTGAAGGTAAACGGGATGTGACATTGATCGCTTCCGGATCAGAAGTTTCCATTGCCATGGAAGCACATGATCAATTGAAAGCTGAAGGTGTTTCAGCTGCAGTAGTCTCCATGCCTTGTTTAGATTTGTTTGAATCTCAGGACAAAGATTATCGAAATCAGGTAATTCCTTCCGAAATTCCGGTAGTTGTTGTGGAAGCAGGCGTTGAGCAAAGTTGGGGGCGTTATCTTGGGGAAGGCGGAGAATTTGTAGGCATGAAAAGTTTTGGGGCATCCGCACCGGCAAACGAGCTTTTTGAACATTTTGGTATCACTACGAAAAATGTAGTGGAGGCAGCAAAAAGAATTACGAAAAAATAACCGCCATGAAAATTGAAAATACTAAGAAATCCCTTTACGTTTATCAGCGAACTTGGCGGCTTTTCCTTAATCCTAAATCTGAGTAAAAATTATGGCTTTAATATCTTTAAGACAATTACTTGATCATGCGGCGGAAAACAGCTACGGCGTTCCGGCGTTCAATGTTAACAACATGGAGCAAATTCAGTCGATTATGCAGGCGGCGAAAGCTACGGATTCGCCTGTAATTTTGCAGGCGAGCAGGGGGGCACGTTCCTATGCAGGTGATATTTTTCTGCGGCATTTGTTTGATGCCGCAGTTGAAATGTATCCGGACATTCCGATTTGCATACACCAGGATCACGGCAATAACTTCGATACTTGTCTCTCTGCAATGGCCAATAATTTTACCAGTGTAATGATGGACGGTTCCCTGGAAGAGGATGCTAAAACACCGGCTTCTTATGAATACAATGTTGGCATCAGTTCAAAAGTCACTGAGGTGGCGCATAAAATTGGTGTGTCGGTAGAAGGTGAACTTGGCTGTCTGGGTTCATTGGAAACCGGTGAAGGCGAAAAAGAAGACGGACATGGTTTTGAAGGTAAATTATCGCAGGATCAACTACTGACTGATCCTGATCAAGCTACTGATTTTGTAAAGAAAACACAGGTTGACGCACTGGCTGTAGCGATAGGTACTTCTCACGGTGCATACAAATTCAGCAGGAAACCTGATGGAGATATACTAGCACTGAATGTGGTNAAAGCCATCAACAAAAGATTACCCGGCCTTCATATGGTCATGCACGGTTCCAGCTCGGTACCGCAGGAATTACAGGACATCATCAATGCAAACGGNGGNGAAATGCCTCAGACCTGGGGTACACCTGTGGANGAAATTGTTGAGGGCATCAAACACGGTGTCCGGAAAGTTAATATCGATACTGACTGCCGCATGGCGATTTCCGGACAGGTCAGGAAAATATTGCTGGAAAAGAAGGCGGAATTTGATCCACGAAAATTCACNAANCCNGCNACTGANGCNATGCAGGTGGTNTGTGAATCNCGNTANGAANCNTTNNGGACGGCAGGCAATGCATCGAAGTTAAAACCACTTCCGTTGACAGCAATGGCGGGGCGTTATAACTCAGGTGAATTGGAACAAAAAATCAATTAACTTTCGTACTCAACACTCACCTTAAAAAATAAGGTAATATGTCGAAAAAAACTTATAGTGCCGGTGTCAAAGAATACCGTGATACCTATTGGATGCCGGAATACACGCCAAAAGATACTGATATTTTGGCCTGTTTCAAAATCACTCCGCAACCCGGAGTTCCACGTGAAGAAGCCGCTGCCGCCGTGAGCGCTGAGTCNTCAACAGGTACATGGACAACGGTATGGACTGATCTGTTGACCGACCTTGATTATTACAAAGGTCGGGCCTATGCCATTGAGGATGTTCCGGGAGATGATGAGGCTTTCTATGCCTTTGTGGCTTATCCGATTGATTTATTTGAAGAAGGTTCNGTGGTTAATGTGTTCACGTCTTTAGTCGGAAATGTTTTTGGATTCAAGGCTATCCGTGCTTTGCGACTGGAGGATGTGCGTTTTCCGATTGCTTACGTTATGACTTGCAACGGACCACCTCAGGGAATTCAGGTCGAGCGTGATATTATGAACAAATACGGTCGTCCTCTGCTGGGTTGTACGATAAAACCAAAACTTGGATTATCGGCTAAAAATTATGGACGTGCGGTCTATGAATGTTTGCGTGGAGGTCTTGATTTCACCAAAGATGACGAGAATGTCAATTCCCAGCCTTTTATGCGCTGGCGGAATCGATTTGATTTTGTGATGGAAGCAACCCTCAAGGCCGAAAAAGAAACGGGGGAGCGAAAGGGGCATTACCTCAACGTAACGGCTCCAACTCCGGAAGAGATGTATAGGCGTGCGGAACACGCCAAAGAAATCGGTGCGCCCATCATCATGCATGACTACATCACCGGCGGTTTTTGTGCAAATACAGGACTGGCCCAGTGGTGTGCCAATAATGGTATGTTGTTACATATTCACCGCGCCATGCACGCCGTGATTGACCGCAATCCGAGTCACGGTATTCATTTCCGTGTACTCGCCAAAGCNCTGCGTTTATCGGGTGGGGATCATCTGCACACCGGAACNGTAGTCGGGAAACTTGAAGGAGATCGTCCTGCCACCTTGGGTTGGATTGATTTGTTACGCGATTCCTACATCAAAGAAGATCGTTCACGCGGAATCTTTTTCGATCAGGATTGGGGAGCCATGCCGGGAGTCTTTGCGGTTGCCTCCGGAGGNATTCATGTGTGGCANATGCCCGCGTTGGTTGCCATTTTCGGAGATGATGCTGTCCTCCAGTTTGGNGGAGGAACATTGGGGCATCCGTGGGGTAACGCTGCNGGTGCTGCCGCAAACCGTGTGGCACTGGAAGCCTGTGTTGAAGCGCGTAACCAAGGACGTGAACTTGAAAAAGAGAGCAAGGATATTCTCACTAATGCCGCTAAATCCAGTCCAGAGCTAAAGACTGCCATGGAGACCTGGAAGGAAATCAAATTTGAATTTGACACGGTGGACAAACTGGATGTGTCTCACAAATAACTCTAACACTTTTTCAAACAAGNCCGGATTCCCGTCGTAANACTGGANGCTGGTCGTAAAAATTAATCAGTATCTCTCAAGGTAAAACTCATGAGTGAAGTACAAGATTACCCATCGCGCNTGTCCGATCCAGCCAGTCGTAAATTTGAAACTTTTTCCTACCTCCCGGAGATGGATAACGATGCTACGCGTAAACAAGTGGAATACATCGTCTCCAAAGGTTGGAATCCGGCNATCGAACACACTGAACCGGAAAATGCCTTTGATCATTATTGGTATATGTGGAAATTACCTNTGTTCGGNGAGACCGATGTGGATCGAATTTTGAACGAAGCGGAACTATGCCATAAGGCCAACCCCGGACACCATGTTCGACTAATCGGCTACGACAATTACAAGCAGAGTCAGGGAGCAAACATGGTCGTTTACCGCGCTCCTNTATAACCGTAGACAANGGAACGCAGTTTTATGGACGACGCAACGCAATATCAGGTAGTTGAGGAACCTTATTATCGTNCAATTGCGGATGAGGTAGAGTTGTTTGAAGCCGCCTCAAATGCGCAAATGCCCATGATGCTGAAAGGCCCGACCGGCTGCGGCAAGTCCCGTTTTGTGGAGTACATGGCNTGGAAACAAGGTCGGCCTCTCATTACGGTTGCTTGCAACGAAGACATGACCGCTTCAGATTTGGTGGGCCGCTTCCTCCTGGATAAGGACGGAACCCGTTGGCAAGACGGCCCTCTGACTCGGGCCGCCCGCATCGGTGCCATCTGCTACCTNGATGAGGTAGTGGAAGCCCGACAGGATACAACCGTGGTCATTCATCCTCTGACAGACCACCGCCGAGAGTTACCTCTGGATAAAAAAGGCGAACTGGTCAAAGCCCACCCCGACTTTCATCTGGTTATCTCCTATAACCCTGGATATCAAAGCCTGATGAAAGACCTCAAGCAATCCACTAAACAACGTTTCGGTGCTCTTGATTTCGATTATCCGGAATCCGAAGTTGAAGCTGAGATAGTGACTCGAGAATCCGGTGTTGATACAGAAATCGCCGGNAAATTGGTAGAGGTGGCCTTGCGCTCTCGCAACCTCAAAGGTCACGGTCTGGATGAGGGCATGTCCACGCGCTTACTCGTTTATGCAGGCCAGTTGATCAGCAAGGGAATTGAGCCGATTGCTGCTTGCCGCCTGGCTTTGGTTCGNCCGCTGACGGATGATCCGGACATNCGGGACACCCTTGACGCCGCAGTTCATACGTTCTTCGACTAAATTCACAAAAACAAAGGTCGGTGCATGAGCATCCAACTTGATGATTATAGGGAGCTCTTGGAACAAACTGCTCCTGAGTTAAAAGGAACTCTGGATGCGACGTTTCACGAGGCAGGACGCTACATGTCTCCTGTTGGACTTCAAGATTACCTGGAGGGTGCCCGCGGACTATGTGAATTGGGTCGGGGGGCTGATTTAGTGGTGAGCTATATTGAAAACGTGCCCGCAGTGACTAAGGAGTGCGGAGAAGACATCATTCGTGAATGCTTAACCGCCGCCATGAAGCTGGCTTCAATGACTTCGGGTGAGGTGATCGCTCTCTTATTTNCCAGTCTTCCTACTGCCGCCCGCCGTTTGGGAGACCNGGAACTAATGCGCGGATATCTCANCCTAATCCATCGATTAGCTGCCAAGGCTCCACGTGGCTTGCGTCCCATGCTGGGTTGCACTGATGAATTGCTTTCCAAGCTCACTTTGTCTGGCCTGCGTCGCTGGTCAGATTTCGGTGCTGATGCCTACCGGCGCGACCTTCCCGGACAAGTAGCCTATTTTGGTCTGAAGACTGAAGACAGCCGTGCTGTCTTGAAAAAAGAACGCAGCGGTACCATTTTTATCAACTGCCAGCGTAAACTCAATTTTTACCTGCGTGCTTTGTGGGCAAGGGATTTCTTTTTGCGTCCTGCTGACACGAGTCACATCGGATTCAGACCATATCTTGAAGCCCGTGTACTTCACCTGCCGGATGCAGTGGATGGAATAATGGTTAAAGGTACAGAGCTTTATAGGGCTATTACTGCACACATGGCCGCTCATTTGGTATATACCCGAGAGCCGATTTCAGCCGAACATTTATCTCCGGCCCAAAGATTTTTCGTAGGTTTTGCTGAGGACGCCAGGGTTGAGTATTGCGCGAAACAAGCATTTCCCGGTCTTGGTAAACTCTGGCGTACTCTGCATTGTCAACACAAGGAAAAACCTGAACATGCATCTATTCCATTGCTTGAACGCTTAGCTTTGGCATTGTTAGACAGTTCGTTTCGTGTGAACGATCTTAGTCTTGATGACATTGCTGAACAGTTCCATGCAAACATTGAGTCCAATAAAAACGACCCGCAGTTTTCCTGGCATTTAGGTCTTGAAATTTTTAATGCCCTGGCTGCACGTAAAGATGTCCCCAGTCTGCGTCTCCTTGAAAGTCTCCGAATACCCTACCGGGATGACAACCGCTTTATTTGGGATTTTGATGAATTTGCCTGGCACGACGATGTGGAATATGTGCCCGCAAACCGACGACAAGTACGAAAGCGTGCCAGTCTGATGGAATTCGTCAATGAGTTGGATGTTGAGACTGCCGGAGATGATGCGCAAGAAATCTGGACTTTGCCCACGGAACTCTTTCCATATGAGGATCAGGGGATCAGTTTTAACCAGATGGAGGGCAAGGAGCCAATCAGCGATCCTTTTCATTATCCTGAATGGGATTACCTGGTACAGTTGCACCGTCCAGACTGGGCCACAGTCTATGAACGGGGTTATCCCATGGGGGACTCGGAGGACATAGAGCAGATATTGATGGAACATAAGCCGATCACCTCCCGCATCAAACAGCTTGTTGATCGCCTGCGTCCGGAGGGTATGATTCGTCAGCGCAAGTTGGAAGATGGAGACGAGATTGACATCAATGCTGCCGTGGAAGCAATTATCGATATTCGTATGGGGAATCAACCTGATCCAAGAATTACCTTNAAGAATGTNCTCAACCGCCGTGATCTGGCTATTCTTATTTTGCTTGACCTCTCCGAATCGACGAATGAAACACTGGCGGGATTNGAGAAAACGGTGTTGGANCTGACTCGGGAAGCAAGTGCTTTGGTTGCCACGGCAATCTCAGGAATCGGTGACGCTTTTGCCATTCATGGTTTTGCATCTGATGGACGACATGATGTACGTTACTATCGCCTGAAACGTTTTGATCAAGCTTTTGATAAAGAAGCTAAGGGTCGNCTCGCGGGGATGCGCGGAGGTTTATCCACCCGCATGGGAGCGGCCATGCGCCATGCAGGACACCANCTTTTGCTTCGTGCTGAAAAAATAAAAATGTTACTGATTGTTACAGATGGATCACCTTCCGATATTGATGAACGGGATCCACAACATTTGCGTATGGATGCCAAAAAAGCAACTGAGGAACTGCACACAAACGGCATTATGACCTACTGTCTGACACTGGATCCGAGCGCGGATCATTACGTCCAACGGATTTTTGGNCAGAATCATTATACCATCATCGACAATGTCCAGCGCTTGCCGGAAAAACTACCGNCACTTTTTGCATCGTTGACAGGCTAATAAAAAAAACTTGATTGTTATTCCCAGAAATACTGAAACTGTGTATTCTATTCCCTGTAATATAAGATTACTTNGGTCTGGTATTTCGTAACTCTTAACTCTTCATAAGGTGTGTACTGTGAATCACGTAAAAATTTCTCCTTCCATTCTGTCCGCAGATTTTTCTCGTCTGGGTGAACAAGTCCGTGAAGCTGAAGATGCAGGGGTAGATTATATCCATGTAGATGTAATGGACGGACATTTTGTTCCCAACATCACAATTGGCCCTTTGATAGTGAAAGCCTTGCGTCCNGTTACCAAACTGCCGCTGGATGTACACTTGATGATTGAAAATCCGGAATGTTATATTGAGGATTTTGCCAAAGCCGGAGCTGATATAATTACCGTACATCAGGAGACATGTCCACACCTGCATCGTAACATTCAGCAAATTCATGATTTAGGAATCCGTGCCGGTGTCAGTCTCAATCCCTCCACCCCTGCGAGTACATTGGATGAAATTATCGCAGAAGTAGACCTGGTACTTGTGATGTCAGTCAATCCCGGATTTGGCGGACAGTCCTACATTTCTTCCTGTACAGGCAAAATAAAAAAGTTACGCGAGATGCTTGACTCATGTGGGTCGTCTGCAGATTTAGAGGTGGATGGCGGCGTTAATGTTGACACAGTTTGTGAAGTTATTGGCGCTGGAGCCAACGCCTTTGTTGCCGGCTCCGCCGTTTTTAACGACAAACAGAGTGTAGCAGAAAATGTACGTCTTCTTCGAGAAAAAATAGATTCTGCCTGAATGTTCAAGGTTACCTTTTTATCCAGCTTTTAAAAAGCTGGAACCTTTCAGTAAATTAAAGGATAGTGGGCAGCTGAGATAGAATGTTTTCTACTAATCTTCTTTGCAGTTGTTCTTCCTTTGATTTCCCATGTCAACTAAGACCTGCCTTAACATTGTTATTGCCGACAAGAACTCTCTGCTGGTCAAAGGTCTGGCAGAAATGTTTAAGCAAGATGATCGTTTTGATGTCCGAGCTACAGCAACTGATGGTGAATTGTTTTTGAAGTTGGTTGAGCGAATTAGTTTTGATGTAGGCATTATAGGCTGGAAAATGCCTTATTCTGATGGACACCAGGTTTTGACGAATCTCCGTGAACGTCGAAGTCCTATTCGAGTTGTTGTTTACAGTGGTGCAGATGTATCCAGGCAGGTTCGTGTTTTGGGTGGAGCAGGCTTTTATTCAAAAGCAAAACCGCCGGAAGGGTTAATTGATTTAGTCTGCCAAGTGGGTCAGGGAAATAGTATTTTCCCATATGAAAAGCATGAAGCTAAAACTGACCTTCGTCTTTCAAGTTTGACTTCAAGGGAACTGGAGATTCTTGAAATATTGTCGCAGGGATATTCCAATATGAAAATTGCCGGCAAATTAGAGATTTCAGACAATACTGTAAAATTCCATCTGAAAAATATTTATGAAAAGATT
>NYUB01000131.1 GCA_002683785.1 Deltaproteobacteria bacterium
AAAATGTACCATGCACAATGTTAGTTATGTAATTTGAAAATGGCTCCTTCAGGGGACCAATGGTTTTGTAAACCCAGCACATGAGCGGCGTCGCTCATGGTCAATCCTGACATCTGGATCGCTCCCATTTCAAAAAGCCGGAGGATCATAGCGCGGTACCTGGCCCTGCCGGAAAATCGGTCGTAGGGGGTCGGGGTGTCACCAATCATGTTCAGCAGTTCGGCTTCATCCCCAGTCAGCAGATCTTTCCATTTTTCCTGATCCTCGCTCTGGACCAGATAACGATGGGCCCCATGAAGACCTGTCCGCTCATTTGATTTGCCAATCAGTTCTTTCAGAAATATTGGGTAACGACTCGCCATCAGGGAGACCGGCATGACCCGCCGGGCAAGCATTTTTAATTCCTCTCCCTCCCCGGTTTGAACTTCACTGTCGCCACCGAGGGCATAGGACCGAACCCGGATGGATTTGATGGACGTTTCCCGTTCATGCATGATGGCGTGCCGGTTTTCAATGAGCGGCCATCCGCCCTCAACTACAGCCGTGTCGGTGGTCGTCCCCCCGATGTCGGAGATCACGAAATCCTTTAAACCGGTCAAACTGCAGGCTCCGATGACACTGGCCGCTGGTCCTGAAGCAACCGTTTCGATCGGACGGGTCATGGCGATTTCAGCGGGGTCGATCGAGCCGTCACCCTTGACCATCATCAACGGGACATCCAGCTCGAATTCCTCCATGGCACATTTAACGGCCTGAACGAGTTCCTCCATCAGGGGCTGAATTTTGGCATTCAGGGTGGCAGTGTAGGCGCGTCTGGGAGAATTGAGATCGTTGGTCAGGCTGCTTGAAAGGCTGACTCTGGCCCGGGTGATGTTCTCTATCAACCTGCCTGCCTGAAGTTCATGCTCTGAATTTCTCACCGAGTAATTGGCTGCTACGGCAAAGTTTCGGCAGGATTTCACGGATGTTTCCAGAAACTGCTGAATTTTTTCCAGGTCAAGCGGAGCCTTTTCCTTTCCATCGTAACGGTGTCCCCCCTCGATTCTTAAAACCCTTTCCCTGGAAACCAATTCATCAAGGTGTGACTTCTCCATCATGTCGTCGCTGAAACCAATCAGGACCACCCCGGGATCCGTACCTTTCTTTTCAACCAGAGCATTGGTTGCGAGGGTGGTTGATAGCGACACCATCCCGATTTCAGAAGACTGACAAGAAGCTTTCGGATGATTCAGCAATTCCCTCAACGCGGATATGACCCCCTGTTCCAACCTGCCGTGGGTAGTGAGTGCTTTCACCGATTGCATCACCTGCTTTTTCCGCAGGTGATAAACCACGGCATCGGTGTAGGTCCCTCCGGTATCAATTCCAATCTTATAGGATTTCATATGAGGCCAAGGTGTTTCTTGAAAGGGAGCAGAGAAAGGAAAAAAAGGTCCGATGGGTTGAACTGGAAATCGTTAAGGTTCTTAAAAGAAAAAGGGTATCTTAGCACTTCACTAAATTCTCCTGGGAAGAGAATCCTAAGGTGGGTCCATTCAAGGGATTTTCCAGAAACATTAATTAAAGGAATGAGGCCCGATCACATGATCCAAGGAGAAATAATTGATTCGAAATCCACAATTCATCTGAACAATCATCCTAATAAGTGGGTTATGAGAATGAGCCACTGAAATGATCAACTCAGAACAGGATGACTCTCAATCGGAGTCATGCATCTGTTTCTCCCACAAGTGTCAAATGTTTGGGGAATTCTGCAGAGGACATCAATGTGCGGCATCGCTCAAATCGTCCATTCGCATAAGCCCTGAAGTCCTCTGCTGGATTGTTGTTTGCCAATTGCAATGCGCCCCAAAGTGTCCAAAGCAGATCACACATGGCCTTGTAGAGGATCATCCTTGCAATGCTTTGTGGAGATGGCTCACCGTCGAAATAGGCCAACAACAACTCCTCATCCTGGTCAGCACCGAAATCAGCCTCGACTGAAAGATCTCCTAGATCCCACATGGGGTCGTTGTTGCCAGCATATTCCCAATCCACCACGTACATCCTCTCACCAGTATCAAGAAAATTTTCTGCCAGAGGATCACAATGACAGGGCACCGTTTCCAACGGTGTTGCTGCAAGTGCCTGACGGACCGCATCAGCCTCGCGCTGTACCGTTTCGTATCCGTCCGGAACCCAGGCCTTTTTCCCTCGGAGGATTCCGAGGTATTCATCCATCATGTTGAAGATATTGAATTCACATGAGAATTTATCTCCGCAACGGTGAACATCTCGGAGTGCGAGGGCCGCTCTTCCTGCTGTACCAGGTCGTTTGAAACCTTCAGCGTTCATGGTCAGTGCACCTTCGATGAAACGAGTCAGTTGGACACCGTTGGAGGTGTTAAAGTGCAGGATTTCGGCATTGACTCCGACATCGGCCGAGATACGGGCTGCGATTTCCTCGGCGTGACGGTCGATGTACTCTTCTGTCCCCTCTCCCGCAATACGCAGCATGTAGCTTTTCTCACCGTCGACAACCTTGAAATTCCGGTTGGTCAAACCACCAAGACGCTCGAATGAGAATTCTGATAGATCACGCCCCTGGAATAGGTCGATGGCAGCCAGGGTCTCTATTACTTCTTTCATATTTTCAATCGCTCCATGTTGGGGTCGTAAAGGGGGCCATCATGACGGATCGCAGGGACCACTTCGCCAAAGACCTCAACCGTGAATTCGGTGTGCTCGAATTCCTGTACCGGAAGGTAGCCGAAAACAATCGGTTTTCCGATGGTGTAACCATAGTTGGCACTGGTGGTGACATCAAGCATGCGTCCTTCTCGCATGATGGGTTCAGAACCATAGACTGGCATGTATTTTTCCAGGGTGAAGCAAGCGATTTTTCTTGCCGGACCACCTTTATCCTTAATCGAGACCAGCGCCTCACGGCCAATGAAATCACCTTTGTTCATGTTCACTCGAAATCCGAGACCTGCTTCATAAGGATTGTAATCCGGGGTGATATCGGAACTCCAATAGAGATACCCCTTTTCCATACGCAAGGTGTCGATGGCTCGGTAACCAACATCAGCGATATCATATTCGCGCCCTGCTTCAGCTAGTGCCTTGTAGACAGAAAGTATGCTGCCCTGGTCCATGTGCATTTCCCATCCCAGTTCTCCGACGTAACCGATCCGCAGGGCCCGGACCGAATGACCTGCGACTTTGATATCGGCAAACGAAGAAAACGGCAATGCTTCATTCGAAACATCCTCCTCAGTAACCTTCTGCAAAACATCACGGGCATAGGGACCGCAGAGATTCAAAACCCCATTGACTTCAGTCAGATCCTCAATCACCACGGAACCATCTCTGGGGCAGTTTCTCTCAATCCAGGAGCGGTCATGGACTCCAAAGGCAGAACCGGTGACGAGGTAGAACTCTTCATCTCCAGTACGCGAAATCGTCAGGTCCGCCTCAATCCCTCCTCGGGAGTTGAGGAACTGGGTGTAGATGATCTTTCCAGTGGGTTTGTCGAGATCGGAGACGGCGAGACGCTGAAGCACATCCAATGCCCCCCTGCCTGAAATACGGAACTTGGAAAATGAACTTTGATCCATCAGGGCAGCACGTTCCCGCACGGCTTTATGTTCCTCACCCACACAATCAAACCAGTCCGGTTTTTGGAAGGTCAGTACTTCTTCCAGGGACTCGTTCTTTGAAATAAAAAAATTGGGTCGTTCCCAACCCGCCTTGGAACCATAGGAAGCCCCTTTCTCTTTGAGGATGCCATGAAGCGGGCTCTGGCGAATGTTTCGGGAACTTTCGTGTTCTTCTCCGGGAAAATGAATGAAGTAGGTTTTTCCGTAAGATTCGATGGTTCTGGGATAAAGGAATGATTTCTCGTTATGATGGTCGTTGAACCGGCGGATGTCGAAGGGCCATAGATCAATACTCGGTTCTCCTTCAACGATCCACTCCGATACCATTTGGCCAACCCCTCCAGCTCCTGCAATGCCGATTGAAATGCCTGTGGCAGAGAAAAAATTATCCACTTCAGGAGCCCATCCTAGGATGAATCCTTCGTCTGCCGACCAGGGAATCGGCCCATTGATCAACTGACGGACCCCCACCTCGTTAACGATGGGAGTGCGTCTGGCAGCATTGATTCCAAGCTGTTCGAAACGGTCGAAATTTTCAGGCAGCAACTGCTGTGCGAATTCACCAGGAATGCCATTCTCTCCAAAAGAAAGGGTATCAGGCTCCCATCCTCCGATGGCGATGCCCCGGACCTCGGGTTTATAGTAGATGAGAAGATCAGGGTCACGCATCGCCGGCATGTTTTCCGGAATATCGGATATCGGATCCGTGACCAAATACTGGTGTTCTAAAGCCACAGCCGGGGTTTTGACACCTGCCTTCAAAGCCAGTTCACGTGACCAGAAACCCGCTGCATTAACGACAACCTCACATTTAATGCTGCCCTGGTCGGTGACCAGTTCCTGGACACGCCGATCCTCGACGACGATATCCAACACTTTGATCCCCTCAAGAATCCTGACACCATTACTTCGGGCTCCTTTGGCAAAAGCCTGAGTGACCGAAGACGGATCAACATATCCATCACTTGGAATGAAGGCTGCTCCCAGCACATCTTCGGTGCTCATGATCGGGAACAAATCCTGAGCCTCCTTAGCATTCAAGAGATGCAGTTCGAGACCGAAACTTTTAGCCATCGAAGATGCACGTTTCAGTTCAAGAATACGCTCCTCGGAACAAGCAAGTCTCAGGGAGCCCACTTTTTTCCAATCAATCGCCTGACCGGTTTCCGCTTCCAGATGGTCATATACCTCCACGCTTTTCTGCAACACCCGGGTCAAGTTCCTCGACGAGCGCAACTGCCCGACGAGGCCTGCCGCATGCCAGGTAGACCCATGAGTCAGACCGCTTTTTTCCAGAACTAAGACGTCCTTCTTGCCCATCCGGGCCAATTGGTAGGCAATCGAGCAGCCTACGATGCCGCCACCAATGATGATGATTTCTGCGTCCTGAAGTTCAGCCATCAAGGCCTCCATTTGTTTTGAATTGTTCCAACGCGCTGCGGAAGCGGGTCATGTTTTCGTCCGTATAGCCGACAAAGTCGAAATCGAGGGTCGAGTGGATTTCCTGGACCATGCTCCACATGGCCTCACGCAAAAGGGAGGCGCATTTCATCGCCTCGTACCTGAGATAACTGCTTTTGTCTCTTTCACTACCGAAATAAGCAGTCAGCAGCCAACGCTCCTGCTCCGATGAGAGTCCGTTGTTGGAAGCAAGCCCGCCAAGGTCAAATAAGGCGCTATTGTAACCGGCATAATCCCAGTCGACGAGCCACAAACGGTCTCCGTCGTCAATGAAATTTGCCGCCAGCAGGTCGTTGTGTCCGTAGATCAAATCGATCGCTCCAACCGCTTTTTCGAGGGTCTCAGAAGTTTCCATGAGGGCGTTCAGCTCGGTGGCCATTCGACTTCCTTCATGCCGAAGTGTCTGTGCGTAGTCCCTGAGCACATGAAACACCCAGAACACGAGAGACGGTCCTTTGAAATAGCGTGGGATTGTTCTATGAACCCGAAGGATCAAAGGAATGATGCGTGCCAGCATATCATCCTGGCGAATGTCCTCAGGCGTCAAGGTTTGGCCATCGATGAAACGCAGGACGAGGGCCCCTGGTTCCGCATAAACAACTTCCGGGGACACTCCAGCCTCGAAGGCGGCCTGACTTGCCGCCTGTTCGTTGAATCGCATGACGCCGTGTACAGGAATGTCCTCACCGATGCGTACAACGAACCGATCACCCCCATCAGAGACTATGAAATTGGTATTCGTGATGCCGCCGCTCAGGGGTTCCGGTGTGACCGTTCCTTTCCAGCAAGGAAGCTTCGCGGCCTTCTCGAGTTCCAGTTTCGATTCTGACATTGTCTCTTACTCCAATCCCAGTTCTGCCTTGCGGCGTTTGCTCCAGGCACCAATCAAACGATCCGAAATGATAGCAATAAAGGCCACGCAGATTCCAGCAACAAGACCTCGTCCAGTATCCGCCTTAGTTAGGGCAATGTAGACTTCCTGACCCAGATCTCGGGTGCCTACGAGGGCTGTGATCACGAGCATCGACAAGGCCATCATGATGGTCTGGTTAACACCCAACATGATTTCTGGCAACGCCAAGGGCAAACGTACCTTCCAAAGAATTTGGCGGGGTGTACAACCGGATGCGACAGCAGCTTCGATCAGGTGTGACGGCACCTTGCGAATGCCATGATCGGTATAACGGATTGCTGGTGCAACCGCATAAGCAATGACGGCCAGCATGGCTGCAAAATCTCCGACCCTGAACAACATCACCACCGGCATCAGATACACGAAACTGGGCAGGGTTTGGAGCGTATCTATGAATGCCTGAATGAACCGGTGTAATCGCTCATTGCCAGCAGCTAAGATTCCTATTGGACTTCCAATCAGACAGGCAATGACCACAGAAANTCCGCAGAGGTAAACCGTTACCATCGCCTTTGGCCATTGTCCGACAAAAGCGATAAAAAG
The DNA here is from genome assembly GCA_002683785.1 of Deltaproteobacteria bacterium. Lineage (GTDB taxonomy): Bacteria > SAR324 > SAR324 > SAR324 > NAC60-12 > UBA1014. The sequence goes on from NYUB01000131.1 coordinate 6,559, forward strand.
GGTGAGGCATCCGCAAAGGAGAGACAGGCGGAATCCTCCCAACTGCCATCCGGCAAGAGCCGTCAAAGCAACGACTGCGATCCATGGAAGCCCCAGAAGAAAGCGTTTGACCGGAATCATCAGATTGAGTAACAGAAAATTCTTGAAACCGTCAAGCTGCTCGAAGTAATTGATGTTGATCATCTTCACCAGGTCCCCCCAAAAGGCACCGGTTGTGACGCGCAATGACTCTGGGTAGATACTCAACGCTTCAATCCCCATGGATCCGCCCCAGGTGACTGTGACACAGGCAATCGCTGCAATAAGATAAGGATGTCTTTTCAAGATCCCCTTTTGAAGCCTCCCATGCATCGGAGGAGGCTTGCGGGCCACGGACTGGCTCAAACGATCAAGAGCGATTGCCAGCAAGGTTATGGCGAGGCCTGCTTCCACTCCTTCCCCTATCTTCAGACGTTTCAAGGCATTCAGAACATCGAAGCCGAGTCCTCCAGCGCCAATCATGGAGGCAATGATGACCATATTCAACGAAAGCATCACAACCTGGTTCACACCGACCATCAATGTCGCTTTAACTGATGGGATTTGCACCTTCCAGAGCAATTGATTCGTCGAGCATCCCGCCATCGTTCCAAATTCAACGACTTCCCTTGGTACTTGTGAAAGGGCCAGCATCGTTACCCGGACCATGGGAGGCATGGCATAAATGATCGTGGCGATCATCGCAGNCACTGGACCGAAACCGAACAGGATCAGNACNGGTACCAGNTAGGCAAACACAGGTACCGTTTGCATGAGATCAAGAACCGGACGAATGACCATTTCGAATCTTGGCGAACGGTGTCCTGCAATCCCCACCATTAAACCTCCTAGAACACCAAACGGAACGGCGATGAGAATCGAGGAAAGCGTTACCATGGCGCTCTCCCATTGCCCAAATACGGCAAGATAAGCGAAGCAGGACCCGGCCAACAGGGCAAGTTTCCAACCACTTACATAAAGACTGAAAAGAGTGATCAGTGCGATCAGAGCAAGCCAGGATAGTCGTGGAAAGATTTCTACNGCATCGGAACCTTGGCCNTTGAGAAATCCTGTTGAAAGCAGACTTTTTGCTAACCAGTAAGGCTGTTCAATGATCCAGGCCAGGGAACGGGTGAATTCTCTGAAAGTGAAGAGNCCCAGGTCAAAATCGTTGAGCAGCCATTTCATGAAATCGCTGATCCAGAAACGGAGAGGAATGTGCCATTGCCTNGGNATATNGAATGCCCANGGCACCTCCTCNTTGCCCGCAANTCCGAGCACCACCACCCCAGTCATGGCAAGGAACCATAAAACCAGCCAAGGGCGGAACCTTTGATTACGATGGATGGGAAGTGCCTTGACGTTCAAGGAAGTCATTCCTGGTCAATAAGCACGTTCAAAACTGAATCCTTGCGAACTTGGCCGATGGTATTACCTTTTTCATCAACTACGGCAAAAGGTTTCTGGGCATCAATAATGCGTGCTGCCAGTTCCTGCAGTTTGACAGACACATCAACTTTACCAGCATAATCTCCTTCCTGGGGGGGTTCCATCACAGCACGGGCCGTCAACACTTTGGCCCTAGGGATACCCCTTGTGAATTCCGAGACATATTCGGTTTCCGGACGCAACACCAGTTCTTCAGGAGTACCAACCTGGATAATCTCACCGTCTTGCATGATAGCAATCCGGTCAGCCAGTCTGATCGCTTCTTCAAAATCGTGGGTGATGAACACGATGGTCTTGTGAAGCACATTCTGGAGCCGGAGAAATTCATCCTGCATTTCACGCCGGATAAGAGGATCCAGTGCAGAAAAGGGTTCATCAAGGAACCAAATTTCAGGCTCCACTGCAAGTGAACGGGCAATGCCGACTCGTTGCTGTTGGCCTCCGGAAAGTTCTCTCGGGTAATACCCCTCACGCCCTGTTAAGCCAACCAGCTCGACAACTTCCATGGCCCGTTTTTCACGAATCTTACGTTCAACCCCCTGAACTTCCAAGGGAAAGGCGATATTTCCCAGCACCGTCAAATGAGGCAACAGTGCAAAATGTTGAAAGACCATCCCCATTTTGTGACGGCGGATATCGATCAGGTCCTTGTCGCTCGCCTGGAGAAGGTTCTGCCCATTAAACATGACCTCTCCTGCGGTTGGTTCAATAAGCCGACTCAGGCATCGGACCAGGGTTGATTTTCCACACCCTGACAACCCCATGATGATGAAGATTTCACCTTCGTAGACATCTAGACTGACATTACGAACCGCACCAATTAAACCTGCCTTAAGAAGGTCGGCCGCATGAGGAGTTGTTTTTGTGTCGCGTAGAAACTCTTCAGCATCATTACCAAAAACTTTCCAGATATGTTGACAGGAAAGTTTCGGTGCCTTATCGGACGTTGTTGATGAATGTGAGTCAACAGACATGGCGGCGTATGGACATGCACATCAGAAAGGGAAGGGGTGAATGACGAAGTTGGGAACCGGCACCCCCAAACGCCGCCGCCAGGTTGACCGATTCCCTCTCCGGGTAGGTGTCAGGATTACTTGATCCAGGCTTTCCAACGGGATTGGTTGCTCTTCATCCAGCCAGCAACCACATTTTCGAGTTTCGAGCCATCAAGGTCGATTCTCCCGATCATGTCTCCCATCTCTGCATTGTCAACCTTGAAATTGCGGATCGCCTTGTAGGCACCGGGCCATTTGGACTCGCCGCCTTTCCAGCCAACTTTCTTGATCCATCCGAAGGGCTTGCCACAGTCATAGGCCATGTTCTTGTTACTGCCCCACTTGGGATCACTGTAACAGGCGTCTGTGTAAGTCGGAAATTCAACCCACTCACCCTTGTATTTGGCAACGGCCCAGTGAGGTGCATAAACCCAAAGCAGAATCGGGGCCTTGCGCTGATAGGCGGACTCCAGCTCAGCGAAAAGCGCCGCATCGGTACCTGCATGAACGACTTCATAATCCAGTTCCAGAGCTTCAACCCGTTCATCATCATAGCCGCCCCATGTGACAGGACCCCCCAGATAACGCCCCTTCGGTGCGGTTTCCGGAATGGAAAATGCCTCGGCACATTGGTTCAGCGCCTTCCAGTCAGGAAGGCCTGGGCACTTTTCCTTCATATAAAGCGGATACCACCACTCTTCCTTTGCGTCCATCCCTGTTTCTCCGAGGTCCACCGTCTTACCCGTCTTCAAGGATGCTTCCATGGCATCCTTGCCGGTGGTCTCCCACATTTCCATGGCAACGTGCAGGTCTCCAGATTCCAAACCGGCAAACTGAGCAATGTAATCGGCCTGAACGTATTCGATGTTGTAACCAGCCTTTTTCAGTACCTCCCCCATGATATGTGTGGTCACGTACTGCCCGGTCCAATCATGAATCGTCAACTTGATCGGGTCTTTCGATTCCACTTGCGCCCATGAAACCGTTGACATGAACAAACAACCGATCATGATCATTGTCAAAGAAATTTTATTTTTAGAAAATGTCATAGGAGATCCTCCAAATTTTTCATTTAATTTATACGCTATCACGCTTGAACCCCATGGC
>NYUB01000132.1 GCA_002683785.1 Deltaproteobacteria bacterium
GCGACTGCGGAGGGCGTGAAACTGGTTTCGATACTGATCGGATCTCCGTGAATGGTGTCTGTCAACCATGCCGGTCCGGAAATCAGAGCAATGAAGGCATCCAGTCCATGTTGCTGCATGAGGGCGTCGATTCCCTGCTGCCGTGAAAGCCGCCGGCATTCCTTGAGCGAGTCCTGGTACACTTCGGATTGAAGGCTGCCTCTTTTTTGAGCTTTTTCAAACAGTTCCTGCCCGAAATAAGGCATCACCTGCTCATGATGTGCTTCATTGAACACGATCAATTCCTCGAGCGATTCGGGTGGCTGATCCTCCAGACCGCCATCGAGTTCTGACAGATAACGGTTGAGGCCATGCTTGAATTCGTGGAGCAACACTTCGAGTTCAGGCATTTTCAGAAGCATGGTGTTTTCGAGGTAGAGTGGATCCTTCACTTCCGCACCCAGATCTTGGAGGATTTGGATGCCTTCTTCGAGCAGACGTTCGACTCGAGAATCGCCGCTGTACAGGTTTCGAGCCACGCCGATGGTNAAATCTTTAAGATGGCCCGGAGGTTGGGGAGCATTGTCCAGGGGGTTCTTTTTGGGAGCTTGGCTGGTTGCCGGATCTTCCGCATCCTCTCCACGGAGCACCTCCAGCAAAAGTGCAGCATCGGCGACATTTCGTGTCAATGGCCCTGGAGTGTCCTGCGTATGAGAAATCGGAATCAGTCCACGGCGGCTGATACTNCCCACATGGGGTTTGAGACCTACCACCCCATTCATGTTTGCAGGACCCAGGATCGAACCGTCGGTNTCNGTCCCGATGGCGGCAGCACAGAATCCCGCGGCAACGGCAACGGCTGATCCCGAACTGGAACCACAGGGATTTCTCAAAGGATCATAAGGATTTCGGGTTTGACCTCCGCGGCTGCTCCAACCGCTGATCGAATGCGTCGAACGGAAATTGGCCCACTCGCTGAGATTGGTTTTACCCAGAAGAATGGCACCTGCATCGCGTAGTCTTTGGACCAGGAATGCATCACGTTTTGCGAACGTCCCTTTGAATGCCAGCGATCCTGCACTGGTCGCCATCCGGTCAGCGGTGTCGATGTTGTCTTTGAGCAGGATCGGGATGCCGTGAAGCGGTCCCCGGGACCCGCTTCGCGTTCGTTCATGATCGAGTTTTTCTGCCTGCTCCAGGGCTTCGGGATTGAGTTCGAGGATGGAATTCAGCATCGGTCCCTGGCGGTCGTACATTTCAATCCTCTCCAGGTAGAATTCACAGAGTCCGACGGCGTTCAAATCCCCTTCATGCATCAATTGCTGAAGGGTTCTGATGCTTTCCTGCTCAAGGTTCAATCCTGCTTCCTTCAATCGAACGCCTCAGGCGTCGGTCAATACCTTCAGAGAGGTTTCCTCCACCAGATCCTGGACCTGTTCACGGTAGGCCAGCATGTGGGGGGCCTTGATATGGGCCTCCAGATCTTCCAGTAATTCCCATTTCTCAATGATGGTGACGGTATTTTCACTGAAAACCTGGGGAGGGAGTCGGGAATCGATATCCACTGCAGGACAGTATTCGACGCAGCCTTTTTCCTGGAGTACGTTGGGGATGTTGGCTTTGAAGCATTCGAGAAAGGATTCCCGTTTTCCAGGCTTGACCTGGATGCTGGCTAAGACATGAATCATGGTGTTTCCTTTTGTTGTTTTGTTTCAACGTCCCCCGCTCACGTCGAGGATCGTTCCAGTAATGTAGGATGCTTCATCGGAAAGCAGCCAGAGCACCGCATCGGCAACTTCACGGGGTTTGCCAACCCGTTTCATGGGGACCATTGGCCGAACCCGTTCCATACGATTCGGTTCTCCACCGGCGGCGTGTATTTCGGTCTCGATGAATCCGGGTCGAACCGCATTGACCCGGATCCCTTCTTCGGCAACTTCTCGAGCCAGTCCGGTGGTCAGGGTGTCGACAGCAGCCTTCGAAGCTGCATAATCCACGTATTCCCCAGGGGAACCGTACTTTGCCGCCCCGGACGAAAGATTGACGATGGAACCGCCCTTCCCTCCATATCGTGTGGACATCCTTTTCACCGCTTCTCGGGCACAGAGGAAGGATCCTGTTACATTGACCGAAAAGATACCTTGGATCCTTTCTGCACTCATCTGATCTACCCGGGTCTGTANGTCGAGTACGCCNGCATTNTTGACCAGAGCATCCGGCACGCCGAACTGTTCTTCGAATCTCTCAAAGAGTCCAACCACCTCTTCTTCCTTTGAAACATCGGCCTGACATACAAATGCTCTGTTCCCCTTCGAGTTCAACTCATCGACGAGGTTTTCTGCAGAGGTCTTGTTTTTGAGGTAGTTGATGCAGACCGAATACCCTAATTGGACTGCTTTTCGGGAGACCTCAGCACCAATTCCCCTTCCTCCGCCTGTGACAAGTAGACACCTGTTCATGTTTCGGGATTCAACGGAATGAACAGCGATTTTCTGGGTTGCCGATTAACGGCTCTGCTGAAATGTCCCTGTCCGGTGGTGTCTTCGGCCAGCAGAATTTCACCAGGCTTGAATATACGGCGTGAACCATCACCGATTTCAACATCCAGAGAGCCTTCCAGCATTACGATGTATTGCCTGCAAGGAGCATTATGCCACTGATAGTGATAATCCCCTGGGTTTTCCCNAAAGATCACTCCTTTGACTCCATAGATTTCTGAGAGTTGACCAATGTCGCCATGATCCTGAAGGGGAATCTCGATGTCTTCAAAATGAGACTGTCCGTCGTCTCCGGTATAAAGCCTGGTAATTTTCATCAGTGTTCCATTGGATTTTTGGATGTTGCCAACACTAAGTCAGGCCCCTTGTAAAAGACCAGATGATTCAGACGATCTTTCAGGAATCCAGACACTGCCGGATGGAGTGTCCAAGATTTTGTAGCAGTTTGAAATAAAGCTCGGGACCCCCCTCAAGTTCTGCACCAAGAGGATCCAGCACCCCAGAACGAACCCGGGTGCCCTGGATCAGCATTTCGACCAATCGGGGTTCAAATTGTGGTTCACTGAAGAGGCAGACCACATTGTTTTTCTGCATCATCTGTCTCAGTTTTGAAAGATGCCGTGCTCCCGTAGGTCGTTCTGGATGGATCATCACGACCCCGACCCGGTTGAGTCTGTATCGTTTTTCGAGATAGGTGTAAGCAGGATGAAAAACCACGAAGGGTTTTTCGATGAGAGGCTGAAAACCCACCTTCAGATCCTGATCAAGACGCTTCAGTCTGAGTTCCAGGGACTTGGAATTCTGGGAGTATTGGGAAGCATTTTCAGGATCCATTTCTTCCAGGACCCGGCGAATCCGTTGCACCATCCGAATCGCGTTCAGGGGGTCCAGCCATAGGTGCGGATCCAGGAAATGACCATGGTCTTCTGTTGANAACGAGGACCGTTTCCCATCGTTTTGAAGAATCTGAATTCCCTCGGTTTCCATCATCTCTACCGAAACAACTCCTTGTGGCAGACTCTTCANNGGTNTTTCNAGAAAGGTCTCGAGCTGAGGTCCTATCCANAAAACAAGATCTGCCTCTTGAAGCAANGAGGCTTCGCTGGGACGCATCGCATANGCATGCACGGAGGCGCTTCTGGCGCTCAGAAGTTCCGGNTTCCCGATTCCTGNCATCACTCCTGAAACCATTGAATGAAGCGGTTTGATCGAAACCACGACCTTGGGAACGGCCTGAATGGTCCAAGGCAATAGAACCATTCCGAGCCAAAAATGAAAAACGATCATCCTTAAATGCATAAAGTTTTATTTTTTCTAAATATTTATGTAATATCATAACACTTTAACGATATTTATTCAGGAATGACAGACAAATGGGGGTCCTCATGAAGAAGCCGATTCAATTTCCCTCGCGGAACCACAATCATAGGAGTTGTGTCAAAAGACTGCTGGCTGATGCGGAAAAGGAATGCCATCGCCAAAAACTTCGTTTTACTCTGCACCGCAGGGAGGTTNTGCAAATCATTGCTTCCAGCCACCGGCCTCTGGGTGCATATGACATCCTGGAACAGATGAATTTTTCAGGGAAGCGTCAGGCCCCGGTGGTCGCTTACCGCGCTTTGGATTTTCTGATTAATCTTGGACTGGTCCACCGGTTGAACAGCCTGAATGCCTTTGTCGCCTGTATGGCAGCAAGGGAAGATCATACCGCGCAGTTCCTGATTTGTCGTAATTGTAAAAATGTCGGAGAACTGAACAGCATCCGGGTTTCGGAACAGATTGTAAACGATGCGGTTCAAGTCGGATTTNGGGTGGACCAGCAGGTGGTGGAAATCATCGGCATCTGCAGTGAATGTGGGGAGTCATGATGGNNANTGAAATCCCAGCNATGCTCATTTCCGCCAAAGACCTGCACTTGAAAGCAGGCCGGCATGACCTGGTCGAGGGCGTTTCAATTCAAGTGTCAGAAGGGGAAATCGTCAGCATCATCGGGCCCAACGGTGCAGGCAAGACCAGCCTGCTCAAACTGCTTTTGGGACTGATCAAACCGGAACGGGGAAGCATTGAAAGGCGTCCGGGGCTGCGCATCGGCTACCTGCCCCAGAAGGCCAGCATTGATACGGTGCTTCCGCTTTCGGTGGAACGGATGATGACCCTGACGGAAGCCTTCTCCAGGAAGGAAGTTGAAAAAGCCCTGGCTGAAACAGGAGTGGCCTCCTTGATCGATGAACCGGTGCAGACACTATCCGGAGGAGAGTTCCAGCGCATGATGCTGGCCCGGGCCCTGCTCCGCAATCCGGAATTGTTGGTCCTTGATGAACCGGCACAGGGGGTTGACCACCTCGGAGAGGCTGAGCTTTACGGACTGATTGGCCGGCTCAGGGAAGAGCGGGGATGCGGGGTCCTGATGGTTTCTCATGACCTGCATGTGGTGATGGCNGCCACGGATCGGGTGCTATGCCTCAACCGTCACCTATGCTGTGAAGGTGAACCCGAGGAAGTCACCCGTCATCCCGAATACCTCCGGCTTTTTGGAATGGAGGCCGGAAGCAGGTTGGCGGTATACAGCCATCATCATGATCATACCCATGATCTCTCCGGAAATGTGGATACATCTCATGCATCCCATCAGGAACAGGCCCCTTAATGATCCTCGATGACTTTTTCTGGAGGGCCGTTTTTGCAGGAGCAGGAGTGGCGCTGGTGNCAGGGCCGCTCGGCTGTTTCGTGGTCTGGCGGAGGATGGCCTATTTTGGGGACACCGTCGCCCACTCCTCTCTTTTGGGAGTTGCACTGGGACTGCTTCTGGGAGTCAACATCATGTTCGGGGTATTTGCCGCAGGGTTCGCCGTGGCTCTCGTGCTTTCAGGCTTTCTTAAAGACAAGCGTCTTTCTGGCGACACTCTTCTGGGGACCCTCTCTCATGCCTCACTCTCGCTTGGAGTCATCGTCATCAGCCTGATGACCTGGCTCCGTGTCGATCTTTTGGGTTANCTTTTTGGGGATATCCTGGCTGTCAGCCTCGTCGATCTGCTTTGGATCTATGGAGGAGGTGCATTGGCGATTGCTGTTTTGGTTTGGCTCTGGCGTCCGTTATTGGCTGTCACCGTGGATCAGGAACTGGCCCAGGCAGAGGGCATCAACCCCAGCCGTTATGAACTGCTTTTGATGCTGCTCATTGCCGCCGTGATTGCACTGGCGATGAAAATTGTCGGAGTCCTGCTGGTCNCCTCTCTGTTGATCATTCCTGCTGCAGCCGCCAGAAGCCTGAGTCGAACCCCGGAACAGATGGCTTTGATGTCGGCTCTAATCGGGATCCTTTCCGTCTTGATTGGTCTCGCCAGTTCATTTCAGTTCGACACTCCCTCCGGACCTTCCATTGTTCTTGCGGCCGTCCTCCTCTTCATCCTCGGACAGATTCCATTGAGAGGCCGAATCTGAGATCCAGCAATCCAAATTGATTTCTAAATGGTAAAACCTTGGTCCCTTGGGATTAGGAGATGAATGACTTGTGGGTGTTTTTGAAAGAAGTCTTGATCTGATTTATTNTTGATTGNNCCACCATCCAAGGGATGGATCCTCATCGATTGAAACGGAGATTTTATGGCACGCCTGGAAAGGTATTCGGAAGAAGCCCGTTCACATTTAATGAAACTTCCCTGTCCGACCTTTGACTCGACCCCCTTTACCAAACCGCCTCCTCTGAAAGAACTTCGGCTGGCATTGGTTTCCACCGCGGGCTTGCATCCGCGTGGAGACAGGCCTTTTGGAATGGGAGATGTGGATTACCGTCTGATTCCNNGAAACACCCCTGCCAACGAGCTGGTGATGAGTCACATCTCCACCAACTTCGACCGAACGGGTTATCAACAGGATTTGAATGTGGTTTTTCCACTGGACCGGCTCAATGAACTGGTTCAGCAAGGAAAAATAGAAAGTCTGGCAGAATACCATTATTCGTTCATGGGGGCCACCGAACCCGAGAAAATGGAACCGGCCATTGCAACCCTCAGTGCTGTCATGAAAAAGGATGGAATCAATGCCGTCCTGCTGGTGCCGGTCTGACCCAACTGCACGCGCGCCGTGGGCGGGCTGGGGCACTATTTTGAGGAACAGGAAATTGCCACGACCCAGATCAGTCTGATTCGTGAACACACCGAAACCATCAAACCTCCCCGGGCATTATGGGTTCCATTCGAACTGGGAAGGCCTTTTGGGGTTCCCAATGATTCCGAATTCCAGAGATCNGTGCTGGAACATGCCCTGGATTTGCTTGAAAGACCAAGCGGACCGGTCCTGGAAGATTTTCCTGAGGAGGCACCTGATCTTGAAAAATCTCCGGTTCAGGTCNTTTGTCCGGTTCAATTTCAGTCACGATCCAACAAGGAGGAGGGAGNTTCGAGATTGATGGAGGATTTCAATGCAGAAATCCTTCAACTCCGGAACTGGTATGAACGTGCATTAAAAACCAGAAACCGAACCACCACNGGGATTTCAGGNCTTTCCACAGCAGAAGCAGCAGAACTGGTCTCACGATTTATTGAAGATGAAACCCGGGAAGCCTTGATGGCCGAAGAGGATCTGGTGGATCGTATCCGTATGGCCTGTGAAGACCTCAAAGCCTACTATTTCGAGGCTGTTTCGGCACAGCCAGGACAGCCGACCGACAGTGAAAGTCTGGCCAACTGGTTTTGGGGCCAAACCCATGCAGCACNGGTGATNNATGAAATGCGGAAAATCTGCCTCAACGNTCCTACTGGAAAAGTTGCNCTTCTTGGAAAACTACTGTTGGTTCCAAGAACCCAGTTGCATCAATTCAAGAACGAATAGTGTTTTGAATCAAAAACAAAGGTGGATTGAAACTTGATTTCACCGCCTTTGAGGTCAAGATGCCTATTTGAAATTTTCAGGAAATACACCATTTAAGACCATGGAAACAAGAGGAAATTCTGGACCACTTTCAGGCATCCGGGTTTTGGACATGAGCCGNATCCTGGCCGGTCCAAGTTCGGCTCAGTTGCTTGGGGATCTTGGGGCCGATGTGATCAAAATCGAACGACCGGAAAGTGGAGACGACACACGCGGATGGGGCCCTCCCTGGTTGAAGGATGAGCAGGGGAATGATACTGAGGAAAGTGCATACTTTTTATGTGCCAACCGCAACAAACGTTCTTTGACCATTGATTTCACCAAACCTGAAGGACAGAACATCCTGAAACAACTGGCTTCAAANGCAGATGTTCTGATTGAAAATTTCAAAGTCGGAGGACTCCNGCAATACGGNTTGGATTATGAAAGCCTCCACCATCAATTTCCGGAACTGATCTATTGCTCCATCACCGGATTCGGTCAGACTGGACCCTATGCGAAAAACCCCGGATACGATTTCATGATCCAGGGNATGGGCGGGATCATGAGCATCACCGGCGAACCCGAAGGGGAACCGATGAAAGTCGGGGTGGCCATCGTCGATTTGATGTGCGGNATGTATGCATCCGTTGCCATCCTCGGAGCCTTAAGGCACCGTGACCAGGGCGGAGGAGGACAGCACATCGACCTGGCATTGCTCGATACCCATGCGGCCTGGTTGATCAACGTCGGGATGAACTATCTGACCTCCGGAGAAGANCCCAGACGATTCGGAAATGGTCACGCNAACATCGTTCCTTACCAGCCCTATCCNGCGAGTGATGGNTACTTCATCCTGACCATCGGCAACAACGTCCAGTTCCGTAAATTCTGTGANTTTGCCGAGATTCCTGAAATTCCGGATGATCCCCGTTTTGCACAGAATCCGGACCGTGTCAAAAACCGTGATCTTCTGGAAGACATCATCAGTCGTGCAACGGAGNTTCATCCGAAAGCACACTGGCTGGAGGGGTTAAAAANACTTGGAGTGCCCTGTGGCCCGGTCAACACAGTTCCGGAAGTCTTTGCGGATCCCCAGATCCAGCACCGTGAGATGGAGATCCAAATGGATCATGAACTAACCGGAGATGCGGGGATGAAAATGATCGGCAACCCCATCCAGTATTCTGAAACCCCGGTGGACTACCGTCATCCGCCGCCGATGTTGGGACAGCACAGCCATGAAATNCTCAAGGATTGGCTGAATCTGGAAGANTCCGAGATCGATNGGCTCTCGGAAAAGAAAGTTCTTTAGAGAAAGAATTCTGAAATCCTGAATCCTTGTTTCACAGGAAAGAAACTCATGAAACCTCCTTTTCCTGACCGAACGGTGGTGTTCCTCAAGACCTCCAGAAAACCCTCTCCAAACTCCAGGATCCTTTATATCAAGTCATTGAGAGGAGTGTTTTCTTTCCAGATCATTTCTCTCAGCAGGTTCCTATCCGCCCCTGCAACCTGATTAGGCTGCAGGCATGCTCAAACTGATCTTGTAGTCAGGATTTTTTGCCTGCTTGATGAGTGCGGGAACGATTTCGCTGTACGCATTCCATAATCCTTTTTTAGC
>NYUB01000133.1 GCA_002683785.1 Deltaproteobacteria bacterium
AAGGTACTCCTCCAGAACGTTTCAACTCTTCAAAAGTGGTTTCCAAACTGGTTTTTCTGAGAAGCACCTCAAAAATACTGATCCGGAGCCCTACTCCAACAAAATATCCACTTCCAAGAACTTTCTCACTTTGGTAAATGTGATTTAAAAAACGAACCTTGGCATTGCCTGAATAAGCGAGAGAAACTCCTAATGTCAGGGACCAGTCCTCTCCAAAAGTGTAGCTGAAGTCCCTGGTTGAAGTTTCTGACTCATAAGTGATTGGATACTGTGAAGAGTTCGTTTTGAATTTCAGTTTACTTTCTCCAATACCAAATCCGTCATATATGACGTTCTGACTCATAATTTCTGCACTGCTTCGGCTTCCCGATATTGTTCCTCGGAAATCACGTAATCGAAGTTTCAATTCCAGTTTGAACGGTTTGGGTTTTCTCTTGGCTAGTCCTCGCCGAATGAGATCTTTGGCCCGGTCAGCCCTCACAGCATCCCTATTTCGAGTGTCTAGACAGAACCGATTCCTGCAGGAATAACTTGCTGAGATCCAATTGCCCCGCTTTTGAGCATCTGCTTTCGAAGGCAGGAGACATGGGAGTACTCCAGCCAAAAGCAGGGTCAGCAATAGAATGGTTTTTCTTAAAGTCATTCCTGATAACGAAAACGATTTAAAAAACTTCCAAAAAAAGATTGGAAAGTGCCGTTTACGTTATCGGTTGCTAAAACCTATACTTTAATCATCCAAGGTCGATCTGATAAAAATAGGATCAAACCAAAGGGAGGGGTTCAAAAAAAGGATTGTTTGAACCTTTTGGGAACCAGAGGGATTTCAGGTCTTAGGCTTGAGAATAAATTGAAGCCTTCAGAGACTCAGCAGAATGGAGCGTGGTTGCCGAAAATCGAAGATTCGGCAGGAATAAACAATCGAGAGACTAATAAATCGCGTGAATCATTGTGGATAAACCAACTGAATCACCTGAACTACTTGGCANGCGGCGATGATGGCAATGCCGACCGGNACAATGGAATTTTTCAGCTTAGCGAATCCTATCAGGGCCACCAGGGTCACAAGCAGGATCACCGCGATCATGATTGCATTGGAGCTGAGGTAATTTAACAGTTGGGTTGGATCGAAAGGCAGTTTGAAATCTTCTGGCATGGAGTCTCCTTTTNAATGTGTTCAATCATCCTATGNTTCAAAAAGTATTCCTAAGTGAATCCTGAATGGTACCGGATCAACTTTTGTCTTGGACCTTTTCCGGGAGAAGCTTCTTGAGCTTTTATCTAGAATCGCTAAGTTGGGACTTGATTCATTTTTTGGCCAAGGAACGATGCTCAGCACTCAAGAAAAAAAAAGCTATTTTGAAGACGGGTTTGTGATTCCAGATTTCAGGCTGGATCAGGAAACACTGGCGCAGATCCTTTCTGATCATGATCGGCTTTTGAAAAAACATCCTGAATTTCTGAATTATTGCCCCAATGTCTTGGCCTACGATCTCAGTTTTTTGAATTATGCACGCATTCCAGGAATTCTCAGCCGGGTTGAATCGGTGCTGGGGCCGGACTTTGCACTCTGGAATTCAAGTTTTTTTGCCAAACCTGCGGAGCATGGTCATGAAACCCCCTGGCATCAAGACGGTGAATATTGGCCGATCCGTCCTTTGGCGACCTGCACGGTTTGGGTTGCAGTGGATGAATCCACCTCTGAAAACGGGTGTTTGAAAGTCATCCCTGGTTCACATCGTTCCCAAAAACTTTTTCGACACCGTACCAATCCGAAACAGGAGCTGACGCTCAATCAGGAGTTGGATCATGATGAATATGACGAATCGGATGCAGTCAATCTGGAGTTGGAAGCAGGCATGATCTCACTGCATGATGCATATCTCTCCCATGGGTCGGCGGCCAATCGAAGCTCTAGGTCCCGTCGAGGTCTTACCCTGCGTTTCATGCCGACTAGTTCGGTTTTTGACCGCGAATGGTCTAGTCGTATGGCCGAAGAAAAAGGCNTGATAGATCATGCGGAGAGGACCCTGTTCCTGATGNGTGGAAGGGATCTCAGTGGNGAAAACGATTATCGCGTTCGATGGTAAAATGATGGGTGAAATATTTATCATCAATCCGGACCATTTTATGGTTCTTGAAACCCAGGACGATGGTGTGACCGGTCACTATGTGCGTCTTCAGGCTCCTGAAAAACTTCGAGAAGCATTGCTGCACCAGTGGGTTGCTGCATCAGAAAGTACAGAAGAACTCGAATTCAGGACCTGGACGGCGGTAGTCAAAAGCATCTACAATCACCATTATCGGTTATTCACTGAGAAACCTGGTGATCGTGACCGAATCTATCACACCCTCAAAAGATTTCCTGATGAAATCAGAATCCGCATCGAAGATTACTGGGCCCGTCACGGAAGGTTGTCTAAACTTTTGATCTGATGGGTCTATTCATCCAGGAATAGTCATGACTGAAAGAATAGCCTACTACAACGGCCTATATGTCCCGGAATCCGAAGTGATGATCCCTTTCAGGGACCGGGGTTTTGTCCTGGGAGATGCGGTTTTTGACACTGCCCGGACATTTGGCGGGAAGATTTTCAAACTCGAGGAACACATCGAGCGTCTATACCGTTCCCTTAAGGCCATCGACATCAATCCTGGAATCGAGCCACAGAAGATGCAGGAGATCAGTGAGGAAGTGGTCAAACGCAACCTGCCAATGTTGAATGAAGGTGAGGATTACTGGGTCTTTCAACGGATCACACGTGGGCAGAATGTGGTGGGAGGTGAAATCTGGCAAAGCGGAGGTTCGACGGTGATTGTGGAATGCACTCCCCTGCCGATCAAGCCTCGTGCGAAGTTGTTCCGTGAAGGAATCGATATGCACATCCCTTCCATCCGCAGGATTCCTCCGGAATGCCTGAGTCCAAGCGTCAAAAGCCACAATTACCTGAACCTGGTACTGGCCGATCTGGAAGTGCGGGACAAGGGACCGAATGCATGGGCGATTTTACTCGATACGCGTGGTTTTCTCTGTGAAGGGATCGGCAGCAACCTTTTTCTTGTGCGTGATGGATGCCTCTTCACTCCACGTTCCCAATATGTGCTTGCTGGAGTCAGTCGTCAGACGGTGATCGAACTGGCAGAAAAACTCAACATTCAGGTGATTGAAGACGACCTGTCTCCATATGATGCTTTGAATGCCGATGAAGCATTCATCACTTCCACCAGCTTCTGCATCTGTCCGGCACGTTCCTGCAATGGAAAACCGATTGGGAAATCACAGGTCCCCGGGCCGATGACCGAAAAACTGCAGGAGGCCTTTGCCGAAGAAGTGGGATACAATTTTGTCGACCAGTATCTGAGCCATCTGCCAAAGGAGTAAATCTCGACAGATCATGAACTTTGTGGGTTCAGGAGCTTTCCGTGTGAACCAGTTCCAGATGCTCCTTGCGGCGGGCTAATTCCAATTTGATCTCGTGGATATCCTTGCGGATGATTTGACGCTGCATTTCGCTGGTAACCGTTTTCTCAATGGTTGAAATATGGGCCTTGAGAAGTTTTTTCAGTAAAGCGGTTCGAAGTTCTTTCATGGGGCCTGACGGCTGGGATTCATTTATGAATTTGAATCAATCTATTCAAAAGTGTTTAAAGATCCTGCTACAAATTCCATACCAGCCATTTTTAAGCATGGGCCAAATCCAGCATTCATGATTCTCTCAACAAACCCCATAACTCAGTCATGCAGACCAAAAAAACATTGAATTTTCAAGTACAAAACCTTTCTGGAATGGAAATGCTCGAATGCACGGTGGATCAACTGATCATGGCAGGCTGGGTCGGACGCAACCGCGAAGCACTTCAGGCGCATATTGATGAACTGGCAGAACTCGGCATTCCCGGACCGAAGAACGTTCCGGAATTCTATCCTCTATCCGTGGACCGCCTTTCACAGGGTTCCTCAATTCAGGTATCAGGAAAAGACACGAGCGGGGAGGTTGAATTTTTTCTCATCTGTCAAGGATCCCGGATCTATGTCGGCCTTGGTTCGGATCAAACCGACCGTGACCTCGAATCCAAAAGCATCACCCTTTCGAAGCAGATCTGCGACAAGGTGCTTTGCTCGACCCTATGGCCTTTTGAGGAAGTGCAACAACAATGGGATCGTTTGAGACTTCGGGCCTGGATTGAGGATGAAGGCAGTGAATCGCTTTATCAGGAGGGTTTGCTGGGTGAAATGATTGCTCCTCAGGACCTTTTCGATAACCGTTTTGGTGGAGAATTGCCTGAAGGAACGGTTTTGTTTGGAGGGACCATGTCGGTGATAGGCGGGGTTAGGCCTGCGAACGCTTTTCGGATGGAACTTCATGATCCACTCCACGACAGGAGCCTGGAACATGCCTACCGCATCGAAATTCTTGAGGTGCCGGGCTGAGGTTTTCCCAGAATTGAGCCTCTTTTTTCTGGAAATCCCTATTTTCCTATGAATGAATCCGAAACCCTGCTCAGGGAAATCTTGAGGGAAGTGAAGAAACAGAATGTCCTGTTGGAAAAAATCGACCGAAAACTATCCCGTGATGACGACATTTCTCCAGACGAGATGGAACGGAGGGAGAGTTTTCGTAAGGATATCGACATGCTTCGCGAAACGATTCGCGCTCACAAGAAGGAGGAGGACGGAGAAACGATTCCGTCTAATGCTTCTGGTCCGTGAATTCGTTACAGTTCAATTTCAGGAAAAGGCCTTCCAAGAAATCAGTAACATTTTATGTATGTATCGTAAAGTTCCTGTCCCTTGAAATCCTGGGAGAGGGTAATTTCATGGCGTTTATTGGTCAGGTAGGCGTCAATGAATTCTGCAGGAAAATACGCCAGCAACGATTCATTCTCCATCAAATTCCCCAAACTTTTCTCCAGGGAATCGGGCAGCCGCTCAACTCCTGGAACCGTGAAACCTGCCAATAGTTCATCCGTGGAGTGCATCGGTGGACACGGCATCTCTCGACTGAGTCCTTCAATCCCGGCATAAATCATTGAACTGAGGACCAGGTAGGGACTGGCACAGGCGTCAGCAGTGCGCAGTTCGAAATGGATGTCAGGACTTCCGGAACCTAGTCGTGTGATGCGGATTGCCGCCCTGCGGTCCATCATGCCGAGATTGTTGAAATAGGCGGTCCATCGAGGCGGGCTGTAACGTTCTGCGGATATCAGACTCGGGGAATTGAAGGCTGTCAGCGATGGAAGATTGCCAAGGATTCCCGCAAGAAACGCTCCTGCAGGTATGCTGATCCGGGCTCCATCCACCGAGTTCCGTTCCCGTCCTTCTAGATCCTGCAGGCTGAAATGGACATGCAGCCCACTGCCGATGGTGACGGAACTGATGATCGGTGAAAAGGTCAGATGCTCGTCCATCTTTGCCGCGCAGTGCCTGCCAATGCCTTTGGCCAGTAACAGTTGATCAGCGGCCTGGAGTGGGTCCATCTTGGGCAGACTCAATTCATACTGGCCTGGGCCGTTTTCGGGATGCAGGCTCTTGAATGCGATGCCTGCCGAATCGAGGCATTCTGCATAGGATTTAAGAAAATCCGAGGCTTCACAGAATGCTTCCAGGGAATTGGTGTTGAGTTGATCCTTACGTCCAGTGAGATAGAATTCCTGTTCCAGCCCGACTTGCAGTTCCAGTTGGAAACGATCCCGCAAGATGCTGATCGCGGATTCAAGCTGGCTTCTCAGGCAGCATTCCCAAGGAAATCCGTCCATCCTAACGATTTTCCCAATCCACCAGTTCTGATCGATGTTGAGCCCATCGTGGGAAAAGGTGGTGGGTTCATTTTCTGCAGGAATGAGGCGAAGTTCCCCCAGGGCATCATTCTCCACCTTGGCCATCGGACCAAAGCAGGTCAGCACGGCATTCGCCGGGATCCATCCAAGTCCTTCTTCTAATAGTCTTTCGGATCCCAACAGGGGGACCGATTTTCCCCGCATCCTGCCGGAAAGATCGGAAACGAGAAGCATGACCAATGGATGACTCACTGGGATTCCCTTTCCAAAATAATGATTCCTGTACTCATTTTTTAATGAATCGTCTCAAGGGGTATGCTTTCAAATAACAGCAGAGCCCAGCCTTGGAAAAGATACCCGGTGTTGTTTCGAAATGGAATTGGAACACAATTTGAAGCATTATCTTTAGTGGTTTCAATCATTTGTCACAATACGAATGTTTTACGAATTCCTTTCATTCTTTCCGATCCATCAGCAGGGCATGTATTATGCGCTGGGTTTGATGGCCTGTTCATTTGTTCTCATGGGCTGGATTCTCTACTCTTGCCTTCTGCAGAATCAGGAACTGGAAGCCGAGCCGTATCCAGAGGATTTCCATGATGATGCTCTGATTCCGAAACAATTGGATGAGTCCCAACGGATCGAACAGGAAGCACGGGAATTTTACTCCAAGCCTTCAACGGTACGCTACCGTCTTTCCGGAATCGAACGTTTAAGAACCCTTCAGGGGCAAAACCAAAACCCGGATTCAGAACACTCTGAATCGACGATCAACCCACTTCATGAAATGGAGGAATCTTCAGAAAATGAAGAAGCCTCGATCTGGAAACAGGCCATTATTTCCAGCATCACCTTCCGGAAGCCTCCTGAACAGCAAAGCTGATTTTCAGCCAAAAAGTCATATCTATCATAGCTCCACTCTTTTCACCAGAATAAAGGCAGGATTGCGAAGAAGCTAAAATGCTGGTGCCTGTAAAGAATTCAGGATTCAATCACTGAGGTTTTGGATGGCGATTGTGAAACGTCCTAATGTGGTCAACCAGCATAGCACTCCGAAGAAGATTGCGGTTTCCACGAACCACCCGGGAAAAAGACAGATGACGATCATGAAGAGAATGGTTTCAAATCCTTCAGTCAGTCCTCCGAGGTAGAAAAACCCTTTCGTTCCATGACTGATGGAACGAAGCTCCCGTTTGGAAGCCATAATCGCGTATGCCAGAAAGCTGCTTCCAGTTCCTATGAAGGAAAATATGAGGAAAGATGCAGCAAGGGCGTTTCTATCCGGATCAGCCAGGGCGAATCCAAACACCACTGCGGAATAAAAAATAAAATCACAACTGATGTCGAGGAACCCCCCGAGGTCGCTGATTCCGTCACGGCGTGCGATGGCACCGTCCAGCCCGTCCAGGAAGCGGTTCATCAGAATCACGGCCAAAGCGTGCAGGTAGAACTGTTCCCAGAGCAGGGGGATGACCGTCAAACCAATCAGAAATCCTATGAGGGTGACAGCATTTGCTCTAAGCCAGTTCGGGACCCAATTCAGTGCAAACTGGTTGAGGGTTGGCTGAAATTGTCTCACCATCCAACTGTCAATCATGGATCTGGAATTCTGAAGTATTTGACCTTTTCCCAGTATTCGAAGAGCCCTGGAAAAACTTACACTGAATTGTGATAAGTCGTGGGTGATTAAACCTAAAGGTTGACATGATTTACTTTAGCGTGATAGCAGATAGGTCGCTAGGATAAGACTTCGCCCAATGAAATAAACCACCAATTTCTGTGATGATCCGTCTTTCTTCCATTCATATCTATCCCTGCAAAGGTCTGGCAGGAATCTCAGTTCCCCAGGTCGAGATCGATGATTTTGGTCCAAAGCATGACCGTCGTTGGATGCTGGTTGATGAAAATAATGATTTCCTGACCCAACGGCAGCAACCCCAAATGGTGCTCATCCGTCCAGAAATACGTGGAAACACGCTTGTTCTAGAGGCACCCGGGCAACCTCCGCTTGAAATGCCTTTGATTCCAGAATCAGGAACAGAGGTCGATGTCTGCATTTTTGGAAAGAAATGTTCTGCCTGGGAAACTTCCGAAGCTGCAGGAAAGTGGTTCAGTAATTTCCTGGAACGTCCCTCTAGGCCCGTGTTCATGCCTGATTCCATTAGAAGGGAGGTGGATCCGGATTATGCAGCGTTTCCTTCGAGGACGTCATTCACCGACGGGTTTCCTTTTCTGCTCATTGGCGAGGCATCTTTGGACGATCTCAACGGCAGGCTTGAGCAGCCGGTGCAGATGCGCCGTTTCCGCCCCAATCTGGTGATCAACGGAAGCGAGGCCTTTGTTGAAGACCGAATGAAACGGGTCAAAATCGGAGAGTTGTCGTTCCAGGTGGCCAAGCCTTGCGGACGCTGCAGGGTCACGACCGTCAATCCTGAAACCGGGGAGTTTTCCGGAAAGGATCCTTTGAAGACATTGGCGAACTACCGGCGCCAAAACGGGGAGGCTCTTTTTGGGCAGAATCTGATTCATGAGCATCAGGGGCTGCTTCAAGTCGGTGATGAACTTCAAATCCTGGATCCCCACTTTTCATGAAGTACTCCTTTTTCTTCCATTCATTTTTTGTAAACAAGCCATGAATCCGACAAATCCTTTCGAAATCGATTTAGAACGCCGGCCTTCCAATTATCAACCGCTGACCCCCCTGACCTTGCTGGAGCGATCGGCAGGCATTTACCGTGACAAAACGGCGATCATCCATGGAAGCCAACGCATCAGCTACAAAGATTTTTGGCACCGCAGCTGCCGTCTGGCTTCGGCCTTAAGCGGCCGAGGGATTGGTCGTGGAGACACTGTTTCGGTGATGGCTCCCAACATCCCGCAACTGCTCGAGGCCCATTTAGGAGTACCAATGTCTGGTGCAGTGTTGAATGCACTCAACATGCGGCTGGATGGAGTAACCATCCGTCATATTCTGGATCATGGTGAAGCCAAGGTGCTGATCACCGATACCGAATTTGCTCCGGTCATCCGCGAAGCCCTTTCTTCATCAAATAAGAAACCACTGGTTATAGACATCGACGACCCTGAAGGGGATGGAGGAGAAAAACTGGGCAGTTTGGATTATGAAGATTTTCTAAAAGAAGGAGATCCTGACTTCGAATGGAAAATGCCCGAAGACGAATGGGATGCGATCAGCCTGAATTACACTTCCGGAACCACTGGCAATCCCAAAGGCGTGGTATGTCACCATCGTGGGGCTTATCTGGCTGCGATGAGCAACCCGATGATGATCGGGCTTGGAAGCGAATCGAAATACTTATGGACGCTGCCGATGTTTCACTGTAACGGCTGGTGTTTTACCTGGGGTGTGAGTGCCATGGGTGCCACCCATGTCTGCCTCAGAAAATTCGATCCCGCCTCCGTTTTCCGTCTCATTGAAGAACACGGAGTAACGCACCAGTGCGGAGCACCGATCATCCTCAACGCGATGGCCAATGTTCCGGATGAGGTTAAACCAAAGCTCGATACGAAAGTGATCATTGCCACCGGAGGAGCCGCTCCTCCGAGTGCAGTGATTGCCTCCCTCGAACCGATGGGTTTCGAAGTGATTCACCTCTATGGCCTCACGGAGGTCTATGGCCCGGCAACCATCTGCGCCTGGCAGAAATCCTGGGACGATCTGGATCTCGAAGGCCGTGCCGCGAAAAAAGCACGTCAGGGAGTACTTTATCCATCCCTGAATGGAATCCGTATAGGGGATCCGGAAACCCTAGAAGCAGCTCCGGCAGACGGAAAAACGATGGGAGAACTGATGCTTCGCGGCAACACGATCATGAAGGGTTACCTCAAGAATTTTGCAGAAAGTGAAAAATCACTGAAGGACGGTTGGTATCGAACGGGTGACCTCGGGGTGATGCATCCCGACGGTTACATCGAAATCAAGGACCGCTCCAAGGACATCATCATTTCAGGAGGAGAAAACATCTCCAGCCTCGAGGTTGAAGAAACACTCTACCGCCACCCTCAAATCCTGGAAGCCGCGGTGGTGGCGCGTCCTGATGAAAAATGGGGAGAAACCCCTTGTGCCTTCATCACCCTAAAAGATCCTTCGGTCGAAGTGAGTTCCGAGGAAATCATCCAGTTCTGCCGGGATCAGATGGCCCATTACAAAATTCCCAAAACCGTGGTCTTCCTGGAACTGCCCAAAACTTCAACAGGAAAAATCCAAAAGCATGTCCTGCGTGAAAAGGCGATGGCACTTTAAAATCTCAAAGGCCTCCAAATAATATTTTTTTAAAAGGCTTCGGATTATAACGCGGTAGTTGAAATCTTGGCTGATAAATTGCGGTTGACCTTTTTAGGCTTGTTGCTAAGGTTCGATTTCATTGTTCAAGTTTTTTTTTGGAACAATTTTTATCCATCCAAGGAGTATGAAGATGAAACAAATCGTAAAATTAATAAAGATTCTGAAGGGGATAACATTTTTCTCTGTTATTGCCTTTTCAGCAAATCTTGTAGTAGCAGAGCCCATCACGGTTGTTTCCTGAGGAGGAACCTACGGGAAGGCACAGGATCTTGCGCTCTTCAATGATGCATCAAGAAATTCAGGAATTGCCATCAACCGTGAATCGGGAGCCAGCATGTCAAAGACCTGTCTCCAGGTCGAATCTGGTGCTGTGACATGGGATCTGGTGGTGACGGGTTCAGGTGGATCGGCTGCGGCAGCAGCTAAAGGTTGTCTGGAAAAAATTGATTACAGCGTCGTGGATGTCAGTGATTTCTATCCTAACTTATACACGGATTATTGTGTCGGTTCCGATGTCTTTGCGACGGTCATGGCTTGGAACACCGATAAATATGGAAAACCAGGAAGTCCTGGAGCCCCTAGTTCCTGGGCAGACTTTTGGGATGTCAAGAAATACCCGGGAACCCGTGCCTATCGTGCGAACAATGTCGACGGTGCACTGGAACCCGCGCTGATGGCTGACGGTGTACCACCTGAAAAGGTTTATGAGGTACTTTCTACCCGTAAAGGAAAAGAGCGTGCCATCAATAAGATCCGTGAACTGAAACCTCATATCACCGTATTTTGGGGATCAGGTGCCCAACAGGCGCAGTTGATGAAAGATGCCGAAGTGGATATGAGCACCGGCTGGAATGGACGATTCGACAATGCCAAGAAAGATGGTGCTAAAGTGGGTTACACCTTCAACCAGGCTTTGTTGGATTATGACTGTTTTGCCATGCCTAAAGGGGCGCCCCACAAGGAAGTAGCCATGAAATTTCTCGCTGAGGTTTCAAAGCCCCAATACCAGGCGAACCTCCCGTTTCATATCACCTATGGGCCCACCAACAAGAAAGCCTATGCAATGACAACGGCCTCCAAAGCACTGGTCGAATCGTTGCCTTCCCATCCGAAGAATGTTCCGTTGATGCTGCCTGTCAGTTTGGACTGGTATGCCAAGAACAGAAGTGAAGCGACTGAACTTTACATGGAATTGATGAGCGAATAGTTTATCTCAGTGCTATGCAGGGAGCTAAAATCTCCCTGCAGGCATATTTTCCCACCTTTGGAACTGCTCACCAGGCTTGACCCCGTGTCCAGTCCATCAACTGCCTTGCCCATTACTATTCGTGGGCTTACGAAAAAATTCGGTTCCCTCCATGCATTAGATTCAGTTGATCTTGATGTCAGAAGTGGAGAGTTTCTGACCCTTCTGGGGCCCTCAGGATCAGGTAAAACCACCCTCCTGATGGCCATTGCAGGATTCAACCGTCCTGATTCCGGAAGCATCCTTTTCGGAGAAAGGGAGATGATCCTTGCTCCACCACATCTGCGTGAAGTAGGAATGGTGTTTCAAAACTATGCACTGTTTCCTCACATGTCGGTTGCTGAAAACATTGCCTTTCCTCTGAAATTGCGTCGTATCCCTGCCAAAGAATGTGCTGAACGGGTGGATGAGGCACTCAACACCGTTCAATTGTCCGGACTCGGAGAACGCAGGGTGGACCAGCTTTCCGGTGGCCAACGCCAGCGTGTGGCACTGGCAAGAGCCTTTGTGTTTCAACCCAGGATCTTGCTGATGGATGAGCCCCTTTCGGCTCTGGATAAGAAACTTCGGGAACAGATGCAGATCGAACTGAAGCACCTCCATAGAAAACTTGGTGTGACCACCGTTTATGTGACCCATGATCAACGGGAAGCCTTGACGATGTCGGACCGGATTGCCGTCATCAATCATGGAAGATTGGTTCAGATCGATACCCCTCAGACCATCTACAATCATCCGGCAAATTCCTTTGTTGCCGATTTCATTGGTGAATCGACCATGCTTCCTCTGAAATGTGATGGATCCAATGAATTATATTTTGAAGATACCCTGATTCAACACGTTCCAAGCCAGGACCAGGATGGAGAATGGGTTCTGGTGGTCCGGCCCGAACGATTGTTCCCGGCCGATCCGGAGCAAGTTGATCCGGAGCAGGCCATTGTTTTCCATGGGGAAGTGAAGGAATTTGTCTATCAAGGTGAAACGGCTTTTGCACAGGTCTCCATCAATGGGGGACATGATCTCACAGTCCGATTTGGAACCGATTCTTCAGGTTCAAGGCATCTCATGAATCCAGGAGATCAACTGGATTTCGGATTGAACCGTAAGGACATCATCCTCATTTCAAAATAACCCACGCATCAAACTCGATGTGAATTCGGATACCCTGCTCCACGAACAAGAACTTGGCCGGCAGAAGTTTCGGGAACAATGGAGCCTGCTGGGTCTTTCCCTACCTTCAATCCTGGTGGTTGTCCTGATCATCGTGATTCCAGTAGGCTGGTTGTTTTATTTATCCGTTTTAGGCCGGGGTGGAGAATTTTCCCTGGTCAACTATGAGAAGATGATCACCTACAAATCCTATGCTAGGGTCTTTCTGACCACCTTCCAGGTCAGTTTCCTGACGACTCTGATTTGCATCCTGATCGGTTATCCTTTGGCCTATTTTCTGGCCCAACTTTCTGATCGAATGGCAGCCATCTGTATGCTTGCGGTGCTCTTGCCCTTTTGGACGTCCCTCTTGGTGCGTACCTACGCGTGGTTAGTGTTGTTGCAGAAAAAAGGAATTCTCAATGATTTTGCAATTCAGATCGGTCTTTGGGATACACCCATCAAACTTGTTCATAATCTGACAGGGACCTTGATTGGAATGGCGCATATCATGCTGCCTTTTCTGGTCCTGCCCCTTTATGGAGCGATGAAACGGATCGAACGCGAAATGATGCATGCGGCGTCCAACCTTGGGGCGAATCATATCCAGGTTTTTTGGAAAGTCTTCTTCCCTCTGTCCCTTCCAGGACTGGTCGCAGGCTCATTGATTGTTTTCGTCCTTTGTCTTGGTTTTTATGTCACTCCTGCAGTTTTGGGAGGCGGAAGGGTAGTGATGGTGGCAACACAGATCACGGCGATTCTTGAAAACCAGTTCAACTGGGGTGCTGCCAGCGCACTGGGAGTGGTTCTCCTGGTTTCCACCCTNCTGATNCTCTACNTGGCAGCGAAGTTTCTGAAGTTGGANGCCGTACTTTTTGGNAGGCATTAAGATGAATTGGTGGAATAGTCCNGCCAGCGAAACCCAGATCACCCACGGCAAGCGGTTTTGGCTCTATCTAGTGGCTTCGTTGATCATGCTCCTCCTGGTGCTGCCGACATTGATCGTAATTCCCATGTCATTCTCGGATTCCCAATACCTTGAATTCCCACCTTCAACCTGGTCCCTTCGATGGTATTTTGAATATTTGGAAACACCAAAATGGATGCGGGCCACAGTGACCTCATTTCTGATCGGTTTTCTGACCATGTTGGTGGCCANCCCTTTNGGGACGATGGCGGCCTACGCGCTTTATGTTTCAGGACATCCTGCGGCCAAAGCCATTTTTGTTTTTCTGATCACTCCCATGATCGTACCCGTGATCCTGATTGCGATAGGAACCTTTTATGTTTTCGGTAGGATGGGCATGAATAACACGATTGGCGGTCTGGTTTTAGCCCACACTTCCCTGGCCGCCCCNCTGGTGATGATCGTCATCACGGCCGCCTTTCGTACCTATGACATGAACCAGGAACGGGTCGCCAGGAGTCTGGGTGCTTCCAGGCTCAAGGCTTTCTTTGTCATCACCCTGCCCCAGATCCGTTTTTCGGTCTTTACTGCTGCGCTTCTGTCGTTTCTGACGTCTTTTGATGAGGTGATCATTTCGATTTTCATCTCAGGAGGTGTGAATGCAACATTGACCAAGCATATGTTCAGTGCGTTGAGGGATTTCATCGACCCGACGATTGCAGCAATTTCGACGATCATGGTGTTGATTTCCACAGCACTTATGCTGGCCACTCAATTCATGGGTTCCAAATCAAACAAATGAGCATGGATTCGGTTTTTACTAAGGATTATCAGAGCATTCCTTACTGGTGGGAAAGAACACCCAGACCTCAATTGGAAGAAATCGATCTTCCTAAAGAATCGGAGGTCCTGATCGTTGGCTCAGGCTACACAGGCTTATGCACCTCCCTGCAAACATCGCGTCAAGGAATGGAGACCCTGGTTCTGGATGCAGAGGACGCGGGATGGGGAGGAAGTTCCAGNAACGGTGGACAGGTCAGTACGAGTTTGAAACCCAGTTTTTCCGACCTTGCCCGAAGATTTGGNGAAGAACAAGCCCGGGGCATCCTCAAAGAGGGCATCCGGGCATTGGACTGGATTGGTGAATTCATCAAGGAGGAGCAGATCGACTGTGATTTTCAACGCGTTGGAAGGTTTTATGGGGCACATACTCAAAAACAGTTCCGGCTTCTGGAACAGAAAATCACCAACCAACCCAAAGGCTTGGAAGTTCCAATCGAACTCATTTCCAAAGAAAATCAGCACTCAGAAATCGGAACAGATTTTTATCAGGGTGGAATCGTTCATCCCCATCATGCTTCCGTGGATCCTGCGAAGTACCATCAGGGCTTACTCGAGGCCGCCCAAAGATCGGGTGTTTCGATCAAGTCCCANTGTACGGTGCAGGAGATTCATCAAGCCAAAGGCATCTTTCTCGTGTCCACGACTTCCGGGGTGGTCAAAGCGAAAAAGGTGGTAATTGCAACGAGTGGCTACAACCAGCAAAATCCCCCATGGTTCAANAGNAGGATCATCCCGATTGGAAGTTACATCATTGCGACAGAGGAACTGGATCAGGCTTTGGTGGATGAACTGATTCCCAAAAACCGTGTGATCACCGACACCAGGAAACTGGTGGTCTATTACCGGGCCTCTCCGGACCGCAAACNCATTCTTTTTGGGGGACGGGTGTCGCTGAATGAAACNGACCCCAGCAAAAGCGCACNGGCCCTGCATGATCAGTTGGTGACCATTTTNCCNCAACTGGCCTCAAAAAAAGTCAGTCATTCCTGGATGGGATTCGTAGGCTTTACTTTTGATGAAATGCCTCACTCCGGAGAAGAAGGCGGTATGTATTATTCAATGGGCTACTGCGGTTCTGGAGTATCCTTGTCCAGCTATTTTGGAACCAAACTGGGGCAAAGGATTGCCGGACTGNCAGAAGGGGAAACCCCGTTGACACAAGTNCCTTTCCAAACCAGGCCCTTCTATTCNGGCAATCCCTGGTTTCTGGCTCCGTCGATCCTCTTCTACCAGCTCAAGGACCGTTATTTCAGCTGACAATCGATCTCTTCATGACCTACGAACCAGTATCGCCCTTCGATAGCTCCGGTCCACATCCACAGAGCCAGCAAGGGTTGGTCGGAGGTAATCATTCGATGGCCTGCTGTTGGTGGATGGTGAAAANCACTGCCTGCTTCAGCATGATGTGATTCATCATCGATCTGCCATTCTGCATGCCCATTCAAGATGAGGTAGAACTCTTCTGCATCATGGGCATGGGCCGGATAATCGACCGAAGGAGCTTGAACATACAGCCCCAGNCTCATTGAATCATGAAGATATGCTCCGNATTTCCCGATGATTTCTGCAAAGGAATACCCCCTCACGGTGAATTCCGGGACTCCTCTGGAGGCATCATTCCAATAAACTCTGTTNGCCAGATATTCCACCCCTGGCTTCAAGGACACAGTCTGAGCAGGAATGCCTTGGATGCTATCTTCCAGTTCTTGTTGAAAAAAAGGAGGTTTGGTTTCNAGTGGATGGTTTAATGGTGGAGACTTCTCAAGCATTCCATGAAAGATATNATNCAAGTNCGGGTGATCCACCTTTTCCAGGTGAAGCAGAATTTGAGCAANAAATGCCTGGATCGAAAAATCATCAGCANGTAAATTCATCATGAACTTTCTCAAAAAAATGAAGGAATGATACAAACACCCATGAATCAGAAATCAGAAAATCAAGAATTCATCGTCATTGGATCCGGNATCATTGGGATGTCCTGTGCTCTGGCGCTTCAGAAAGAGGGTTTTCAGGTAAACGTGGTCGATCGGGAACCCCCTGGAAGTTCCTGCTCCTTTGGAAATGCCGGAGCAATTTCTCCCAGTTCCGCACTTCCNAATTCNCTTCCTGGAGTGATGTCCAAGGTTCCAGGNTGGCTTCTTCGGGAAGANGGTCCTTTGTTCATCCANTGGCAGTATTTNCCCAAACTGTTTCCCTGGTTATTNCGTTTCCTGCAAAGTGCGAATTGGGAGAAAGTCGACGAGACAACATCATCACTTCTGAACCTCCATGCAAGTTGTTTCCGTCTCTATCAGAACCTGGCAAAGGAGATCGAATCGGAGGATCTGATTGTGGAATCACCGGTGATCCATCTCTACACCAATGAAGANGATTTCCAACATTCGCTGGGATATTGGAANATCCTGAAAAACAAAGGGGTGGAGTATGAGGAGTTGCNGAAAGATCAGGTCAGGGAAATGGAACCCAACCTGTCCCAGGATTACGGTTTTGGAGTGTTGTTCCGAAACTCCGGTTTCAGTTCCAACCCGTTCCGGCTGGTGGAAAAAATGTCAGAACGATTCCAAAAAGATGGTGGCCGATTGACAACCGGCTCGGTTCAATCAATAAAGACACAAGGGGATGGAAAGATTGTTTTGAAAATGGAGGGTCAGGAAATTCAGTCTGATNAAGTGCTTGTTGCCGCAGGTGCCTGGTCTCATCAACTGGCCTCTCAACTTGGAGTCCGCATTCCGCTCGAAACAGAACGTGGATATCATGTGACNTTGAATTCCACTGAAGGTGGACCGACGAACATTGTGATGGAGTCGAAACACAAATTCATGGCCACTCCCATGGAGATGGGNGTCCGGTTTGCNGGGACNGCAGAATTTGCAGGATTGAATTCTCCNGCCAATGANGCCCGTGCGAAAACACTCCTAAAACTTGGCAAAATGATGTATCCGAATTTGGAAAAGGGAGAAAGTTCCGAATGGATGGGTCACCGTCCCAGTCTGCCGGATTCCAGGCCCGTGATTGATTTTTGTCCTGGCAACAAAAGAATCATTTTTGCATTCGGTCATGGACACCGTGGACTGATCGGTGCCCCCATGACCGCTCAACTTGTGGCGGAAATGGCCTCCGGGAGGCAAACTTCGATTGACATCTCGGCGTTCAACACTTCGCGTTTTTAAGAAAATCTTAGACTAGAGGGGCCTGCTTCAGGAATCCGTTTTTCGGCGGGTTAAAGATTTCTTNNCTTTCATCGATTGCTGCATCACATAAAGTCCAGAACAGACAATCACCGCGATACCCGACCAGGTCCAGGGATCGGGTAGGTNTCCGAAGGCGACCAGTCCGACCAAGACCGAGCCGATGATTTCGAAATANCCCAGNGNNGCNANNCTNGANGCTGGAGCNTGTTCNAGGGCTTTGATGATGAAGTAATGCCCAATGAGCCCGATTGAACCCATGGCACCCATCCAGACCCATTCGATTCCCTGTGGAGTGATCCAGACTCCGGGTTGGAGCACCGACAACATCAACGTTCCTACCAGTCCAGTGACCACCAATGCCTGAAGCGGGGAACCTTCTCCAGCCAGACGTCTGCCAAGCATCACATAACCGCTGAAACAAAACCCTGTGGCCAAAGCATAGAGGGAATTCCAGTCAAAATGCTCCATTCCCGGCCGGATCACCATCAATGCGCCGCTGAATCCGACCAATGCTGCTAACCAGCGCTGGAATCCCACCTTTTCCCCCAGCAGGATGGGGGCGATCACCACCGTCAACAGAGGATGGATGAAAAAAACCGCAATCGCATCTGCGATTTCCATCGTCCGCAATGAGGCAAAGAAGAGGGTGGATGCCAACACCAAAAGAGTTCCCCTG
>NYUB01000134.1 GCA_002683785.1 Deltaproteobacteria bacterium
TTTTGAACGCTCTTAGCTTTTCTCAAAGAGATATTTCACGAAATTAATGTACTCATACCATCGTCCGATGGATCTATTTAGGAGCATGCATTGATTTGAATTAGAGGTCATCAGTTGTTGTTATTTTTTTCTCCATGAACACACTGAATGGATCTTCTACATAATTTCCGAATGGTTTTGTCTTCTGATATCCCAATTTTTCATAGAGGTGTATGGATGGCTGCTGATGGATTCCAGTTTCTAACCGAATCCATTGATAATTCTGATTCAACGCTTGGTCTTCTAGTGCCTGCATGAGCTTCATGGCAATTTTTTGTCCTCTATAATTTTCATCAACAAAGAGTCTTTTGATTTCTCCATAATTCAATTCTTCTTTTTTCACGATCATGGCCGCACAGCCAACAAGTTTTTCTCGAATGAATGCACCGATGAAAAAATTGTCCTGCATTAAAAGTTCCTTCATATCCACCAAATGATTGCTCTCTGCAGGATAAAGGCTTTCCATCAATTTATCCGAAGCATCCAGAAGAGGTTTTGCTTCGTTCCCATTAATTGCTCGAATCTCCAGTTCAGACATAATGAAGGCTCAACATTTTCTCACTCAATCCCCAATCCTTGTTTGTTGATTGTTGAGTTGAAGTTTCTTCCGCAGCCATCTTTGACAGGCTTTTTCCTGCAATGGAGTAGTTGGAAACACCGCCTTAAACGGTTTCCATTTTCGGCTCATGCAAACTCATCATTTTCCTCTCCAAACAGGTTTACGTTTTTCAGAAAACGCCAATGCTCCCTCTTTGATATCCTCAGAACGGTTCACCTTTTCAACTGTGGAACAGGCATCATGGACAGAGAAGGCTTCATTTTCAGAAATCGTCTCCGTCATCCTTAAGACCTGTTTGATGGCAGGGTAGAGCAGCGGAGGTCCTGCTTCGAGTTGATCTGCTATTTCACGGGCCTTGACCAGGCCTTCACCTTGTGGAACCACATGATTCACGAGTCCCCAATGTTTGGCTTCCTGGGCATCCATCCAGCGTCCTGTCATCATCAGTTCAACCGCAACATGGTATGGAATCCTACGTCTGAGTTTCACCACCCCACAATCAGGCAACACCCCGACGTTGATTTCAGGAAGGGCAAAAGTTGAGTGTTCCTCAGCAACAATGATGTCACATCCGAGCATCATTTCGAACCCACCTCCACAAGCAATGCCGTTGACTGCACAGATGATCGGTTTGTAGAGGTTACGCGGGTGGTTCAGTCCTCCGAATCCTCCGGAGCCGTAATCAGAATCGGAAACCTCTCCACTCTCTGCGACATTCTTAAGATCCCATCCTGCACTGAAGAACTTTTCCCCCTTCCCGGTGAGGATTGCAAAACGCTGGGTTGCGTTGTCACGAAACCCTTCCCACATCCGGTTGAGTTGACGGCTGTCTTCCGCAGTGATGGTATTGGCTTTACCTCGACAGAGGGTAACTTCCAGAACACTTTCATGTTCTTGTAATTCAAAGGCTTCCGGCATTCAGTTCTCCTTGATTTGGATCAATGCATCTAAAAGTATCACTCCCTTTCCTTCTGGTCGTATGGCAAGGGGATTGATTTCCGCATTGAGCACGTTTTGATGGTGGTTTTCAGCAAATTCTATAAAAGCCTGAACGGTTTTCAGCAAAGCTTCCAGATCCCCTTTGGGATTTCCCCGCCAACCCTGCAAAACCCTATAGATTTTCAATTTCTCCAGCGCCTGCAAGATCATCGATTCATTCATTGGAAAAAGGACCGTGACACTGTCATCCAGCAGTTCTGCGAAAATCCCCCCGGATCCTATTATGATCGAAAAACCAAACTGTGGGTCGTAGTGCAGACCGAGCAGCAACTCTGCCACCGTGTCTGTCACCATCTCTTCAAGGAGGAAGGAATCAGAGGTGCCTCTCATTTCTGCAACAGCGTTGGCCACTTCCTCTTGAGAGTAAAGCCCTAGTGCCACTCCTCCCTGATCTGTTTTGTGGAACAACTCTGGAGATGATGCCTTCAACACTAACGGGTAATTCATCGATTCCGCAGCCATGGGTGCCTCTTCAGCGGAAATCAGTTTCCCATAAGGTACCGGCAGGCCTGCATCCCGGAACATGCTCTTTGCTTGAAATTCCGTCAGCATCTTTTTGGAACTTGAGAAATCATCCGAAATCAGAAGTTTTGTTTGCAAACCCTGCTTCCAATTCTTTCCGATTAAGGCTGCATGATTCATGGATCGAATTGCTTCTGGAAGTCCCTGAAGTGGAACCACTTCTGCTTTCAGGGCTTTTTCTCGTATTCTGCGTGAAAGACTTTCCGGAAGAGATGAAAGCAACCCTGCCTGAGATGCAAAACCTTCGGCAACTTCGAGAAACAATTCGATCACGCTATCGAAAGATTCGGTGTCCGATTCGATTTCATCGGGAGGGTCGAGCATCAAGGAAGTCAGTGAATAACCCGCACCAAGCATCGTCTTAAACATTTTTCTCAACCTGGGTGGATCAAACCAGGTGGCTGTTTGAAAATCCAAGGGATTGTCAATCAACACACGTTCACCGACCAAAGGACTCAGTTTGGCTTTAACACCATCTGAAGGAGGTTCTAAAACGAGATCATGGCCATTGATGTTATCCGCAATCAGGGCAACATCCCCACCTGATGCGCTCATCATCGACACACGATTACTTTGAAGTGGTCCGCAACAATGAAGGAGTTTCAAAGTCTCGACCAGAGTGCTCAGATCCTCACAACGGGCAATACCCAAACGTTCGAACAGAGCATCATGTAATTCTTCCGAACCGGTCATTGCCCCCGTATGCGTCAGGGCCACTTGCTTCCCTTTTTCACTGCGTCCTGCCTTGATCAGGGCAATCGGCTTTTTCAACTGCCTTGCTTCTTCCACGGCATCAATGAAGTTTGAGATATCCTTGATTCCTTCCATGTAAAGCCCTATGACGCTGACCCTATCATCTTGGGCGCAATAGCGGATCAAGTCCTCAGCCGCGAGACGCTGCTGATTGCCAACCGAAATCACATATCCCACCGGAAGCGATCGTCTTTGGGCCATGAGGGTGATGGAGATGGTTCCACTTTGACTGATGATCGCCACCCCACGTTCGATCACTTGGCCTACAACCTGATCGGGCCAGAGGGCAACTTGATCGAAAAAATTGATGAACCCGTAACAGTTGGGGCCTATGAAAGGCAGGTCTGAAGGAATTTGCTCCAATTCATCCCTCAATGAAAGTCCATCCTCCACCTCTCCAAAACCAGAGGCAAAGATTACTGCTCCACCCAGACCTTGGTGACTCAGGTCACGTAACACAGAAAGGGTCTGTTCCCGATTGATTCCCAGAAATGCAGAATCCGGAATGTCTGGAAGTTCCGAAAGTTCCCGAAAACATCCCTCTCGACTGGGATGGACACGCCATAGATTGCCTGAAAAACCGAGTTTAAAACATTGCTCGACCACAAAGTCCGACCACTTCCCTCCATAGACCACAACGTTTTTGGGACGAAAGAGACGATCCAGATTCATGAGTTAAAATAATTTAAGGTCACAGGATTTTATTTAAGTTATGGATATCTTTATATTCTTTTTGTTACACCAACCCAACCACAAATTCTCCAAAGGGATACTTAGGATCAATCACCAAATGGCTCATGCTACGACGGACAGGGAAAAGGCTCCATTGTTTTGAAAATTCTCAATCATCTCTCTCTTCAAAGGATTAATTTTTTTCTATTCGTTACAAAAACAGAACCAGCTCATTGAATCGATTTATGTATGAAGCATTCCATGATCAAACACCCTGGCAGGACGATCTAATTAATGAAGGATGAATCAATAAAAATACCTGCCCATGAAAACAGTTCCTAGCTTTCAATTTATTGATAGATTTCATATCACCAACCATGGTATTATCATTATCCTCATTGTTAGTTCTCCCTTTGATCTTAAAACAACTGACTCAAAAAAAATGCTTTCACCCAAAGAAATCGCTGAAGCGAACGAAGACATAGAAAAAGACGAAGACGAAGTGCAAGAAGACAAGCAAGAAAAGAAAGAAAAATAATGCCCCTCAAAGATTAAACACGCATATCGAATCTCAGCATTACATGACTGATTTTTTACAATGTCTCTGAGGCATAACACCATTTATGATTTATGCACCTAGAGGGCGTAGAAGTCCTCTGGAGATGATATGACGCTGAATTTCAGAAGTTCCGTCCCAAATACGTTCGATACGGGCGTCACGCCAGATGCGTTCAAGAGGAAGTTCTTCCATCAATCCCATCCCGCCTACTGTTTGTAAAGCCTGATCGGCGATCCTTGAGAGCATTTCCGAGCAGTACAGTTTGGCCATTGCACAGTCCTCTGTGGTAACCGTTCCCTGATCAATTTTCCAAGCCGTTTCGATGAGCATCAGGTTGGCCAATTTAATTTCGGTGGCCATGTCTGCAAGAGGAAAGGAAATGCCCTGGAACTTGCCGATTTTCTGTCCGAACTGCTCACGCTCCGACGCGTATTTCAAAGCAATCTCATAAGCCCGTTCTGCTCGGGCAACACAGGTTGCCGCCACCGTCAAACGTGTCGGGCCCAGCCATTCGTTGACCAATCGGAATCCGTCTCCTTCAGGCCCCATGATCCTCCAACCTGGAATCCTGACATCATTGAAACGCAAAATATTGTTGGTATAGGCCCGGTGTGAGACATTCCTGTATCCGGATGCGACTTCCACTCCAGGATCCTTGAAATCGACCAGGAATGCAGAAATACGCTTCTTGATTCCTTTCGAGGTTTCCTCTTCTCCAGTGGCAGCAAAAAGGACACAATAATCAGAAACCGATGCCTGGGAAATGAAATGTTTCTCTCCATTGATGTTCCATTCATCATCTGCCAATTCAGCACGACAACGCATGCTGCGGAGATCAGAACCTGCTCCGGGCTCCGTCATCGCAATACAATCACGTTTTTTCCCGGCCAGAGTCGGTTTGAGAAACTGTTCCACCTGCTCTCCCTCACATGCTGCCAGGATGTTCAGAGGACGGTGGGCGCATTCCGCCATCGCCAGCGAAGTCCGTCCAAGTTCCTTCTCAATCAGCATCACTGAAACCGCATCCAAACCGCCTCCTCCCACCTTTGTTGGAAGATTGCAGGCATGCAGCCCCAAATCCATTGATTTTTCTTTGAGAGAACTTGCCAATTGAGGAGAAAGTTGATTGGTCCTTTCCAATTCATCCTCATTCGGAACCATC
Organism: Deltaproteobacteria bacterium; assembly: GCA_002683785.1. GTDB lineage: Bacteria > SAR324 > SAR324 > SAR324 > NAC60-12 > UBA1014. The sequence goes on from NYUB01000134.1 coordinate 5,266, forward strand.
TCCTTTTCGACGAAGGAGCGGGTCATTTCTATCAATAGTTTCTGTTCTTCGGAGAGAGTAAAATCAATCATCTTTATTTACTTCAAGCTACTTTAATTCTTTGGATTTGCTGATGTTGTTATCTGCTTATCATTCTTCCAATGTTAGGGACATCATTAGCACCCGCGACAGGAAGGAGCAATGTTAAATTATGAATAAAATATTATAATGATTTAAACCAACTGATCTATCATGCCCATGCCCGGGCTTATGTTTGTAAAAGCTTCTTGCCATTTGTATAGATTCATTTTAAATAAAATGGGTAGGTTTAAATTAAGATGAATTTTTCTAATGGGATGCATAAGAAATGATGATTGATTCAGGATCGTTGCCTCCCCTCAATACACTGAGGGTTTTCGAGGCCGTAGCACGACATCTGAGTTTCACTCAGGCCGCCAAGGAACTCCATGTCACTCAGGCAGCAGTCAGCCATCAGATCAAATCACTGGAAGATCATTTGGGGATCAAACTTTTCAGCCGTATCAAACGCAGGGTATTAATGACCGAAGAGGCGCAAATGTTGCTTCCTGCCGTCATTTCAGCATTCAGCAGTATCCAGGAAGCATTAGAGGTGATCCGGGAACATGATGCAGAACAAACCCTGACGGTGAGTTTGACCCCGCAATTTGCCTCAAATTGGCTGTCTTTCAGAATTGGCTCCTTCTACAAACGTCATCCTGACATCAATCTGCACCTTCAGATTTCAAGTCAGGAACCTGATTTTGTGTATGGAAAAACAGATCTTGGCGTGTACTGGGGAAGTGGAAACTGGGAAGGACTTCAGAGCGAAAGGCTGATGACCTTGGAATATACCCCTTTTTGCAGCCCGGAATTATTGGATCAGGAACAATCCCTCAAACACCCCTTACAACTTGCTAATTACCGGCTCCTCCATGAGTTCAATTATGAAAAATGGAAAGCCTGGCTCCGGCATGCTGGAGCAGATGAAGTCCGTTTTAAACGCGGGTCCATTTTTGAGGACACAAACCTGCTGATTCATGCTGCGATCGATGCCAAAGGCGTGGCACTTTGTGGATTAGAAATGGTCCAGGAACACCTGGAAAGCGGCCGATTGATTCGTCTTTTTGATGAATCCATCCTGAGCCAACAGGGGTATTATGTGGTCTTTCCCCGGGAAGCACTGGAAAGACCTTTGGTAAGACTCTTCCGGGATTGGCTGATGGAGGAAACCTTAGAAAATTCCGAAGAAGAAAATATGACAGACTCTGAAACGATATCCAAAAACTCAATCATGGAACTCGCATGAATCATGAAGTTTTCATAACCTGTGCCCTCACTGGAGCCGGTGACACCTCGGGGAAGAGCGACCTGATACCCGTGACTCCTGAGCAAATAGCAGAAAGCGGAATCCAGGCTGCCAAGGCAGGCGCTGCGGTGATCCACATCCATGTCAGAAATCCTCAAAGCGGGGCTCCTGCCAGGGACCCGGAACTTTACCGACAGGTGGTGGATCGGGTTCGTGAATCTGGAGTGAACGTCGTGATCAACCTCACTGCAGGAATGGGGGGGGATCTCGTGCTTGGAGCACCCGAAAAACCACTTCCTCTGGTGCAGGAACAGACCGACATGGCAAGTGCTGAGGAACGATTGCGTCACGTCGAATTGATCCGTCCGGACATCTGCAGTCTGGATTGTGGAACCATGAATTTTGCCGAAGGCGACTACATCATGGTCAACACGACCTCAATGTTGAGAGACATGGCAGCCCGAATCCGTGATCTTGGTGTGAGGCCGGAGTTGGAGGTCTTTGATACCGGGCATCTAGTATTTGCCAAACAGTTGATCAAGGAAGGTCTCGTCGATGAACCCGCCCTGTTCCAGCTTTGCATGGGCATCCCTTATGGGGCTCCGGATGATCCACAGACGTTGCTTGCCTTTGCCAACAATCTTCCTGAGAACTCCATTTTTTCTGCATTCTCCATTGGACGGATGCAGCTTCCCTATGTGGCGATGGCGCCACTCGCAGGAGGAAACGTTCGGGTCGGATTGGAAGACAACATCTACCTCTCCCGAGGAGTACTTGCCACCAATGAACAATTGGTGGAGCGTGCCGTTACCATTCTGGAAGCCATGAATTGTAAAATCCTAGGCCCGGATGAAGTACGTGAGCGGCTTCAACTGAAACCACGAACCTGAGACTCATGCACAGCTTGAAACAGGGCCCTGTTGCCGTTATCGGCGGCGGTGTCATTGGAGGTGGCTGGGCCGCCCGTCTGCTTCTGAATGGGATCGATGTCCGTATCCATGACCCTCACCCCGAGGCCGGAAGGCGAGTGCGGGAGATGCTTGCCAATGCGGAGCGTGCCTGGGAAAGCCTGACATCGGCCCCTCTTCCTGCCAAAGGGTCCCTGAGCTTTTGCGGATCGATTGCCGAAGCCGTGGAAGGATCCGTATTCATCGAAGAATGCACTCCTGAAAATCTGGAATTGAAACAACGGATCCTGGCAGAGGTTGAGAACGATGCAGCATCTGATGCCCTGATAGGATCTTCCACTTCCGGGCTTCTGCCCAGTGACCTGCAGTCTGAAATGAAGCATCCTGAACGACTTCTCGTCACCCATCCTTTTAATCCAGTCTATCTTCTGCCTTTGGTGGAACTCTGTGGAGGTCGGCTTACCTCTCCTGAAGTATTGGATCAGGCGGCAGCATTGTTCGAATCCCTTGGGATGCGGCCACTGAAACTGAAAAAGGAAATCGATGGTTTCCTTGCAGACCGCCTGTTGGAGGCTATTTGGAGAGAATCATTGTGGCTGGTGCATGATGATGTCGCTTCGGTCGAGGATTTGGATGATGCCTTTCGTTTTGGTCCCGGGCTACGCTTTGCCCTCATGGGTTCTTTTCTCATCTATCGCATCGCCGGCGGGGAAGAGGGCATGCGGCACTTCATGGCCCAGTTTGGCCCGGCACTCAAATGGCCCTGGACCAAACTGATGGACGTTCCGGAACTGACCGACACCTTCCTCGACAAAATCGCTTCACAGTCCGACGAACAGGCAGGAAATCTTTCCATCCGTGAACTTGAACAAATCCGTGACGATGGCCTGGTTGCTATCCTTCAGGGACTCAAAGGGGTCGATTGGGGTGCAGGATCCGTCTTCAGGAAGCAGGAAAAACAGTTATTTGAAAACTTCCATCAAAATGCAGTCCATAAGGACTTGGATGAAACCCAGCCTCTGGTACTTCACAGGGGATGGATCCGACCTTCGTGGACCGACTACAACGGGCATATGACAGAAAGCCGTTACCTACAGGTGTTCGGTGATGCCACCGATGCATTGCTGGGGTATCTTGGGCTTGATCAAGAGTACCTCGATTCAGGTTTTTCTGTCTTCACCGTCGAATCCCACATTCGTCATCTCGATGAAGGAGCACCGGGTTCCAATTTCGTTGTGAAAACCCAGTTGCTCGGTGGTGATGAAAAACGCCTGCATATCTGGCATGAACTCCTTGATCAAGAAAGCGGAAGCCTGTTTGCTACTGGAGAACACATGCTGCTTCATGTCGACACCCTTGCTGCTAAGAGCTGTACGATGCAGTCCCGGCTTCTGTCCAAAAGCCAACAACTGAGGTCCTTGCACCAATCCCTGAAACGTCCTGAAGCAGCAGGCCGTTCCATTGCTCTACCCTCAGGAAATTAGAATTTATCTAGGAGTTCCTGAACCGATCCGCGCTTCCACTTCGATCTCGACAAGGCAATCAGGAACGGCCAGAGCGGTGCAGACCGTAGTGTTCGCTGGGCGGGTGAATCCAATTCTTCGTTTCAGGACTGCGCTCACCGAAGGTACATGTTCAGGAGATGTTAAAAAAACCCTCGCGCGAACAACATCATGCATTCCTGAGTTTGCCTGCTCTAGAGCCTGTTCAATGGTATCCAAAGCCTGTTCAGCCTGATCTGATGCTTTTTCCGGCAATTCTCCACTTTGAAAATTGATGCCTACGGTTCCGGAAACATATACATGATCTCCAACAACAAGCGCTCTTGAATATCCTGCCAGTTCCTCAAAGGTAGATCCTGAATAAATATGGGTTCTTTTGATATTTTCCTGATTCATGGCCTTATACATCCTCCACGATGGCTTCAGCTTCTATTTCAACCAGGTGATCTCCGATCAAATTAGAAACTTCAAGGGTTGTATTGGCAGGGTTCAGTCCTTCAAAATAACGTCCATGCACCCTGGACACTACTTCACAATGTTCACTGTTGCTCAGGTAGACCCTGGTTCTGATGATATCCGAACGCTTTCCTCCCAAAACACTGACAGCTGAGAGAATCTTATCCAGAATGTAGACCGTCTGTCCTCTAGGATCATTGCTGCAAATCACCCGGTCCTCTCCATGAATGGCAGTAGTCCCGCTGACAAGGATACGACCACCTTTCTTCACAGCACGGGAATAACCACAAACCGATTCCCAGAAACTTCCGGTTCCCAATTTTTGAACGTCCTGATCCTTGAAGAGGGTCAATCGGTGATCGCTTATACTCTGTTCTTCAAGATGATCACTCAAATCCCCCGCAGCCGTCAAAAAAGGAGGTTGCCTATATTCTGAACCACAGTCTCCTTTTAAACGACGAGTCCCACTCATGACTTCGTCGATGGCTTCATGGTCTTCTTGGTCCAAAGCAAATGAAAAAAGATTGGCATTATCAGAACGATGTTCACTTTCACTCAACCTAGCTCCGATGATAACGGCCCCCACAGCGGGTTGGTCCAAGACCCAACGGGTGGCAACATTGGTGATGGATGCCTTTTTTTTCTGGGCAATCCTGTCCAGTGTAGCAAGGATCTGCTGAAACTTTTCCCACCCTCCTGTCTGCTCAATGAAGCGCTTGTACTTCATTTTGCTCCAGTCATTAATCTGGGATAATGAAGGTTCTACTGTCCCCAACCATTTTTCAGAAAGAAACCCTCCAGCTACAGAACCATAAGCTAGTAGTTTGATTCCATGTTTGAGGCAAAGTTCGCTCATCTCTTCAAGAGCACGCCGATCCAACAAGGATACTACAACCTGATTGCTGATGATTTCATGTCCTTCCTGAAGCAAAAGGTGGAGATGATCCGTGTCAAAATTCGTCAAACCTATCTGGTTGATGATCCCTTCATCCCTGGCCAGTTGAAGTCCTTCCATCGCTTCCAGATAATCTGGATGTTCGTAATTCCACCAGTGAAACTGCATCATGTCGATTTGTTCAACAGCCAAACGTTCAGCACTCTGCAGGACTCCATCACGAACCTTTTGAGCAGTCATCTCTCCAGGTTTGGGACACCATTTGGTATGAAACCTTGCTTTAAGAGAAGATCCTTTTGACTGAGCATCTTTCAACAATTGCTTACGCGCATGACCTGCAATCAATTCTGCACTACCATAATGATCTGCCATGTCAAAGGTATCAAAACCTGCTTCTGCATATTCCACCAGCGATCTTGCAGCGGAATCCATATCCATGCTGTTTCCAGTTTTTTCAATATCTGCTACCTGCCAAAGACCCGTAATGATCCTACTAATTTGATAACCGGGAACCAGTTCAATTCGCTGGGGTTGTTTCATCGATGTTCCTTCATCAAACAATGCACATTTTGATTCTGAATCTGATATTCATGTTGAATTTAATCTTTAAGAAAACTGACATTCTTTTTTTCAGGCAAGATCCCCGCCGGACGATAGAGCAGCATCAAGATCAGAACCAGGCCTATGACCACCAACCGCATTGCGGCAGCCTGGGTCTGAAAATCCGGAGTAACGAGCAACGCAATCAGACTGTCACTGGCCGACCAGAGTCCCCAAATCATCAACGCCCCCAGTATTGCTCCTAGGTTGTTGCCTTTACCTCCCGCAATCAACATCACATAAACCTGGATGGTAAAGATGGGCATGAAATCCTGAGGACTGATGAATCGCATGAAGTTGGCATACATTGCACCAGAAAGTCCCATGATCGCACATCCAAGCACAAAAGCCTGAAGCCTGTAACTGAAAACATCCTTGCCCATGCTCTCAGCAGCAAATTCATCTTCCCTGATTGAGCGTAGAACCCTGCCCCAGGGGGATTTGTATATCCTCTCAAGAGACAGGTAAAGGGCTAACAGAATGACAAAACAAATCATCAAGAAGAGGATGTTGTCTACAGCAGGATCCTCAGACCATCCTGAGAGTGGTTTCGGCAGTCCATAGAGTCCGTTAGGCCCTCGGGTGAAAGATTCCAGGTTCAGAGCAACCAGTTGTATGGTGATCGCAATCCCAAAGGTTGAGATGGCCAGGAAATCTTCTCTCAACCTCAATGTGATCAAACCCACCAGCAACCCAATTATTGCAGATGTCACCAGTGCAGCCAGCCAGGCTACCAGGATGGGCAATTCAAATCCCCCAATCAGTGTGTCAGGATATTTCGGACCAGAAAGAATTGCACTGGTGTAAGCGCCTATAGCAAAGAATCCAGCAACACCCACATTAAACAATCCAGTGAATCCATACTGAATGTTCAGCCCCAGACAGCTTATGGCATAAAATGAACAGATGATTAAAAAGAATACAGGAAAAGAAAGAAATTCAAGCATCTCGTTCCTTTTCTCCCAAAATGCCCTCAGGCCTCAGGACCAAAACCAGAATCAAAATTAAAAATGATACGGCCCCCCGATAGGACGACCATCCTACCGCGACGGCCAGAGCCTCTGAAATACCAATCAGCAAACCTCCCAGCACCGCTCCATAAAGACTACTGACTCCTCCAACAATCAAAGCGGCAAACATGGACAAGATCAATTCAAAACCCATCTCAGGATCCAACTGAGTGATATGGGCATGAAGGGTTCCCGAGATCGCTGCGAGGGATGCCCCAAGCACCCAAGAACCCTTGATCACATGATCCACATTGATCCCAATCACTCTTGCCAGAGATGGATTTTCAGCAACGGATCGCATCTTTTTCCCCATCAAAGTTTGATTCAAGAAAGTGTGCAAACCTATCACGCAAACTACGGTGATGAGGAGTATCAGCATGTCATCAGGCACAATTTTCACTCCTTCAAAGACTTCCACTGCCCGGGGTATGTAGAAACTGAGAAATTGCTGATCTCCTCCAGCAATAAGGGTGATCACATTTCTGGCAATCAGTGAAAGCCCAAAAGCAACAATGATGAAAGTGATTCTGGAGGATTCTTTTTCACGTAGCATTCGAAATACCAATTGATCCGTAACCAGTACCACTATTGCAGTGATCAAGATTGAAAACATCATGGAGACAAGAAGCGGCCACCCAAATGAGACCGGTCCTATCCGGCCAATCCCCAACCCCATCATTGCAACAAACGCAAGGGAGATATAGGCACCTACTGCCATCACTTCACCCTGGGCAAAATTAGCAAAACGCATGACATTGTAAGAGATGCTCAAACCAACCGCCCCAAGGGCGATGATCGCCCCGTTGATCAATCCGTCGATGAGGAACTGAATCATTTCGAACTCATGGCCTGGGTTCCAAAATAGATTTCACCAATTTCTGGACTCTCCAGCAATTCATCAGCCGCTCCTTCCAACCGTAGTTTGCCATCTGATAGAATGATTCCCCGGTCAGAGACTTTTAACGCCGCTTTTGCATTCTGCTCGACCATCAAAACGGTCACACCCGATTCCTTGATTTTTTTCACATGTTCAAAAACCTGTCTTCGAAATAAAGGAGAAAGCCCCGCAGAAGGTTCGTCCAACAAAAGCATGGCCGGTGCAGACATTAAGGCTCTTGCAATTGCGAGCATTTGTCTCTGCCCTCCAGAAAGGATCCCTGCCTTTTTACCTAAGAACCGTTTGAGATCCGGAAAAAGTTCAAACACATGTTCAAGCCGCTGATCATGTATTTGGGGGTTGGCCAAACTTCCCAAATCGAGGTTATGTTCCACACTGAGGCGTGAAAACACATTATTCGTTTGAGGAACATAAGCGATGGACTGGCTGATGATCTGATGGGTCTTCAGTCCAATGATTTCATTTTGCCTGAACAGGATGCTCCCTGATGTGAATCTGAGGAGACCACAAAGGGATTTGATCAGAGTAGACTTGCCTGCACCGTTGGGCCCCAGGATGGTAAGGATTTCTCCTTCATTCACCCACAATGAAATATCCCTGATGATATTCACCTGGGAACTGTAGCCAGCGCTGAGGCTCTTGATTTCAAGAAGATTTTCTTTTGAAGTTTGGTTCATCTAGAAAATCTGCTTTCTTTTAGGATCTGGTAAGGACATGTTGGCTTTCAAAACTCGTTCTTTGGGAATGGATTCACTCNCCAAAAAANGCTTCCANCAGCCTTTTGTCGGAACGGATCTCATCAGCATTACCCTGCATCAGGATGGAACCCTCNGCCATAACCAGGATGGGTGAACACAATTTCATCACCATTTCCATATTGTGTTCAATGATCAAAAACGTGATGCCCATCTGGTTGATTTCACGTATCTTTTGAATGATTTCCTCCAACAGCACCGGGTTGACTCCAGCAGCAGGTTCGTCCAACAGGATCAATTTAGGATCTGAAATCAGNGCCCTGCCCAACTCCAGGAGCTTCAACTGCCCTCCTGAGAGATTGGAAGCAGGTTCATTTTTCAGTTGGTCAAGTTTCAAAAACTCCATGATTTGTCCAGCCCTTTCCCTCAACACCCCTTCCTGTTCCAGGACGGATTGGAGCCTTAACCAGTTATTCCAGAATCTTTCTCCTAACTGGCCCCCTGGAACNATCATCAGGTTTTCTAGGACCGTCATTTTAGGAAAAGGCCTTGGAATCTGAAAAGTCCTGACGATTCCCAGATGAAACGTCTGATGAGGCTTTTTGCCTGTGATTTCATGATCATCAAACAAAATGCTTCCACTGCTGGGCTTGATGTTCCCTGCAATCATATTGAACATCGTGGTTTTTCCGGCCCCGTTCGGACCAATCAATCCCGTTATTGAACCCTGTTCAATGGAAAAGCTGGCTTGGCTTACAGCCTGAANTCCTTCNAATTCCTTTGAGAGGCTTTTGGCTTCGAGGATCATCACCTTGGATCAAAGGCGGGAGAATAAAATCCTGAATGGCTCTGGATCACAACAGGAGGGAAAAAACGGTGGGAAGTGAAGTGTTTGAAAAATAAAGATGGATTTCTATTGTTATAAGCAAGGGAGGTTGAAACCCGCCACCTCCCTTGTCAATCACAGGAAAGGTCAGTTCTTCAAACTTCGAACCTTGGCTTTAACCTCATTCACTTGGTCCAGACTGATGCCGCCGATTTCTTTGTAATCTCCATCAACCAACTTCATCTGAACGAAAGGTACCGCAACATCACCATAGGGATCGAAATTGATAGGACCCGTGGCCCCCACATACCAGATATCTTGCCCTTTCTGGATGGAAGCAATGGCATCTTTCATCCCAGATACCCCACCATAATGGTGTTTCCCGGTAGGNCCGGTCAATTCACGTATAATTTTTGCGAGTGTCGGTCCTTTGATATCCNTTCCTCGAATGTCTGCAGTCACCATCGCGAGGCCAATCAACACCCCAGAATCATATCCTGAAGTTCGGCCAGGACCTTTGGGGCTTGCATCCCAGCGCTCCTGNAAATCGGATTCCATCTGTTTCAGNGANGAATTTTCCGGAGTACCAGGGCTGATGAACCATGCATTTTTCAGTAAATCGGTTCCCACCGTATCAACAAACGAAGAATCGTTCATTCCCTGAGGCATGATGAAATTCTGTGGTCCATCAAATCGGATCCAATCACGGAAATGCTTCACCCCATCCTGGATATTGCTCAGCATGTAAAGGCTATCAGGATTTCCTTCCAGGGATTTCGTGATTTCCGCCCGGTAGGATGCTTGGTCGGGGTTGAATGAAACCGTTTGGGCAATTTCACCCCCTAGAGCTTTAAAAGCCTCCACAAATTCGGTCTTATTGTTTTTACCCCAGTCATTGTTCCAGTAAAGAATCGAGGGTCTCCTGAATCCTGCATTATAGGCCATGATCGCCGCGGCNACTGCCTGCAGAGAGTCTGCTGGTAGCGTCCTGAAAAACAAACCCTTTGTTTCTCCCCTTTTGCCCATATTCGTGAAAGTGGATGAAGTCGATGCGGTAGCCACAACAACCACATTTGTTTCGACTGTCACCGAACTCAACAAAGGAGCAGTGATCCCGGAGGAAATCGGTCCCACCAGTGCAGTCACTCCCTCAATGTCGATCAGTTTTCTTGCAGCATCTACAGCGACCGAGGCCTGAGTATTGGAATCGCGGACATCATAAACCAGATCACATCCGATCCCGAGTTGCTTACGTGCCTCGTTCACATGCTCCACCCCCATCTGGGCAGCTCTGGAAATTGGGACTCCATGGGCCCCATATGCACCAGTCAGTGAAAGCACCGATCCAATTTTATGCGTACAGTCTGCAGCAAATGTGTTCGCGGATCCCATCAAAAGGATGGAATAAAGAACCCACATAGTTTTTCTGATCATATCCATTCTGCACTCCTAATTGTTTTCAACAGTTGAGTCTTTTTGCTCGGTTAAACTTTAACCTAATCTAGAAAATTGAAGGTTACAACACATGCCAAGAATTTTGCAAATTATATTCAAACTAAGATTTTGGATCAAAAAGAAATCCCTAAGCTTTCATATTTAAATTCATTTCTAAATGAATGATTGAGTTCCATCCTGGACTGGTATCATCCTAATAATGGTCAANTATAGAANTCTGATTTAAATGATTAAGGGATTAGCAAAACATTCTAAAACCTTTTCCTTTTAAGGCTTTCCGGTCAATTTTATTAATAATTTTATTCCCTTAATTCCTGTTCTCGTTGTATCGCATGATGCTCCCATGCCGTCCTTTTTTGTCACGTTCCAGATCAAAGCAATCTCCCGAAAGCGGAAGAGATTGTTTTAAGATTTCTTCAAGCCCTTGAAGATCATCAGGATCAAAGGAAAAATCAAAGACTCCAAGATTTTCTTTCAGATGTTTGGTAGAAGTCGCACCGACGATCACGGCAGCGACTTGCGATTGATCCAAAGTCCATTTGAGGGCAACCTGAGAGAGGTTGACATGATGTTTTTTCGCGATTTGGGACATCCCTGCAAGAATCTGCTGGAATTGCCCCCACCCGCCTATGTCCTCAATGATCAGTTTGTATTTAGTCAAAGAGCGGTTGGATAAGGGGACCCCTGGTTCATCAGCCTTGAACCAATAATCTGAAAAAAAACCTCCCGCCAGAGAACCATAACAAAGCTGCATGATTTGCTTCTGCTGACAAAAAGGGACCAATTCTTTCTCGGGTCTTCTGTCGATGGGGGAATACTGAAGTTGGTTGGTCAAGACGGGTATCCCTGCTTCCACCATCGCCTTCAACTGCCTTGTATTGAAATTGGTGAGCCCAATGTGCCTGATTTTTCCTGCCTGTTTCAGTTTTAAGAGAGTCTCTGCCGTTTCCACGTATCCTGGAATTCCATCAGGATCCCACCAGTAGAACTGAACCAGATCCAACCTCTCGACCCGAAGACGTTTCAGAGAACGGTCTATTCCCCGCTCCACATCCTCAGGCCTGATGGTACTCAAAAGGTCATAGTCCGGAACATATTTGGTATGAATCTGAATCTCTTTTGCCAGTTCAGGGAAGGATTTGAAAAATCCTCCAATCAGTTCTTCAACCCCAGTGTAAATATCAGCACAGTCGAAGGTAGTGACTCCCGCTTCTACAAATTCTGCCATATCCTTTATAGCCTGGTCTGGGTCTATCTCCCCATGACCGCCAGCCAAGTGCCATCCCCCTTTGATGATTCTTGAAATCGAGTAGCCTGAAGTAAACTCAATCCGTTCGACTCCTGATTTTCCCATCACTTATTCTTTACTTTCCTTGAGGGGGACCACCGTCGTTTCCGCGTGACTGAAAGTTCTCAATCCAAGCCTGCTGATTTTAAATTGCCCTCCACAGTGTGGGTCCGGACACGCAATAACGGCATCGGTGGTCATCCAGTCATTGGCTTCCGTAAAACGCTGTTTCGCAGGCAGAAGAGGTAACAAGGCAGCAAGGGAATAGAACGGGAATGATTTGCGGCCTTCTTCAGGAAAAACAATTTTTTCTCCAACCACATAAAAATACTCTCCTTGCTGATGATCACAGACCATCGGCTTCTCTCCTGACACTACTTCCACTTTTAAGTCATAAAGTTGAAACAGATCCGTTTCCAGGTTTTCCTCATCGCTTTGCATGGCACATAATGGTTGAATGTTTTTAAAAAAACTTGGCTAACTTGCCCGCAACACTTTCACACAGAAACTTTTTGAAATCTTTCTTCTTTCCAGATTTCATCTGAAAGAACTTTTCTCAATCGCTGGACCCCATTCAAAATATCCTGATGGGAATGGTAGAGGGGAGAGATTCCAAAACGGATCGAATCCGGTTTTCGGAAGGAAGAAACGACTCCATGCTCCAGAAGGGCTTCACTGACCGGTCCCGCTCCTTGATGCCTGATGGAAACATGTCCTCCCGCATTGGTATGGGTTGCAGGTGATGTCATTTCCGCCCCCAGGCTTCCACATTCTTGAAGGATCAGGTGGTGGAAGAGGCTGGTTAGAGATTCATGTTTGGAGTCCATTTCTTCCACCGAAACCTTTTTCCAGACATCTACCGCGGCAGCAAAGATTTCATTAGAGATGATCACAGGTGATCCGGTGGTTTGAGAGATGATTCTAGGATTGGGTTGATAGCGGTCTGCAAAGGCAAAAACATCAAAATGTCCCATCCAACCTGCGATGGAGGGCCATTTCTTGTTCTGATGTTTAGGATGAATGAACAGATAGGCTGGAGCCCCTGGGCCTCCGCAGAGGTACTTGTATCCGCAGCCAACAGCAAAATCAGCTTCATTGCCCATCAAATCCACTTTAACCGCTCCGGCAGCATGAGAAATATCCCAGACCACCAACGCCCCGACCTCTTTGGCTTTATTCATCAAATTTGCCATATCCCAGCGCAGGCTGGTTCGGTAATCAACATAAGAAACATTCACAACTGCCACATCCTTGTTCAGTGAATCCAGAAGCTGCTGGTGCGAATCCGCAAACTTGATTTCTGCATCAACTCCATATTCCTTCAAGGTCTTGATCCAACCCTCGGCAATATAGATGTCGGTGGGAAAATGCTTTGATTCCGTCAAAAGGACGTGACCTGATTGCCTGATCCCCCAGGCATAACTGAGAAGTTTATACAAATTGATCGACGTGTTGTCGCAGACGATCAGGTCCTCAGGTTCAGATCCCACCAGGTGAGCGATGCCGGCGCCCAACATTTTGGGTTTATCCAGCCAGTCCAATTTGGCCCAACCCTGTCGGCCCAAATTCCTCCATCCTTCATTCAGCATCCAGGCAACCCTTTGGGGCACTTCTTTGGGCATCGCTCCCATCGAGTTTGCATCAAAATGGATCGCCCCTGTTTCGGCCAGAGCGAACTTGGATCGAAAATCCTGGAGAGGATCCCTCGCATCAAGTTCAAGACACTCCTGAAGTTCAATCCGTTCGTTCAGCATTCCTTCGATTCCAGTATAGCCTTGATTTGCAGGATCTCGTATTCGTGGGCCGCCTTAAGTCCCCGCCATCTTTCCTCATCCATTCCGGCGACCTTCCAGGCAATCATTGTAATCACACAACCTGTTGTTGATTCCCCTTGAAACGAATGAGAAAGGACGCGGATCATGATTCTTGGAATCAGAGAATCCATGCTGTTTCCTAGATGGAAGTGAAGAATCCGCATTTCCTGATCCATCGAAAGACGGATCAGAATGGATTCTCCATTCAGTTTCAAGACTCCTCTTGCGAGGTTTTCACCCATCATCTGGATTTCCTTCAGATTAAAATTCCAATCCGTGAGCTGACTCAGATCAGAAAGACGTGCAAATGCTTTTTCCGGCATGCATGAGGAATGGACCGATGTGATGTGTGCAAATCCATCATCCATGGCAATGGCCCCTCTCTAAACTTATTTTGAATTTATTCTCCTTGTCCATAATCCTTCAAGACACCTTCATGAGTAACATATCCAGCTTCAAGATCCTCCTGGATTTTTTCTGGTTCTCGCATTTTAGGATCTCCCAGTCCCCCTCCTCCGGGGAGTTCAAGGATTAAACGTTCTTCTGGAGGAACCCGGTAAACTGCCTTGTCCTTGAAGCACAAACCGTTCTCCAGACCTGCTTTCCCGGGCTTACCGGGAAGCCCCCCTTCCCTACCACGAGGAGGATTCTTCATCCGGTCAAAGGTTGCTGCTGAGATGGTGAAAACTTGATCATTTGACGAGCCGACCTCGATGACTTGCCCCAGCCCCCCCCTGAATTCTCCAGGACCTCCAGAATCCGGAAGGTATTCTTTTCTCCAGAAAACGATGGGAGAGTCAGATTCCGTCACTTCGATTGGAATCGATCCCACTCCACTTGGGAACGCAGTCACTGAGAGTCCATCTTTGCCAGGCCGTGCTCCAACACCCCCCATTCCGACATTCATCACATTGAAAGGTTGAGCAGTGTTCCCATCATCTGAAAAAGGCAGAACCCAGATGCTCCCTGCACTTTCAGCCGGGACCTTTCCTGGAAGTACCTGTGAAAGGCACCCAAAGGCCAGATCCGGAAGCATCTGACCGATCACATGTCTTGCAGTCACAGGGGAGGGAGGCAGGGGATGGACGGCGGAACCCTCCTCAGCAAGTATCCGGAAAAGACGAAGCGATCCGTGATTGTTTGGGACCTCTGGAGCAAGAATGCTTTTCAGGCCGAAAAAGGTATAGGCTTCGGTATAACAGAAGGGTGAATTGATGCCGAAATTAGAGGCTGCTGAAGAACCAGAATAATCGATCAGGATTTCTTCAGCCAATACGGACATTCTGGCCCGCAGAAGCAATTCCCTTTCATATCCGTCTAATTTCATTTCTGCCGCATAGTCTCCGGGAGGAACCTTGTTTATGGCTTTTTTCATTGCCGCATAAGACTGCTCAAGGATGTATTGCCCTAGTTCTTCCAGGGAGTCCAGATTAAATTCTCCCATCATTTCGTCCAACCGTTGTTGAGCCGTGTCATTGCAGGTAATGAGGGAGAGCAGGTCTCCCTTCATCTCGACCGGATTACGGCTGTTGGCTTCCAGAATGGAGAGGATGACCTCGTTCAAACGCTTTTCTTCGCGCAGTTTCATGTGAGGGATCCGAACCCCTTCTTCATAGATCGACCTTGCTTCAGCGGAAAAACCTCTTCCGCCGACATCGATCACATGGCAGGTTGAAGCAAACAGCGCGGTGGTTTGACCATGATAAAAGGCTGGAGATACGACAACAAAATCAAACAGATGCCCTGTTCCCATCCAAGGGTCATTGGTGACAAATACATCACCAGGCTTCATCGTCTTCAGTGGAAACCGATCCAGGAAATGCATGACTGCTTTGGCCATGGTGTTCACATGCCCAGGAGTTCCCGTAACTGCCTGGGCCAGCATCCTTCCTTCCAGGTCGTAAATTCCTGTGGAGAGATCACCCGCTTCACGGACGACCGAACCAAATGCGGTTCTCAAGATCGCCTGTGCCTGTTCTTCGACCACAGCTATCAAACGATCCCACATCAGCTGCAAACGTATTCGTTTTCGTGCGTTTTCAGACATCAGGTGCTTTCTTGTTCTGATCGTCCAGGATGATATGTCCCTGTGGGTTCATGAATGCGACAAATCCTTCAGGAATGATGACCGCCGTTTCTGCTTCCTGAATTACAGACAATCCCTGTACGGACTGTCCTGGGTTGAAGTGATCTCTTAAGTAAACAAGGGCATTCTGGATTTTTCCGGATTGTGTGTCAAAAACATCTCTATTACCAGCTGGTTCCGGTGGAGTTTGAACCGAAATTTGATCATCGCCTTCCGTCATGACTTCCTCGGTTTTCACAGTTACGGACCAAGAGATTCCTTCTACTTCCATGTCCGGGAGGGTCAACCCATAGATCTCAAGGTAGAGTTTTTCGAATTGTTCACGGAGCGTCCATGCATCATTCACAGTGAGTTTTCTTTCTGGAAGGGAGATCTTCAACTCATGACCCTGCCCCAAATAACGAACATCAACCTTTCTTTCTTCTTTCATTTCCTCCGATAAAGCATTTTCCTTAAGGGTTAAACTACGTGCTTCACGGCCCATTTCTTCGAGTAGATGGTTAACCTCATCCACCTTGAAACGGTTGAATCCGGTTTTGAAAGAACGAACGACTTCAAAACTCATAGGAGCTCTGAGAAATCCGATTGCCGAACCTACTCCGGCCCCTTTTGGAATGATGACCCTTGCAATGCCAAGCTTTCTTGCAATTCTGCAGGCATGAAGCGGAGCCCCTCCCCCAAAAGCAATCATCGTATGCCTGTTCAGCACCCGGCCCCTTTCGACCGCATGGACTTTTGCGGCATTGGCCATGTTTTCCTCAACCGTTGCCAAAATACCCAGAGAGGACCAGTTGGTGTCCAGTTCCAATTTTTCTCCAATCTTTTCGGCCACCACTTTTTTTGCAAGAGAAGGTTCAAGGGGTATTTTCCCTCCTCCAAAATATTCAGGGTCCAGATGCCCCAGCATTAAATTCGCATCGGTCACGGTGGGGTCGTGCCCTCCTAAGGCGTAACATGCCGGACCCGGCTCCGAACCGGCACTCCTGGGTCCAACGCGTATCCGTTTCATCTCGTCGACCCGAGCGATTGATCCTCCTCCTGCACCGATTTCCACCAGTTCGATCACAGGAACCCTCAAAGGGAGACCACTCCCTTTTTGATCCCGGTAAACCCTTGCGGTTTCAAAACTTCTGGAGGTTTCCGGGATTCCATTCCGGATCATGCAGATCTTTGCAGTCGTTCCTCCCATATCCAGTGAAAGAGCATCTTCCACATCACATTGCCGGGCAACCCCTGACGCCATGATCGCTCCTCCTGCAGGACCGGATTCGAGCATGCGGATGGGAAATCTAGCGGCCGTCTCCAGATTCGTCCAACCACCCCCGGACAGCATCAGATGGATTGGACACCGATACCCCTCTTCTATAAACAGTTTTTTCAGACGGTTCAAATATCCTGAAACCAATGGACGGATATAGGCATTGGCGCAGGTCGTGGAAAAACGTTCATATTCCCGCATCTCAGGGCAGACTTCGCTCGATAGACAAACACTCATTTCCGGAAACTTCGTGGCAATGATCTTTTGCACTCGCTGTTCGTGTTCGGGGTGGGCATATGCATGGAGAAATCCTACTGCAACAGCTTCTATCTTTTCCCTTTTCAGAAATTCAAGGGCCTCCAGGATCTGGTCTTGATCCAATTCCTGCAGAATCTTGCCCTGAGAACTGATTCTTTCCCTCACTGGTAGTCTGTATTTTCTTGGAACCAGAGGAGGCGGTTTTTCGAGGTAAATGTCATAATGGTCGAAACGTTTTTCGTATCCCATCTCAAGGATGTCCCTAAACCCATCTGTCGTCAGAAATGCTGTTTTTGCCCCTGTACGTTCGATGATCGTGTTCGTCCCAAGCGTTGTCCCGTGAATGATATGCGTGATCTGGGAAGGCTCGGTGCGGGTCGACCGCATCAGTTCTTCGACCCCCTGCATGATCCCTTGTTCAGGCTGCTTCACGGTCGTCAGCACTTTGATAGAATGAATCCCGTTTTGTGATTCAAGGACCACATCGGTAAAAGTCCCCCCGATGTCTGCAGCCAGTCTTATTGGATGATTCATCAATTCAGTTAACGCTTCTTTGGCCAAAGTTCACGATTATCATGGTACGCCAAATGTCATAAATATCTGGAAACCTCTTCGATATTCCTTAGGAATGACGGATCGAAATAATACGCCCCTTTTTGTTTAAATGATTGTTGAATTCATATAATCAAATAGGGTAGACACTTGCTTTTCATATTTCAAACAGAGAGGATTCTAGAACCATCAGATTCGTCTCCATGGATGATCAATAGATTCTCTGTTTCAATGCACCTGAATAAAGTATTTGGATGACGGTTAAAGCTTTAATTCAAACTGCAGAAATCATTCTTCCTGCGGGAGAGCTTCAGGAAACTATGGATTTTTTCAAGGAAATACTAGGGTTTCAACTGATTTCCATCTTCCCTGCAGATGCACCCCATACGGCGGTGATGGAGGGGTATGGAGTCCGCATCCGGTTCGATTCGTATTACAACGGAGCTGCTGGCTGTCTCAAACTTGCCTGTGAATCTGTTAAGGAAACGAAAGAAGGCATGGCGGTCATGACTGCACCCAACGGAACTCGCTTGATCTATGAAGAGGCAGAGTCTCCTCTGACAATTCCTCCGATGCAGGCTTCCCTGGTTCTGAGCCATGGTGGGGATCCCTCGAACTGGCACACAGGGCGTGCCGGGATGGAGTACCGTGATCTGATTCCGGATCGTCATGGAGGACGTTTCATTGCTTCCCACATCCGTATCCAGGAAGGAGGCCCCGTTCCTGATTATGTGCATCATCACAAAATCCACTTCCAGTTGATCTTTTGTTACAAAGGCTGGGTTCGTCTCGTTTATCAGGACCAGGGCCCTACTTTTGTGATGAAAGCTGGAGACTGTGTGCTTCAGCCTCCCCACATCCGGCATCAGGTTCTGGAAAGCTCCGAGGGACTGGAAGTTGTCGAAGTCACCTGTCCGGCTGAACATGAAACCTTCACCGATCACATATTGAAACTGCCCAATCCGGAACGGAACCCTTCCCGGTCCTTTTCTGGGCAGACGTTCCTTTTCCATCAGGTGGAAAAAGCCTCATGGGAAAAATGGGAAGCAGGAGGAACCTTCCGGGATACCGGCATTGCTTCCGCAACTGGAGGAATCGCTGGGGGCCGTGTGATGAGACCGACTTTTGCTGAATCCACCTCTATGATGAAACAAAAGGGGGAACTACTCTTCTATTTTATCCTCGAAGGAAGAATGGGCTTGGTCTGTGGGGAAAACACCCCTTATTCCCTTCAGGAAGGCGACTGCTTTTCCATCCCTCATGGAATGCCCTTTTCCTTCAAAGATGGTTCTCCATCTCTTGAACTCCTCGAAGTCAGCATGCCTCCAAAGCATTAATAGTACGAACCGATTCCATATCATGAATTAAAAAAAGTGCTGATCAACGATTTGCACCTTGAACAGTGAGACTATGAACGGAACTATCATGGTGACAAAGTCTGAAGGAGATTGAAGATTGTTTTTGGATTACTTCTACCCTTGAAGGAATTCTTACACTGTAATAAGTTGATGTATTTTTTAGGAATTATTTAAACAATTGGGATTTCGTTAATTTGTTTTTATGACTTTTTCACTTAAAGAACATTTGAAACGTTATGGTATCTACGAAATCAATAAAGATAAATATTGGACTTGGAGTGGAAAGAAGTTGGGTGAACGTAAAATTAAAAGGTTGAATATTTTGAGAGAACCAATAGTTAAAGGTTGTGCTACCGAAGAGGACTATCTTAGATTTGTTGAATATATAGCAAGCCCAAAAGTAGCTTCAGTTGTTCACACCATGAATTATGGTGGAATATATAAATGTTGTGAATATATTAATAATTATATAGAAGGTGCTACATCAATTTTAGATATAGGTTGTAATATAGGGTATGGTACCACATGGTTTTCATTGAATCATAAAAAATCACATTTTACTGGTTGTGACGTGTCTTCTAGTTCAATTAAAACCGCAAAAATGTTTTCAAATAAATTCAAAATAAATAATATACAATTTATTAATGAAAATGTAACTGATCTTGATTTAAACAAAAAATTTGATTTAGTAATTAGTTCTCAATGCTTGAAATATGTTGAGGACGGAAACAATGGATTGAATTCAATCAAAAGATTTATGAATGAAGATTCAAATCTGATATGTATTGAGCATCTTAATAGTAAAAGTCAGGCAAAAGAATTTATATCAAATATTAAAAAAAATAATTTATATTTAAATTATTTTAATTTTCCAATTATATATAATAGTTTTGATGGAATTGAACTCTATCCTGTAATGTTTATAAGCAAATCAAACAAAAATTATATTTTTGATTTAGATGATATTTTTGAAAAAAAATTAAATTTATTAGAAAAATTTAAAAATGAAAATCAAATGCCAAACTCCTAAATGTCCCCCCTTCCGGTTCACATGGGCACCAGAGATGATCCTAAGGGACCCACAGGAGTGGACTGGTGGGACTTGGATTATGGAA
>NYUB01000135.1 GCA_002683785.1 Deltaproteobacteria bacterium
CGGTAACGTTCAAAAGCATTGGCCCATTCCCAGTCGAAGATGTATTCCCCNTAGCTGTTGGTTTTTTCATAAAGGCAGCATGCCCCAACCAATCTGCCCTGATCCAGAATTCCAAGATACCCTGGATGCCAACCGGTTCCTGAACCGACGCATTGTCCCTTTTCCATCGCAAGCAGGTAGGCATGATCGAGAAAGGGGAAGTCTTCTTCGGTCAGAANGTTCCAATCCTCCTCGGTTATTTCCGTCAACGAGGAAAAATGTGCGATTTCCAAAAGATTCGTNTGATGAAGTTTTNAGNCGGACTTCAATCCTTNNGGAANGAANGCCTTGATTGCTCAGGATTCGGAATCTGGAGAACGGACGTAAACCAATTCACCGTTGCGANGATAGCTCACGATTTGAACCGATGTGTGGTTGATCCTTTTTCCCGTATTAAAAAAAACGGTCTGAAAAGGCAGTTCCTGNTTCCAGAACAGATTCTCNTTGGGAATCTCACGTCCTTCCTTTTGTTCGAACAGACGTTGGATTTCACTTCTGCTCAGTCGTTTCAATTCTTCGTCGCTGAGNAGAATTCCGGCAAAACTGGTTCGACTCTCGAGCAGTAGGTTATCCTGNTCGAAGGCAAGGGCTTTGAGACGTACATGACTGACCAGATCATTGGTATTGAAAAGGTTGCGTAGACCTCCTTCAAGAACCACCAGGGGCTCCCGGTTGAGATGGTTCTTCACCAGCCTGCTTCGAAGGTTTTCATCAAATTCAATCTGGTGAAAACGGTTTTCCAGCAGTTGCTGAAATAGGGATCGATCGATCAGATTCAGATATCCGCCTGCAATCAGCAGGATGATGAATCCTGTAATGCCTGCAAGTGCTGCATATCCCAACTGCAAACTGACTCTACGGAATCCCTGCAAGGAATCTTGCTTGCCTGGNTCGAGATCCTCCTGGGCCTTATTTGTCGAAGGATCCTTCCCTGTTGATGGATCTGCTTCCGTGCTCTTGGCAAGCTCCAGGTCGGATTTTNCAACTCCATCCTTTTCACTTCCATCCACTCCCAGTTCCCTGAGGATGGAAGATGCGACATCAGCAGCTTTTGGGTCTCTTGGACCGTCGGTCCCCATGATGGTTTTCCTTTGGAGGAAAGATGATTCTCAACCAGACAAGATTCAAACTTTAGCCCGCAGACCATAGAGTATGCAAGACTTTGCCTCTCTTGGAGTGCCCTTGATTTTCAAGCTCAGGTCTTCCAGACTGAGATTTNCNTANACTTTGATTCACTCTCCTTATACGGCTATTGATGAACTTGACTCAAGATGCAGATAATCAACCCACGGAAGCGGTTCCTGATCCAGAACGGCTTCATCAGGAACTGCTTGATTTTTCCTCNAAATTCAAAGAGGCGATTTCAGGAGTCATCATCGGTCAAGAGGCGATTCTGGATCAGTTGGTGGTCGCCCTTTTCTGCCGTGGTCATGTCTTGATAACCGGGGTGCCGGGATTGGCAAAGACGCTGCTGATCCGATCTCTGGCCCAGCTTTTTCATCTTCAGTTCAATCGAATCCAATGCACCCCGGATTTGATGCCGTCTGACATCACCGGAGTGGAGATTCTGGAAGAATCCGGCAATGACCGAAAATTCCGTTTCATTTCCGGGCCGGTTTTCACCAACCTGCTTTTGGCCGATGAAATCAACCGTACTTCTCCACGAACCCAGGCGGCCCTGCTTCAGGCGATGCAGGAACATGAAGTGACCGTTTCCGGACANACCCGTCCGCTCGAGGATCCCTTCATCGTATTTGCCACCCAGAACCCGATTGATTCGGAAGGCACCTATCCCCTTCCGGAAGCACAGCTCGATCGTTTTCTCTTCAATATCGANATCCGGTATCCTGNAGAATCAGAAGAAATCNAGATTGCCCAACTCCCCAGCACGTTCGATGCATCACCTCTTGAACCAATATTTGAACCTGGACTGATCAACAGCTTCCAGGCTTTGGTCAATGCGGTGCCGATGGGGAATCATCTCGTTGAATGGGTGGTGCGTTTCATACGTGATACGAGACCCGAACAAAGCCGCTTCGAGGAGATCCGGAACCTCGTCGAATGGGGAGCTGGTGTCCGNGCCTCCCAAAACATCGTTCGGGCAGCCCGTGCGAGAGCGGTGCTGGATGGAAGCACGGCGGTTCGTCCAGAACATATCCGTGCCATCCTGCTTCCGGTTCTGAGGCATCGACTGCTCCTNAATTTTTCTGCAGAGGCAGAGCAATGGACCTCGGACCGCTTGATAGAATGGCTCATCGAACGCACTCCGTTTCCCTGAAAATAGAACCTTCACCAGCACATTTTTCAGGAACCGGAAAAGATTTCCAAAACCATGCAACAGTCTGAATGGAAGCATCAGATTCTTTCGATTGAAGAAGATCTTCAACGCCGCTCACGNGCTCGAAAGTCGGACCTTCTGGANCGTTTTGTGACGGCCCTCAATGTGGCAGTCCAGGATTTTTTNGAAAATCATCCGATCGAAAATNCNCTGGAGNCNTTGANGATGCAGCAGAAGGCCTTCATGCATGCNCTCCAACTTTATGANATCCAGACCGTCCAGCGACTGATTGCCAACTATGACCCCGACCAGGGTCTGAAGACAGTACTTTCCGGGATTCAGAAAAGCTGCCAATCCCTTTCGGTTGTAGTACGGCTCGATGATTTTTCATTGGATTCACAGGAAACCAGCCAGCTTGCAAGTTACCGGAGCAGATTGGAAAACAGCCTGCTCCGGATTCTCGGCTGCGAAAAGAAATTGCTCTACGACCAGCAGTTGCTTTCAGAGCACCTGGTTGCCGTGTCCAAGCTCCCGGACGAGGAACGGAACTGGTTTTTCAATGAACGTTTGAGAGCCCTTTTTTCGACGGATTACCGGACCTATCTGACGCTGAAAAACCGCTATTTCCAGTTGAGACTTCTGAATGCCGAGCAGGAAGCAACGATCCGATCCTGGCTCCAGGAACGTCTCAACCGACTTCAGCGCAGCCGCTCTCAGGAGGATCCCCTGGAGGAGCGTCTGGAGATTCTGGACTTCAGAGTCATGGAGCAATTGGTCAAGGATCTGCTCAACCAGTTTGGTAAGACTTTCCCCCTTGTTCTCGAAGAAAAGACCGAATTGAAAGGTGGAGCGCTAGGAGAACGTCCTGCGTGGAGTTCCAGTTTTGGTCCAGGACTCTCTTCCAAAGAAGGAAAGCATTCTGAAATCCCGGACACCGATCGTGCTTTCCGAAAACTTCTTCTTCGATACCAGAAACTGCTCCTGCCTCTTTCCAAAAGTTTGTCCCGTCCCAATGAGGAATGCACCTCGCCTTTTTTCATGACACGTTGTGAAGAATACACCTCGGATCAGACAGCATTTTTTGAAAGTTTCTTCTCCGAACAAAAGAATCCCTATTCAGGATTCAGGAGGTTTATTTTGGAATTGTTGAATCAACGTGGTGAAGAATTTCGGGCGAAGGAACGTTGGGACCCAGACCCCAGGCTGGAGCAGAAAAAAAACCTGCCCAGCGAAGTTTTTTTTTCCCGTGAGGCTTCGGCCATGGTCGGAGGGATAGAACGAAAAACGGAGTGGAGCCTTTTTCTTGCAGGTTGCCTGCCAGCGCGTACCCCGTTTCCCATGCCCAAAGGAGAGGAAATGATCCTGAAAAAAAATACACCCTTTGTGATACAACTCGGAACAGCGTTTTTTGATCAGGAACAGTTGCATACGTCAGAAAGAAACCCTGAACCTGCCTCTTCCTCTCATCCTGAAGGTTTCTTCAGATTGATGTTGAGAGGACAGGTTTTCAGTAGGAAAACTTCGGTGGTTTATTTTGGTAAAGCTCCTTTCTTCAATGCCAGCCGTGAACAGGTGGAACAAAGCCGAGGACTGATTCTGTTGATCCTGATTGCTGCTTCACTGCGTTTTGCCATCGACTTCAGTCAGCCGTTGAAGCAGTTTCTTATCAAAGTCCTTCCGGAAACTCTGGATGTCAGAGGGAAGATCCTGGAACCTGTACCCGTGCCCAATGAGGAACCTGCATGATTCTCTATTCGCTGCCGATCAGCAATTATTCCGGCAAGGTACTGCATGCCATCCGTTTCAAAGATCTCGAATGCGAAGTCCTGCCTCCTCCAGGCGGATACGGTTCGGATGAATTCAAAAAAACTGTTGCATCAGGGACGATTCCGGCACTGGATCATGACGGAATCATCCTCTCGGAATCGGAAGTGATCAATGAATACCTCAATGAAATTCATCCTGAACCCAACCTGCTTCCTGGTTCTTTAGAAAATCGGGCTTCAATCAGGATGCTTTGCCGGTTTCATGATCTGAAACTGGAACCGATTGTGCGATCCTTGTTTCCTGCCATGAGCCCGGATAAAAGAGACAGCGGGTTGGTAGAAAAGCGCTTCGAAGACATGAACCAAGCCTTAAAATACCTGAGAAATCAGATCCGGCCCAATCCCTTCCTGATGGGGGATTCACCAAGCCTGGCGGATTGTGCGTATTCCCAAACCCTGATGCTGGCCCAGATGATGTGGGACGAACTCGGATCTCCATTGGCCCTGGGTGAGGAACTGGAACATTGGCAGAACATGATGGCAGGACTCGATCCGGTCAAGTCCGTGCTGGAACCTGCTCGTAAGGCTACCGGAACATGGCTCTCAGGGAAAAGGGATCCTGCCTAGGAATTTCTGAATCAGGCATCCGTCTGTAGTTTCTTCTCCAACCAGCGGACGAAGGAAGAAACGACAATGATCAGTAAGAAATATTCGAAGACCAAAAAAGTGTAGATCTCCAGGGGTCGATACTGACTGACCACCAATTCGTCCGCACGTCGAGTCAATTCTGTCATTCCAATCACCGAGACCAGTGAAGACATTTTGAGCATGTAGACGAACTGGTTCCCGATTGCAGGAAGGATCCGTTTGATCGCTTGGGGAAGAACGATCAGACGCATTTTCAGGATGAATCCCAGCCCCAGTGAGTTGGCAGCATCATGCTGCCCACGTTCAATCGACTGGATTCCTGCACGAAAGATCTCTGCTTCAAAGGCGCTGTCACAAAGTGCCAGGGCCAGAACCCCTGCCCAAAGAACATCCAGTCGAATCCCCAATGCTGGAGGAAGTCCATAATAGACCCAGAGCAGCATCACCAGGATCGGAATCGATCGGAAAATCTCAACGTAGACCCGGTTCACCTTCTTCAGGTAAGAATGCTTGGTCAACGTCAACAATGCGACCAGCAAACCGAGTAGGATGGAAAGTAGAATCGCAATCAGAGAGATTTGCAGGGTGTACCCTAGACCGCTGATCAAAAACTGGATGTTGGTTTGTCCCTGAGGATGGAGAGGAGAAACGACGTACCAGCCCCAGTCGTAGCCTTTTCCACATCCTGAAATAAAAAGAGTAAGAAACACCCATACCCAGTGTCGATTCAGAATCCCGAAATTTTTCATTGATGTGGACTTTTTTGAAGTTGCCTAAGGTCTGGTGATGCAGTAGGGTTAAGCGTTTTTTTGCCTATTTTGGACGGCACATTATTCATTTCCTTAAGATTTGTACAAGTCTTCATGGAATTCGAAATTGGTGCTGTCGAATCGAAACGCCACTCATTTCTGATTAAATTAGGAGACATTATGAATTCATTCAAACCATTGAAACTGATGAGCTTGGGCATCGCGATGATGTTGATGCCAATGGGCCTGCTTGCCCAATCCCACCTCAAACAGATTTTGGAAAGAGGTGAATTGAGGGTTGGTACCACAGGTGATTGGAACCCCATGACCCTGATCGATCCTGCGACCCAGAAACGCAAAGGTTTTGATATCGATGTCGCCACGGCACTTGCTGCTGATATGGGCGTCAAGGTCAATTTTGTGCCTACCACCTGGAAGACCCTGGTCAATGGTATTTTAGCGGACAAATACGACATGAGCACCAGCGCCTCTCTGAGTCCCAAACGGGCATTGGTTGCAGGTTATTCAAAGTCCTATTTTGCGGTGGTCGATGTTCCGCTGATGAACCGCAGTCATGCAGGCAAATTCAACTCCTGGGAGGATTTGAATTCTCCTTCTGTGACCGTGGCTGTGACCATGGGAACGGTTCAGGAAAAAAGAGCCCGTGTCCTCTTCAACAAAGCCAAAATCATCACCGTTTCGGCACCCGCCAGGGACTATCAGGAAGTACTTGCAGGTCGTGCCGATGCATCGATGACGAGCAACCTTGAGGCGGCCAACCTGGTCAAGAAATATTCACAGCTACAGAAGGTGCCGGTAGAAGAAGGTAAGAGCCCCACCCCGCTGGCAATGCTTCTTCCTCAGTCTGATCAGGTCTGGATCAACTACGTCAACCTCTGGATTGAATTGAAAAAAGAAAGAGGTTTTTTCAAGGAACTTGAAGCCAAGTGGCTTTCAGGCGAATAGTTTTTTTTCATGATGAAAGCCTGATGCACCCGGTTTGCCGGGGGATTTCAGTCAGGCTTCCACACCTGCGGCAATTGTCCGTTCTGTTGGTGTTGATCCAGGACCATGGTTCACGAGTTCCAGCTCGCAAGAAGTGCTCGAAATCGATCAGGCAAAAACGCAAGAGATGCTCGAGCGGGCGCTAAGCAAGCCTTTTACCCTTCGGGTGCCAGAATGGAGGAATCGATACAAAACATCACAAAGTCCTTAAAAGCTTGTCTGGGGGTGCCGCATGATCAGGCCAGATCGATGCCGGCAGAGTTTTATACATCTTCCGCCTTTCTTGAGATTGAAAAAGATTCTCTTTTCAGAAGGCAATGGGTCTGCCTGGGGCGCAGCCATCAGGTTTCTCAACCTGGAGATTACTTTACGACCGAGGTAGTAGGGGAGCCGTTGATTGTAGTCCGTAGTCACGAAAATAAAATAAAAGTCCTTTCCAATGTCTGCCGTCATCGTGGGGCAATCCTCGTAGAAGGTGCCGGGAATAAAAAGACTTTTGTATGTCCCTACCACGCGTGGTCGTTCGATACGGAGGGTCAATTGAAAGGTGCACCGCAAATCGGGGATCGCCAGGATTTCGTTCACAAAGAATGCCGGCTTCCACGTTTTGCCTGTGAAGTCTGGGAGGGATTTATTTATGTCAACCTGGACAATACAGCACCTCCACTCGGACTGCAGTTAACTGACCTTAGTACGTTGATAAAAAACTATCACATGGATGAGATGGTCGAACTTCATGGGCAGGAGACCGTCTGGGAGACTAACTGGAAATGTCTGGTCGAAAATTTTATGGAGGGCTACCATCTCTCGACGGTTCACCAGAAGACCTTGCATCCGTTTACCCCAACCCGCTTATGCAGGCATTATCCCGCTGGAGAAGGTTACTTCGGTTATTTTGCCGTTTTTCCTGATGAGGTAGGTCAACGAGGTGCTTATCATCCTGATTTGAATCCGGAAGAGCGCCAGAGGTCGGTGATGTTTGCCGTGCCGCCGGGGCATGTCGGAAGCGTGACCGGTCATATTGTCACTTATCTCTACTTGCAGCCAACGACTGCGGATAATGTGAAGGTCAAACGCGGAATAGCGTTTCTTGATCAAGAAATTTCTGAGTCTGATTGTCAGGCTGCCGTTGATTTGTTTGAACGTACGATGGCTGAAGATAAGCAGCAATTAGAGAGTTTGCAAAGAGGCCTTAAGTCAAAAAATGTACAGACAGCACCGCTAGCACCAGCCGATTATGAGGGCAATGTTTGGGATTTTTACCAATACCTTGCTCGAAAGCTTTTGTAGGGCATCAGCCCTTTAACTGTTGGAATCCGATCCAATGATCAAGTATTCGTTTCAAGAAGTCTCCTTTTTCGTGAGAGAAGCAAAGGGTAAGAGGATACCCGAACCTGCTCTCGGCAACGGGGAGCAAACTGTTGATGAACTCCCAGGATATGGGAAGTTGAATCAGCCAACGCCTATAGCCTCTGAAGGTTGGAACCAGGTTTCGAATTCAAGACCAGCCATGGAGGATTTCACAGCGGAAGACTGGACGTTACTCTCCCAACAAAAAAAAGATTTCTACGTTGATCACCAGGTGGAACAAGTCCTTAATATGCTCCGAAGCCAGGAAAATGTTGGGAGTTTCGGATATCAGATCAACAACTACCAGCATTGCCTTCAGTCTGCAACGATGGCCATGCGCGATGGTTGTGATGAGGAATTGGTGGTCTGCACCCTTTTGCATGATGTTGGATTTTTGACCTGTCCGGACAATCATGGAGAGTTTGCAGCCACACTGTTGGCAAACTATGTTTCAGGAAAAAATTACTGGCTGCTGAAACATCACCAGTTTTTTCTTGATGCCCATGCACCAAAGCATCCTAATCTCAACACGGAGGAGTTGGAGAAATTCCGGACACATCCCTGCTCTGAATTCACGGCCGAATGGGTCCAGCGTTATGACCAGAACTCAATCCAAAGCACCTATGATACTGCTCCACTTGAGGTTTTTGTGCCGATGGTAAAAAGGGTTTTCTCACGTCCCCCGAGGGGCAGAATCCTGAATTCTTAAGTGTTCGGACCCGAGTGGCACCGTTGGAAGGGACCACAGGTTTTCTCAAGGAAATCTTCTCCAAAGACATGACTCCCATGGGGATGGTAGACAATGTTATGCGTGTTCACAGTCTTAGACCGTATACAATACAACGGTCTTTACACCCTCTACAAAAGTGTGTTGTATCCCTAGAAAACCAGTCTTCCCTCTGGTATATCTGAGGGATTGCTTTTAAAATGGCTTCCCCAACACTGGTTGATACAGCGTGCAAAACTACCATTCCAATTGCGAAAAACTGCACAGCAATTCAAACAGATGCCGTTCACTTCGAGATGCCTTGGAAGAAGTCGGTCCTGAAAAGATTCTTAGTGCTAAGG
>NYUB01000136.1 GCA_002683785.1 Deltaproteobacteria bacterium
CCCGACTTTGACCTTGAGTGCCCCTTCCTGGTCTTGGTCTAGAAGGAGATTATCTCCTACCTGAAGTTTCAAAAACTTTCTAAGGGCAATCCTCGATTCACCTAGTTGTACACAGAGTTCCATCCTGGTCTGCAGAAGATTTTCTGAAAGTCTAGAGACGTTGAGTTGATTGACCTGATTGTCTTCCAAAGCGTAACTTCCCTCCAATTTGGCGCGGATCGGATCAAGCATCAGGTAAGGAATACATACACTGAGCGTCGTGGTCATCCGATTGATGACGACATCAAAGGTGGTTGCAACCACCACCTCTTCTTCAGGAACGATATTTGTGAATTTCGGATGTGTTTCGAGTCTTTCATAACGTGCCTGAAGGGTAGAAACTTTTTTCCAGGCGTTTTCNAGGTCTTCCACTGCATTTTTAGNAATTTTTCCGATCATTCGTGTTTCAATTCCTGTAAAATCCCTTTTTGAGGGTGAAGATTGCAACAGCCCGTTGCCTCCAAACATGAGATCGATGATAACATGAACCAGTCTTTGTTCCATCACCATCAGAGCATGCCCTCGAAGGGGGGAAAGACTAAAAACTGCTAGAGCCGCAGGAGGTCGAACTGCTTCGATGTAGTCTTTATAATTAACCAATTCCGTTGCCCTACGGTTCACCGTCACCGAACGACGCATGTTTTGGGTCAGTGTCTGAGCCAACAATCTGGCGTAACGGTCGTAAACGGCTTCCATTCCAGGCATTCTTCCGCGTATGATGCGGTTCTGCTTTCCTAATTCGAAAGGAACGACCCTTTCTGAACTGGGAATTGGAGAAACAGGATCCTGTTCGTGGGATTTCTGAATTAATTGGTTTAAATGTTTTTTTGAGATTTTCATTGATTCAGCTTCTCCAGATTTGTTTTTGGAGAGAGTTGACATTTATCCCATAGACTCTCAAAGGATTCTAAGACATGAAACTTGGTGTGTTGGTCTACCTCGAACATGAGAAAAAGGTACTGATGATTCATCGTCAAAAGGATGATGAGCACAAAGGATACTGGCTTGCGCCTGGAGGAAAAATCGAAAAAAACGAAGCCCCCCAAGAAACTGCAATTAGAGAGTACCAGGAAGAAACGGGTTTGACTCCAAAAAGATTGCAGATGAAAGCCGTTTTGAATTTTCCTGATTTCGGAGATTCTCCCTTTGGAGACGAATGGCAGGTATTTTTGTTTCATGCGGATCAATTTAGCGGGAAGCTCACTGATGCGTGTCCTGAGGGTATTCTAAAGTGGGTAGCCCTTGAGAAACTCAAGGATCTGCCCATGTGGGAAGGTGACCAGTTGTTCACCCCGAGGGTCTTCCGACCAGGATTCTTTACCGCTAAATTGTTGTACCGGGGAAACCGTCTTGAACAAAGCATCTTCTGGGAATAAAAAANGAAAAACCAAAATTTTGACTGAAATTTTTAGTCGACANCATTGTGTTTTAATCCCCTGGAACTCATTTTCTGATCCCAACCCTTTATCATCATGCCTCGGAATTCCTGAAAAATCCCCGGCAGATTTTCTGAAAAAGAGTCTCGAGCATCATCCTGCTTAAACCACCATAAAATTTAATGCTAAGGTCCAGATGCGCCAGTTCAAGCATGATCGACTCTAGTTCAAGGCATGTGNATTGTTTTGCCTGTTTCAAAGCTTGTTTGGTTAAAAAAGGAGGAAGCCTGATTTTACCTGACAAATCGGATTCTGGGACATGCATCTGCTGAAGATAATGCAAGTTCAGTAACCGGCGAAACTGGAGGATGACCAGGGAAAAAAGCCTCACCTGATCCCGTGGTGCTTCCCTCAATTGCTGGTCCAGGATTTCAAGTGCTTGATGAAGCTGTTTCTGGGCCAAGGCTTCTGCCATCCTGAACGCAGAAGCATGTTTATGACCCCGAACTGCGGATTTCAGTGTTTCTTCATCTATCTCACCCCCATCAGGAAATCTGGTTTTTAATTTTTCCAGTTCCTGGTCTAGGTCATTCAGGTCGTTGCCCACGATTTCTATCANCGTCAGTGCTGCATTCCGGTTTAGATTCAGTTTTTTCTCTCTGATTCTCTGCTGCAGCCAACTTAAAGGAGACTGATCATCGTAGGCCACAAATTTTCGGATCTGCCCATGTTCCTGGATGAGACGGAACAGAGGTTTGCTGAATTCCTGTTCCCGACTTGCAGGGCTCGTGAATATTAGAAAAAGATACGATGGCGGATCAGAGAGCAGTCGCGCCAATGTTTCAAATAGTCTCGAGTGAGAACTGTAGGGATCCTTGGTATTCGGTTTTTTTAACAACTCAGCATGATCCAGTCTGAACACTTTTTGGTCACTGAACATCGGCTGGGTCTCACAATTCACCAAAAATTCATCGATTTTTTTTGCAGGCTCTTCTCCGTTCACCCGCACGAATTCAAAAAGGTCATAACGTTCGAAACACCATTCCCGTTCCCGGCCATCGAGCAGATCAACAGTACATTTTTCAACATTCTCCTGAACCAGCAGGTCCTGATTTCCAAAGAACAAAAATACCTGTTTCAGTTTATTCTTATTCATGAAGAAATACTTTGGCGAAGGGGTTCTATCTTCAGGAGAGGATCATTAAAATGTGCCCTCACTAGGTTGCGCACCTGGAGTGCGGATTCGGATTTCAATGCTTCACGGGCAAGCCGCTCGGCGTCAGGCATCGAAATCATGGATAAGCGCTCCTTGATCGTTGGTATCAGAGGAGCGTTCATGCTGAAAATTCGGAGTCCCAGCCCCGCAAGAATGACTGCCCCATCGGTATCGGATGCCATTTCTCCACATAATTCTACAGGTTTTTGATATCGATCCGCATTTTTGATCAGGATTTGGATCAATTGAAGCACTGCAGGGTGCAGAGGGTCGTAAAGATGTGAGATCTGTGGATTATTCCGGTCTACCGCCAGGAGATATTGGGTCAAGTCATTGCTTCCAATGGCGCAAAAATCTATTTCCTTCATAAATCGATCACTGATCATGAAAGAACTTGGCACCTCGAACATCATGCCGATTTCCGGAAGCTTTGAACCGTTAAAATCATCCCCCAGATCAGTGGCGCATTCGTGAAGCAATTGTTTTGCCTGACGGATTTCCTGAACATCGGTCACCATCGGAAATATCAGGGAAAGCTTCTCACGTCTGCCGGAAGCAAGCAGGATGGATTTCAACTGGTTTTTTAACACTCTTGGTTTTCGCAACTGCCTTCTGAGGGCTCTACAGCCCAGATAAGGATTGCCCTCCTGCGGATACCCCATGTATGGCGCAGCCTTATCAGCTCCCAAATCGAGGGTTCGGATCATCAGTGGCTGCTCCTGGGGGATGCTTTCAAAGACTCTTTGATAGACTTCAACCTGTTCTTCAATCTCAGGATAACGGTCAAGGGACAGGAAAAAAATCTCTGTCCGATAAAGACCAATTCCTTCAGCTCCATGGCGGAAAAGCTGATTCAGGTCATTTTCCAGGGCAATGTTGGCAAGCACCTTCATTTCAACCCCGTCTTGGGTCCTGCATGGTTTTTCCCGAAACTGGTCCAGGTGTTCCTGATGCTGTTCTTCAAGCACCACACGACGCTTGAAGGCTGCCATCAGTTCTTCTCCGGGATGGACCACCGCGGATCCGTTTTTCCCATCCAACGCGATCAGGTCTCCTTCATGGATCCGCTTCATCAAATCCAGGTCCAGACAAATACCGGGGATGCGTAGTGAACGGGCCAGAATGGCAGCATGAGAAACGATTCCACCACTGGAAGTGATGATGCCTTTGATCCGATTGGCATCAAGCCTGGCCATGTCTCCCGGTAGCAGTTCTTCGATGACCAGAATTCCTTCCTTCTCGGTTTCAGCCAATAGTTCATGTCCCAGGAAATGAAGAAGCCGATATCCCACATCTTTCAAGTCTGCCCCTTTTTCACTGAGATAGGGATCGTCGATTTGAGAAAAAGCACTGAGATATTCCTGAATTGTTTCATAAATCGACCAGCTCACAGAATTTCCTTCAAGAATATATTTCTCGATTTTGCCCTGGAAATGCTGATCTTCCAGAAACATCAAATGCACATGGAAGATCGCAGCTTCCTCGGTGCCGACGTCTCCGCTGATCTTCTCCACCAGCTTAATCGTGTCGTTGATCGTATGTTCCAGGGCACTGTGAAAATCTTGCAGTTCCCCTTCGGGAGGGTTCGAAGTTTCCCTAGGGGGTTCTTCCGGAGTCCCTGGATGGAGTTGGATCGCTTTTCCCAGGGCAATTCCGGTTCCTACCGGAGTTCCAGAAAGGTGGATACTTGCGGAAGCACTCGGAGAGACTCGAGGCTGAATTGCCTGGGTAGCCAGGTCCAATTGTTTGAGCAACAGAGCTTTGGAGACCAAACTTGAAATTTGAGCGGCAATCGCCTTAAGCATTTCGATTTCATCTCCCACAAATACCCTGGAATCCTCCGTGTGCGCAACCAGCACCCCGAAGGATTTTCGATGCTCCACAAGAGGCACTCCCAAAAAGGAAGAAAAGCGAATCTCATTGGTTTGTGGAAAGTGTTTGAAGCGGGGATGATCCTGCATTTTTGAAGCCTGGACCGCCTCGCACCTTTCATGCACCAGCCCAACCAACCCTTCTGAAGGAGACATTCGTACTTCCTCCACCACCTTTGGATTCAGGCCATGGGTCGCTTTCAGAATCAGCTGATTCTGGGATACGTCATAGATGTAGATGGAACTAGCATCGACATGCATTCTTTCGGCAATTAATGTTGCTGTTCTGGATAAAGTCTCATCTGCATTATGGGAAGAAGTGATGATCCTGCTCATCTCCCGAAATGTTTGCAGGGCAAAAACGTGCGTCGACTGTGATTGGGAAGATTTATCCAAAATAACTTTCAATTCGATTCAAGAAAAAAACAATCATTCCGGCCTGTTTGTAATTCCAGATGATACCACTTGTAGAGTCAGAAAATGATTGTCTCCAAGTCTATTTTTAATGAATTTCACATTTACCGACGATTCTGAGGCAATAATCAGTATTTATAGCTTATAACAATGTAGAGTTCTTCAGTAGAAAAACATCTACTCTGATTTCAGTGTGAAAATCAATCTCATATTCATGGATCCCTTTTATAACATTTGATCCGCAGGCCGAAAGTTGTTTTTCGGGAATTTGAATAAGGATGGAGATCTCAAATCTCATCCATCTCATTTTCGAGATGAAGATGATGGCTGGAATTTATTGCATGAGGCCGGAACAGCCACTAAAGAAACAAAAGAAGAGAAAGTCTAATGAAATGCAGGATGTATCCGCATTGTATGAAACTAAGCTTTCAAACTTCTAAATCATGATTGGCATCAATATCAAAAGGGCTGAGTCCAAATGAGTTGCAATCCCTGATTGAAGTCTGCATTCATAGCAGTTTCTTTCCTTTGGAAATCCTGTACTGATTCAAAAGGAAGTAAAGAAAGGTAGCCTCGACTGCGGCCTTCCTGTCTCAGCAGGCTTACTTTGTCACGAAAAGTCACATATTTCATGCCGGCATAAACCGTAGCTCCTCCAGAAATCCATGGCATCAGAGATGCCAACCCACCTGAAAAGGAATTGAAATTCCCACTTAACACAAGCAAGGTTGCTGCACCTCCACCTGCCGTAATGTAAAACCATTGATTCTCATCTGCCATTGCTTGAGAGATCCTCCGAGTCCATTGCTCTTTGCCGGGATCTTCTTCCACCAGTTCTGGTTCCAACTTGAGTGGTCGTGTTCTTGGGCGGAGACGTTTCTGGGTATCAAGTTCACGTCTTGTTCTCGTGATCAACTTCACCTGTTTTGCAACATCAATATAGGTCTGGATCTGATCACCAGGAGTCACTGCAGATATGCGCTGTTTGACAATCGCATCCGAGGAAAGATCATTGACTCTGACAATCTCTGCAATTGCAATATTTTCGGTGGCCAATTCCAGAGTCTGGCCTTCAAGATTAGACTGGGTCGAGACCTGCCTG
>NYUB01000137.1 GCA_002683785.1 Deltaproteobacteria bacterium
AATCAAAATCAAATAAAATCGGATCAGAATCTAGAAATCACCTGTTGGCTGCCAACACGTCAACAGTACTAGTAGAATTGAGTGGCCTGTCCGCGTTTGATACAGAACAAGAAACCGTATCCGTTCTAGATTGGAGGNATTTTGAAGATCTGCAGCAANTTTTCTGATTCCTTCNTGTTCNGCCATTCCTTCAAGTTCAGGAAAGGGTGAATNCTGAATGATGGAAAGGCTGTGGAGTGANTGCCCTCCAATTTCCGGATGGTCATCCAGCAACAGGACCTTCTTGCCTTCGTCCAGAGCGGCTTTNGAGGCTGCAAGCCCTGAAGGGCCCCCACCCACGACACAGATGTCCGGGAAACGGTAGCGTTTTTCATAACGTCTCGAGACATGNCTTCCTGCAGTATCAATGCTTCCAAGCCCGGCCACTTTTCGGATCTGTTTTTCCGCAATCGGCCAAAGCCATTTTGGTTTGTGGAACATCTTGTAATAAAAACCGTTGGGCAGGAAGGGGACAANCACGTCATTGATTTCAGCAAGGTCGAAATCAAGAGAGGGCCAGTTATTTTGTGATCGGACATCCATTCCGTTCCGGACCAAAACACGATCGGCAAGCAGGTTCGGTTCGTCATCAACCGTCACCAGTGATTCTGGCCCATATCCATCCGCATCATAGATGCCTCGAGGTCGATGGTATTTGAAACTTCTGGAGACCAGCTTTTTCCCGGAGGCTATCAACGCTGTGCTGATGGTATCTCCCTCCTGGGCCCAAACCACACTCCCGTCGAAAAGAAAGNTTATCTCTTTTCCTGGTTCTCGAACCTGGNAAAACTCGTGAGAATCAATGCGTCTGCTCATATTATGCNTCTCTTGTTACGGTCACTTTTTTTTNAAATCCTTGAACCAGAAACTTTGGTGATCCGTGTTGTTAGTGGTGTCACGTTCCACCAGAAACCAGCTTTGGCATCCGCTTCGATGAAACCACCATTCGNTCTGTTTCCCTTTCTTGTTTTCACGTAGGAAGACNAAATCTCCCCATTCCTTGAAATCGGCATCAGGTGCCGGACGATCCTGGAATTCACTTTTAAATGTAAATTCGGAGACGGCACGTTTACCACAATTGGGACAATTCAGTTGGAAGCTCATGGTTATCCATTGACAGAGAAACTGCTGTTGGGATTGATCTCACGCTTNCGGGAGTAGAAACCCATGTTGAGGGTCAATCCGGTGTAAACGGTTTTCACCTGAACTGGATCCTTGTCATGTTCACGTCCATTTTCACATGCATCAACCAGTTCCGCCATACAGTGCCCTGCAATGGGAGCATTTTTGAACTGGTTGCCACTGGACCCGATGGCCATATAATANCCTTTGAGGCNGCANCTATCATAGATCGGAATCCAGTCATCNGAAACGTCATAGAGATCGACCACCCCCTTTGTCCTTGAGGGTTCTTCTAGAGTGGGGATCCTTCTCATGCAACGGTATACCTGTGCTTTCCATTGGCTTTCGGTGATGTTTCTATTGAATTCGTCCGGATTCGGGATCCATTCCTTGGGATCACATTCAGGATCTTCACTACCAATGAGGATGCTGTTGCCGGTTTCAGGNCGGAAGTANATGGNATTGTCTCCGTCGGAAGTGTGGACTCCGTCTTTTTCAAAATCAAATCCTGGAGGAGAGGGGACGTGATGGACTTCGTGCCGAAGAGCCTTCGTTTTGATGTTCATGTCATCTTCAACGCCAGCCATCCGATTGATCACGAACGAGTGAGGTCCAGCCACATTTACTAACGCTTTACAGTCAATCTGTTCTCCCGTGTTAATAGTTACCCCTTCGATCTTTCCGTTGGACTGACGGATTTCCATGATCTCAGCATCGAAGAGGAACTCTCCGCCTTTTGCTTCCGTTGCGACCTGAAGGTTATGAGTCGCTAATTGGGGATCGCTGACGTATCCGGATCCCGGGGTCCAGACGGCGCCCTCGATCTGTTTTCCNGANTTGTCCCAAAAATTCTCATCTTCATCAGGACGGGTGGTACCATCATACCAGTCATGGCTGTAGATCGGCATCTTTTGTTTCAGTGTNTCCAGGTCCCAGATNTCATGATCCACTCCGATTTCCTGGAAAAGTTTCAGTGATTTCTTGCTGTGATCCTCACCACTGAGAATGAACATGATACTTCCGGTTTTCATGTACTTTGCTAGTCCACGGTCGTCATCCACTTCCAGATAGTCCTTCCAGTCATCCCAGTAAAAAAAACCTTCGTAGGCCATCGCTACTCCATCCCAGGTTGAATAGTGAGCTCTGACGATCGCGCAGGAATTGCTGGTGGAGCCGTAACCTGAGGCTGGAAGCTTGTCGATATTGAGAGTTTTGTAGCCCCTTTTGGCGAGTTCAAACGATGTGGCGGAACCAATAATACCCGCACCGATGATGACTACATCTGCAGTCCTATTCATGAAATTCTCCTANTCTGNAAGTTGGTGGGGCACCTCNANCAGTTGAAATTGATGCCCNGTTTTTTGGATGTATCGTTCAAGATCTTCCTTTTTGAGGGAAAGCGTTGCTGTATTGGTCAGGGGGTGGCAGAGAATNTTTTCCTGNTCCCAAAGTTCTTCATCGATCAAAACCTCTACTTGACCCTCAGTATCATTGATCAGTGCAAGNAGACTGACCGAACCCGGTTTTATGCCGAGATGTTTCTGCAAACGCTCCGGTGAAGCAAAGCTCAAGTTGGTTGAATCAATGAGTTTAGGGACCCTCTTCAGATCGACCTGTTTCGATTGTTCAACACAGAACAAGAAATGTCTTTTCCCCTTCTTGTCCCGAAGAAAGAGATTTTTCGTGGCACCTCCCTCGAGTCCGAGATTCAGCTTCTTGGATTCCTCTACGGTGTACACCGGAGGATGGTCGGCACGTTGATAAGGAATTTGATGTTCCGAAAGAAAGGAAAACAAAGGNNCCGTTTCACTGGGATTCTGTAATACCATGCCTAACGGGAAAATNATTGGTCATTCTTGTTGTGGATTTTTTTCAGCATCCTAAAGGAAAATGCTGTAAACGCCACCAGAATACCATACTGAGCCCAGTGAAAAATCATGNGAATTGCAGGTGTGTGTTCGATTAACTCATGTGCATAGAGCATACTTTCTCTTTTTTAGGAATGTTGATTTGGTAAAAAAAATTAATGGTTTAAAAAAATCTTTGTTTCAGGATTAAATCATCAATAATCCTATTTGAATAAAACCATTTAGTATCTTACAAACATGAATGAAAAACAAGATGCATGGTTATCACAATAATACACTGATGCGTCTTTCAGAATCGATGTCGATGCGGTTGAAGCTGCTTCTTTAGACATCCCTGGTCAGCATTCAATTGAACTGACAGCCAGACCCCCAAGGGAGGTCTCTTTGTAATGGTGAAGCATGTCTTCACCGGTTCGCCGCATTGTCGCAATCACATGATCAAGGGATATTTTATGTTCACCGTTCCCTCGCATCGAAAGCCGTGCAGCGTTGATCGCCTTTACGGCTCCCATCGTGTTGCGTTCAATGCAGGGAATTTGAACCAATCCACCAACAGGATCACAAGTCAGACCCAAGTTGTGTTCCATTCCGATTTCTGCGGCATTGGTGACTTGCCTTGGGCTTCCTCCCATTACTGCTGCGAGTCCTGCGGCGGCCATGGAACAGGCGACCCCGATTTCTCCCTGGCAGCCAACTTCGGCGGCAGAAAGTGAAGCACCTTCTTTGAAGAGGATACCTATGCCCGCGGCGGTGAGCAAAAATTTTGCTACTGCGTTTTCATCAAAATCTTTTCGCGTATCAAAACAGTAATGCATGACAGCCGGAATCACCCCTGCAGCTCCATTTGTAGGGGCGGTGACGACTCTTCCTCCAGCGGCATTTTCTTCATTGACGGCGATCGCGTAAAGGCTGACCCAGTCCATTGTCTCAACGATCCCTTGTTCACGTTCTTGGGTCAATTCCTGGAAAAGGCCCCTGGCCCTGCGACGAACATGAAGGCCTCCAGGTAGAAAGATCTCTTCGGATTCCAGTCCCCTTTGCATGCATTGTTGCATTACCTCCCAGATTTTCTGCAGTCCGTGGTGGATTTCCTGTTCGTTTTGCCAGGATTTNTCATTTTCATGAATCAGTTCTGCGATGCTCCAGTGTTGATTTTCACAAAGTTCGAGCAATTCTGACGCATTGGAAAAGGGGTAGGGTAGGGGATTGGTTCCTGGCCCGGAGGGTTGCTGCATTTCTGATTCTTCCATGACAAACCCCCCACCGATGGAATAGAACACTTGCTGAAATGTTTGATAGGCAGATGCATCATAAAGTGAAAAACGCATCCCGTTNGAATGGANTGGAAGNTGTTCTTCNTGGTGGAACTTTAGGTTTTCCTCGANGGAGAANGGAATGGTTTTGAATCCNAGAAGNTCGAGTTTGGAATTTNTCTGNATTTTATCACAGCGTGGGCCTACTGAGGCAGGATCAATTGTTTCTGGAAACTCACCCTCGAGTCCCATCAACACGGCTTTGTCCGTTCCATGTCCGATTCCGGTTAGGGCGAGCGAACCGAAAAATTCGGTAGACAACGAAACAGCATCCTCAAAATGTCCTTGCTGTTTGGCATTTTCCAAAAAAAGCCGTGCTGCTTTCATCGGCCCTACCGTGTGGGAACTGGAAGGCCCGATACCGATTTTGAAGAGTTCAAAGACGCTGACGGTCATGGAAATTCAGGCAGTTCTGGAAGTTCTTGTTCGTCGGCGTTCACGCCTTCCTGCACCCGAATTCAACACAGTGGGCGGTTCTCGGTATTTACGGATCCAATTGCTGCAGTTGCTGTCATGTCCGAGCATCACGTCGCCACCCATCACTGCCTGCATGACGGAGCCATGAAGCGGATTGGTGATCGCGGAGGTCAATCCTGAAGCCATGGCCATGGTCAGGAAAGCGGCATTCACTCCATCCCGATTGGGCAGTCCAAAACTTACGTTTGAAGCTCCGCAGGTGGTGTTGACCTTCAACTCCACTTTCAGGCGTCGGACCAGTTGCATCACTTGCACTCCTGCCGTTCCCATGGCTCCAATGGGCATCACCAGCGGATCGACAATCACATCGGCCCTTGGAATGCCGTGGTCCTCGGCACGTTCGACAATTTTTTTTGCAACTTCATAACGCACATCAGGATCTTCAGAAATTCCTGTTTCATCATTGGAAATGGCGACTACAGCACAGTTGTATTTTTTTACCAGAGGAAGCACCGATTCGAGACGTTCCTCTTCCCCTGTGACAGAGTTAAGGAGGGCTTTGCCTTGGTAGACCTTAAGACCAGCTTCTAGGGCATCTACAATGGAGGAATCGATGGAAAGTGGTACATTGGTCAGGGATTGCACGAGTTTAATTGTTTCTGCAAGGATAAACGGTTCATCCGCGAGGGGAATGCCTGCATTGACATCAAGCATTTGGGCTCCTGCTTCAACCTGAGCCAAAGCATCCTTTTCCACACGAGAAAAATCTCCTTCGGCCATTTCCTTTGCAAGCAACTTGCGTCCAGTTGGATTAATTCGCTCTCCTATGATCACAAACGGTTGTTCAAAACCGATGCGGATTTCCTTGGATGCGGAACTGATGATGGTTTCAGTCATGAATTGGTATGAGTGATATAATTCCGTTGTTTAGAATGAATGATTTGTTGAATTCTTTGCTTTGAACCTTAATCCCCGTTGGATTTTTCAATTTCAGGATGATTCTCTTTTTCAGGATCAAGCCCCTTTGCTTTAGCGAGAAGGGTCAGTCGATCATCTGAGTATTCGAGTTCATATTTTTCTGCAGCCTCTGAGGCTGCCTTATCCAAGTTGTCTCCGCAGTCGGAATACGATCTGCGCCAATCGTCCAGATATTCTGCACTTCCCTGCTTTCCCGCCCTCATCGCAGCTTTATCGATCGCGACTTGGAATCGTTCGGAAAGTTGCACTTTGGCACTAGTTCGGCCTTTTTTCGCGATTACCTGAGAAGGGATGTCACGCCAGTAGATGCTGATCAGTTTTGCCATAAAGGGAAGTTTGCAGCCAAGAGTTTAGCACTGTTTTCAGATCTCCATATCCGGTGTATCGGTACTCGTATTTGAGTTCAAGTAACTCTGCAGCCTGTTTTGCTTTGGTCCTGAGTTCGGAATCAACGGTTTGTGCAAGATACACCAGGCGCTTGTAGTGTCTGAAATATTCCTCTTTCAATTCAGGATGACGATCCAGCCCCAGTTCACGGAAGACCAGTTGGTCGAAGGTCTTCACCAGAAAATCGGTGAGAAAAAAAGTGCCCGGTTCCTCTACCATCATCTTTTCAAAGTTTTGTGTCCCGCTGAAGGATTCATAACAATGGGCACCTGGAAGCCTTTCGACACCATAGTTCTCAATCAGCCGATCAAACATTCCTCCATTTCCACAATCTGCATATGCGACGAAAATCCTGGAATATCGGCCGTTGGTCTCTTCCAGGATTTTCTCAATTCCTTCCAGAATCTTTTGAGGATGATTGTGCCAGCGAGCTGGAAGAAATCGGATCTTCCAGAATTTCATCTGGTTGAGCTGTTTGAGCGTTTCAATTTCACGGGCCAGTGCACCACAGGCGATCATCAGAACTTCATGGGAATCCTTCATCAAACTTCAATTCCTTCTGCCTGTTTTTCTCTTTTTTCCTTCACCAGCGCTTTCGCTGTTTCGACGGCCACAGCCGCATCTCGGCAATAGGCGTCAGCTCCGATGGCCTCACCGAATTCATCATTAAGTGGAGCTCCACCGACCATCACGATATAATCATCCCGTATTCCACGATTGACCAGCTCATCGATCACCACTTTCATATAAGGCATGGTGGTGGTTAGCAGGGCCGACATGCCGAGCATATCAGGTTTATGCTCTTCCAGCGCTTCAAGATAGTTTTCCACCGGATTGTTGATGCCCAAGTCGATGACTTCAAATCCAGCACCTTCGAGCATCATTCCGACCAAATTTTTCCCAATGTCGTGGATATCTCCTTTGACCGTCCCGATCACCATCTTTCCAATTGAAGATGCTCCTGTTTCCGCCAGCAGGGGACGCAGGATGGACATGCCACCTTTCATTGCGTTAGCCGCAAGCAGAACTTCAGGGACAAAAAGGATGCCGTCGCGAAAGTCAATGCCAACGATTCGCATTCCTTCCACCAGTGCGTCATTTAGGACCTTGTCGGGACCCCATCCTCGTTCCAAGAGAATGTTGGTGCCTTCCTCAATCTCTTCCTTCAGGCCATCATATAGATCATCATGCATTTGCTGCACGAGCTCATCATCGGGTAGGGTTGAAAGATCAAGATCATCTTCTTCATTCATTTGTTCTTCTTCACTCATGACATCTCCATTTTTGAGTTGAAGGGTTCAATAATTCTGATCGGGAAAGGAGTTTTTTCTCCGGTTTATATAAGCCTGAAGTTCTTCATCCAGTGCTGGGTCCATAGAGGGTTTTTCATAGGATTCAAGCATTGTCTTCCATTTGACTTGTGCGCGTTGAGCCATGTCGAGACCTCCTT
Source organism: Deltaproteobacteria bacterium (assembly GCA_002683785.1). GTDB lineage: Bacteria > SAR324 > SAR324 > SAR324 > NAC60-12 > UBA1014. The sequence continues at coordinate 7,575 of NYUB01000137.1, forward strand.
CTGCTTCCCATTGCTCAAAACTGTTGTTGTCGGATAGTTCGGATCGGTAGAAAGCCGTTTCAAAATTAGCCTGGGTATGTGACGATCCCAGAAAATGATTTCCTGGTCCAATTTCACGTATAGCGTCCAGGCCGAATCCGTTTTCAGAGAGATCAACACCTTTGGTGAAAGAGTGGATCAAGCCTGCCTGATCAAGGTCCATGATGAATTTTTCGTACCCCATTGCCAGGCCTCCTTCAAGCCAGCCCGCAGTGTGGAGCATGAAGTTGACTCCTGCAAGCATCGCATGCTGAAGCGTGTTGGCTGCTTCATAAGCCGCTTGTGCATCTGGAATCTTTGAAGCACAAAGACCTCCTCCGCTTCGGAAAGGAACTCCGAGACGCCTGGCTAGAGCTCCGACGATGTAGAGAACCTGTTGAGGTTCGGGGGTTCCGAAAGTTGGGGCACCAGACTGCATCGACATCGAACTAGAAAAAGTGCCGAAGATGACTGGTGCTCCAGGTCGGACCAACTGCGAAAAAGCCATTCCGGATAATGCCTCTGCATAAAGCTGGGTTGATGTGGCAGCAACAGTAACCGGGGACATGGCTCCTGAAATGCAGAAGGGGGAGAGAACCACCGCCTGATTGTTGCGTGAATAGACCTTGAGTGCCCCCAGCATTGTTGAGTCCCAAACCATCGGCGAATTAGCATTGATCAGACTGGTGATCACTGTGTTGTTTTCTACGAAATCGACACCAAACAGAATTTTTGCCATTTCCACGGTATCTTCGGCCCGTTCAGGTGCGGTCACCGACCCCATGAAGGGTTTGTCACTGTAGCGCATGTGCGTGTATACCATGTCGAAATGGCGCTTGTTGACAGGAAGGTCGACAGGTTCGCAAATCGTTCCTCCGGAATGATGAAGATAGGGGCTCTGGTATGCGAGTTTGACGAAATTACGGAAGTCTTCAATCGTCGCATAACGACGACCTTCTTCGACATTCCGAATAAATGGTGATCCATAAGCCGGGACGAGAACCATATTGTCGTTTCCGATGACAACACTGCGTTCTGGATTACGGGCATGCTGGATGAATTCCTTTGGTGCTGAAGCCTGAATCAAGGTCCGACACATCCCCTTGGGAAAACGTACTCGTTCTCCTTTGATATCTGCCCCTGCTTCTTTGAGCAGATCCAAGGCTTCCGTGTCGCCACGGAATTCGATGCCGATTTCCTGGAGGATGGTATCTGCGTTGTTTTCGATGAGGCTCAGGCTTTCTTCATCAAGCAGGTTGTAGACGGGAATTTTGCGTTTGATGTAGGCTGCACTTAGGGCTTTAGGCCTCTGCCTTTCTGCCTGTCTGGCTGATCTTCCACCAGCCCGTTTTTTCCGATCTGCCATCTTATTATTTTTAGAGTTCAGGCTGCTTCTGTATGGTTGAAAGTCACTTTTAAACTGAACGTTCCTTTACTTCGTTTCGATTCATCCTCACGGTTCCGTTTCAAAACCTCCAACAGCTCTTTCAGGTTTTGCATGTTCAGTGAGGGTTTCACCATCTTGTAAGGTTTTGGGGTAGCCCCGAAACCAGGACGGTTGTGGCGACGGTGGATCCATACGGAAGACCATCCCAATACGGAAACAGGAACGATGTCGTGGAATTGGCTCTGTGCCACATGCAGGATTTCCTCTTGAAGGATCCCTCTGCGATTCAGACGTCTCAGAACTTCCTGGAAAAGACGTTCATCCGGTTTATTCACCCCTACCACATCACTGCTCACCATCTCATCAAACGGATCACCAATGCTTGTAGACATCCACTCGAGGTAGGAGGAATCGCAGTTGGAAACGGCAACCAGATGATAGTTTTTCTTCAATTCTGTAAGAGCATCAATCGTGTCAGGAAAAGGTGGCCATTCCTGGATGGAATCCTGAAATTCCAACCCGTCTTCCTCGTTGGCAGAAAAACCCCAAGAACGCATCATATCGCTGTAGATGACCGGGAGAAGTCCAGTGAATGAACTCTTAGGAAGAGTCTTGAGATAATGTGCCTCGGTTCGTGCAAATAAGGTCAGGATCTCTTCTTCTTCCACTTCGGATCCCTTCTGTTTCAGGTGGGGCTGAAACCAGTTCAAAATTCCCGTCTCAAAATCAATCAGTGTTCCCACGACATCAAAGGTCAGGGTATTGAATTTGTTCAGTCTCATGTTGAAGTCAAGCTACTTGGGGATTCAGGGTATTTGTGGATCCCTTCTCAAAACGAACCGGGAACTGTTCCCGAATCTTTAATTCAATTTCAGGACTGATGTGGTCGGGGAAATGAGTATCGAGGATTTCCCTACAGCGCTTTGCAGCCCTTTCTTCGATGCTCATCGAACCCTGATCGATCCAGTTATTGATGTTTTCACGATCCCCAACTTCCGGGTAAAGGTAATCGGACTGCATTCGCGACAGGGTTTGCTCATGCCCAAGATAATGTCCTGGGCCTTCGGTACAAACCTGGCGGATGGTGTCGAAAGCTAAGGTATCCTCGTTGATTTCGATGCCGCGCAAGGTTCGGTTGATCGCACCGAGCATATCGTTGTCGATGACATAACTTTCCGGGCTGCACCCCAGAAGACTGGCCTGCATGCCGGCTGATTCATAAACCAGGTTGGCCCCGGAATGAGCAGCCAATGTGACGGTATACCCTTTTTCATAGCCAGACTGAGCATCTGGGAGTTTGGAATCGGTCATCCCGGCAGCGATTCCGGTGGGAAGATTGTAATAGCGCCCCATTTGGGCGCAGGCCGCCATTAGTATTGCCTGTTCTCCGCTGCCACCACTCATTGCACCTGTCCTCAAATCTGAGACAAAGGGCCAGGTGCCAAAAATCACTTGGGCTCCAGGAACTATGGCATTGGCATAAACCAGTCCTGCCAGCACTTCCGCTACTGACTGCACGACCGCTCCAGCAATCGTTGCTGGGGCAGTGGCTCCAGCCTGACCAGCACTGAGCAACAGGATTGGCATTCCTCCGTATACTCCGACTTCGAGACAACGACAGGCGTCTTGGGCGAATTTCATCGGAGGTACGACAAAACAGCTGGACATACTCACAAAGGGTCTAGCTCTCC
>NYUB01000138.1 GCA_002683785.1 Deltaproteobacteria bacterium
CAGAATTTTTCCGGTCTCGGAATAGGTCTCGTCTATGTTGGTGACTCTGGATGAAAGATCCTTGAAACGCTCATCCTCTATGAGATCTTCCCGCCCTGCTTTCTCACAAAATACTCTCCAGTGATCATTCATGTAGGGCAGCACGGCGATATAGCCATCTTTGGTTTTATAGGGTTTGCGGTGATGCGACATCAACCGGGTATAGCCAGCTTCGCCCAGGGGTGGTTCAAAAGTCTCTCCCCAAAGGTGCTCTGCCATCACAAAAGACACCATGGTCTCAAACATTGGTACTTCAATTTCCTGGCCAACCCCAGTGCGCTCCCGATGGAACAATGCCGCCAAGATTGCATAGACAACAGTGATCGCCGTGGTTTTATCCGCCACCACGGTGGGCAGGTATCTTGGCTCACCCAATACCAATTCATTCAAATTGGCAATGCCGCTGACCGCCTGGATGGAATCATCAAGCGCACCTTTCTGGCCATAGGGACCATGCTTGCTGTAGCCGTAAGTGCCACAATAGACAATGTCGGGCTTAACCGCTTTGATGTCTTCATATTCGAGATTCAATTTCGTCATCACCTGGGGTCTGTTGTTGTGCACAAAGACGTCACATTCTTTGACGATTGCCAAAAGGGCCTCCCTGGCACTGTCTTGCTTTAAATCAAGTACCAGACTTCTTTTGTTTCTATTATTGGATAGATAAAGAGCAGCCATGCCTTTGTTGCGGTACGCGCCCAATTGCCGATTGCTGTCACCGAATGGGGCTTCCACCTTGATCACTTCAGCTCCCATGTCGGCCAGGATCTGAACCGCCCAGGGACCCAGAACGACACTGGTCAATTCCAGAATTTTTACACCCGATAAGGCTCCAGACACAGTGTTAATCTCCTAATTGCCGATACCAAACCCTGGGATGGTCAACTAGTCGTGCTCGTGATAGTGAGGGTATTCAAAATCAACAAAATGGTTGTGGCCATCCGGGGACTGAACCCATTGATTGAGTGCAGGCTTCATCCTCTGGAAACGAGCCGCAGCCCTATCGGCATTCTCTTTCGGTGTGGTCCAGGGATTGAAGTGGAAATAATTATGCAGATGGCAATCGGTTCTGCCAATCGCTATGATTCCGTGTTTACTGTAGAAACCGCCATGATTGATATACGGTGGACGCCAGAAATAACCACCGGTCGGTAGATCTCCAAATTGCATCATCCAGGATGTTCCCCAGATGTGGTAGGACTCCTCGCAACAATCATGGTAGGAAATATTGTCCTGCTGGAAACCGGGAACCATGCAATACAGAAAAGTATGTGCTTCCGTATGAATGTCGTATTTCAACAGTTTCAACATGCAACCGGAGGCTACTGAAGGAACAATTCTGGTACCAGGCATCCAGTTAACATCAGTCATAGCATCGATAATCGATAAGCGGTATCGCTCAGCTAGCGGATGGTCCTCGGAGGAGGACTCAAAACTGGGCTCACCATAGTTATAAAACATCAACACTGTCGCCGCTCTGGATACTTTCATGGCCGGCATGCTGACCCCGGGTGGGATCAGAAAATGGTGGTTCTCGCCATAGGTGGTGTCCCCATAGGTTATGGATCCAGAGATGATGAACATCTCTAACTCTGAATAACTCAGCCCCGGAGGCAGGGTATAGCCTGTCTCAAATTTAACCTTGAGCGAACATGCACCGGTGTCCACGTCCATGCTTAATACTTTGTAATGCATTCCTTTGCCGAATCCAGGCAGTGTCATGCGTCGGTATGGGGTTTTTCTTTCGTCGTAGGGTTCTATGTGTGGTCTGGGCATCGCAGTTCCTTTGTTGTCNTGTTAATTAATGTTTTATTCCCTTCAGGTCTTTGGGCTCATAGGTCACTTTAAATTTACGCCTAGGCTTTTTGGGTATTTCTTCTGGGGCAACAATTCTTCTAACGTCACCATCAATGTTGGTGCCTCGGACCTGAATGGTTTCCAAGAATGTGGCGATCCATTTATCCCTTTGGGGGGCAATATCTTCCATGTGTTTAAGAATTTTTTTGAATCGTGCCTGCTGCAGTTTTAATTCCTTCTTCATCCAGGTTTTCACTGCCTTTGATTTGGGATGCTTGATCGAGGTAACCGGTTTTCCGCTACCTGAGGGCCTGCCTGTAGAAGATTCGCCCATTTGATTAGCCATGCTTGCTCCTGTTCTTGATTGTATTGGTATTAATGTTTTAACTTAATTCAGCAAAAAATACAATGCCGTAAGTCATCGTCACTGCAAAAGGCAAAGCCCACTAATCGGAATAAAAGCTTTCCTTGTTGTTGGCTTTCTCTCTCAAGCTATCAGGAACCGTGAATCGCTCTCCTAATCTCTGGCTATAGTCGTCACACCGTTCCACAAATTTCTCAATACCAACGGTATCGATGTAGGAGAATACTCCTCCAGACCAGGGAGGGAATCCCCAACCCAAAATCGAACCGATATCACCGTCATCAGGACTCATCAGAACATGTTCCTCCAAACAGCGATAGGCATCGAGCGCCTGGATGGTCATCAGTCTGGATTTAACCTCCTCGACATCAGGCTGTTGGTCACTGACGGGAAATAAATCCGCCAAACCCGGCCAAAGTCTTTTTTTGGCACCTTCCGGATAGTCATAAAAGCCCTTGCCATATTTTTTTCCCAACCGTTCGAGCTCAACCAATTTTGCCGAGACCTCCCATCCTGATGCAGGCTTATAGGCATCACCCATGTCTTCCATGGTCTGGAGGTGAATTTTGTATCCCAGTTCAATGGAGGTTTCATCCTGGACGGCCAATGGTCCAACCGGGTAGCCGGCATGTCTTGCTGCATTTTCTATCAGTGCCGGTGACACACCTTCGGTCAGCATCGTATTGGCTTCATTGCAAGCCATACTAAAGACCCTGGAGGTGAAAAAGCCCCGACTGTCATTCACCACAATGGGTGTTTTCTTGATTTGCTGGACATAATCCAGGGCTCTTGCCAAGGCTTCATCAGAGGTCTCCTTGCCCAGGATCACTTCAACCAATGGCATCCTCTCAACCGGTGAGAAAAAGTGCAGACCTATGAAACTCTTGGGTCTCTTTGAGGCTTCTGCCAATCCACTAATGGGTAATGTTGAGGTATTGGATGCAAAAATTGCACTCTCGGCAATCACTGCTTCGGTTGCTTGGGTCACACCCGCTTTGATCTCTCTATCTTCAAAAACTGCCTCGATAATCAGTTCACACGATTCAAGGTCATTGTAATCAGTGGTGACTTTGATCCTGTCCAACATGGCTGCAGCATCATCAGAGGACATCTTTTTTCGAGCCACCCGTTTCTCCAGAAATTTCTCGGTATACTCCTTACCTTTAGCGGCCTGCTCATCGGTTGAATCCAACAACACCACATTCATCCCAGCCCGCGCACTCACCAAGGCAATGCCCGAACCCATCATGCCGGCCCCCAGCATCCCCAAAGTAGTGACTTTCGACTTCTCAACGCCTTCCGGTCGTGCACGCAATTTATCTGCAGATTGTTTGTTGATAAAGAGACTGCGGATCATATTGCCTGCTACCTGTCCGGTCAGCAGTTCGACAAAATATTTGGCCTCAATTCTCAATCCAGAATCGATCGGAATCTGGCATCCTTCATAGACGCAGGAAACAATTGAGATCGGTGCGGGGTAATTGTGGTTGGTGTTCTTTGCCACCAGTGCATTGACCACTGAGAATGTTTGGATCGTGCCAACCTTATTGGCATCAAGCCCACCTGGTACCTTGAATCCTTTCTTATCCCAAGGTTGAACCGCATCGCCTTTATCCTTGATCCAGGCCTTGGCCTTATTAATTAATTCTTCCTTGGAGGCTAATTCATTAACGATGCCAAGACCCTTGGCTTGTAAGGGTTTAAGATGTTTACCCTGGGTCATTAATTCCAAAGCCGCTTGAACTCCGATTAATCTCGGCAGTCGTTGTGTACCGCCGCCACCGGGTAACAAGCCCACCATCACTTCAGGTAAGCCAAGCACTGCATCAGGCCGATCAACCGCTATCCGATAATGGCAGGCCAGAGTCAATTCGAGTCCGCCACCAAGAGCAGTGCCATTGATCGCAGCAACAAAAGGTTTGCCACAAGTTTCCATTTTTCTCATTGTTTGGTTACTGGCGATGACTTTTTCAACGACATCCGATTTGTCTGACAGTCCCCGCAATGCAGGTAACATTGATTTTAAATCCGCCCCAGCCATAAAGTCATTTTTGGCAGAAGTGATCACCGCGCCAATAATTTTCTCATCACTGATAACTGACTCCAAACACTGACCTAGATCTTGATCGAAATCAGCGGTGATGACATTCATGGGTTTGTCTTTGACGTCGATTGTTAAAACGGCGATACCGTCATGATCGACATCCATCGTTACTGTACTACTCATATTCTGATTACCTTATTTTTTCGTTGTTCTGTAAATCTAAACGCGTTCAACAATTGTTGAAGTGCCCATACCTCCGCCGATGCACAAATTCACCAGTCCGGTATTGAGATCACGTCGCTCCAGTTCATCTATTAAAGTACCCAGTACCATGGCACCGGTTGCACCCAATGGATGTCCCATAGCAATTGCCCCGCCATTGACATTAATCTGTTCGTGAGCAATATCCATCTCTTTCATGTACTTCAAAACAACGGCTGCAAAGGCTTCGTTCAATTCAAAAAGATCGATGTCATCTTTAGACATGCCACAGCGTTTGAGCACTTTTCTCGCCGATGGGGCTGGACCGGTCAACATAATGGTGGGTTCGCTCCCTGTGGAGGCGAATCCAACAATCTTGGCTTTGGGTTTCAGTCCCAGTTCCTGGCCCACTTCCTTGGTGCCAACCAGCACAGAAGCGGCCCCGTCAACAATGACGCTGGAATTACCGGCATGGTGGACGTGTTCAATGCGCTCGACTTCCGGATATCTTTGGATTGCGATCGAGTCGAAACCAAAATTGGCACCCATATCTACAAATGAAGGCTTAAGCTTTGCGAGGTCATCGACTGTGGTCCCAGTGCGGATGCATTCATCGTGATCTAGCAACGTTTCACCCAATTGGTCTTTCACCGGCATAATGGAGTGGTCAAAATAACCATTGTCCCTGGCATTGGAAGCTCTGGCTTGGCTTTCAACGGAATAGGAATCAACATCTTCCCTGCTAAACCCCTCTTTCGATGCAATCAAATCAGCACTGATGCCCTGTGGAACAAAGTAGCTCCCGTATGCAACCTGTGGATCCACTGCCATGGCTCCGCCGACTGTGCTCATTGGAATTCTAGACATCGATTCCAGTCCACCACCAATACACAGATCCGACATACCAGACATCACTTGGGCTGAAGCACTGTTCACGGCTTCGAGACCCGATGCACAAAATCGATTCAATTGTTTACCCGGAGCACTGAGGTCATAGCCGGCATTAATTGCGCCTATTCTTGCCGGGTTGGCTCCTTGTTCTCCCTGAGTGTGTACCACTCCCATCACGATATCATCCACACGGCTGGTATCGAGTTCATTTCTGTCTCTTAATGCTGCCAGTACCTGGGTAATCAATTCTACTGGCGTGACTTCATGCAAGGACCCATCGGGTTTCCCCCGACCTCTTGGTGTTCTTACATGGTCATAGATAAATGCTTCGGTCATAACTCACCTATTCGTTGGTAATAAAATTTAAGTAATCTTAACAAAAAAATAATTTTCTAACGATGAAAAAAGAATATTTAAACAGAAAAGAAAGACTGCTATCGTTTCTACTGGGAATCGATTTTCGGTTACAATTCACTCTTTAACAATTTATTTTTTGAGGCGAACAATGGATATTGAAAACAAAACAATCATCATCACCGGGGCGGCACGGGGTTTAGGTGCTGCAATGGCAAAACATCTGGCTAAACAAAAATGTAAGCTGGGGTTGATCGATTTGAACAAGGACGATATTGCCGGGACGGTTGAAGCCTGTTCTTCCTTAGGCGCAGAAGCACAGGCCTATGCTGCGGATGTCACCAATGAAAACGATGTTGGCACTGCCTACAGGCAAATAGTCAGCGATCTAGGTCCGCTTCATGGAAGCATCAATAACGCTGGAATCACCAAAGATGGGTTATTGGTAAAATTCAAAGACGGTGAATTTGTCAAAAAAATGTCTCTCGAAGACTGGCAAGCGGTTATCAATGTTAATTTAACGGGCGTTTTTCTGTGTGGCAGAGAAGCAGCCCAGCTGATGATTGAATCCGGCACCAAAGGGGTCATCATTAATATTTCCAGTATTGCAAGACATGGTAACTTTGGACAAACAAACTACTCGGCAACCAAAGCAGGCGTTCAGTCCATGGCCGTTGTCTGGGCCAAGGAACTGTCGCGTTATGGGATCCGGGTCAATGCCATAGCACCGGGTTTTATCAACACGGAAATGGTGGCGGGCATGCCGGATAACGTCAAAGAAAAACTAGCGAAAATGATCCCCTTGGGAAGAATTGGAGAGCCCGAAGAAGTGGCACAAGCTGCGGAGTTTATCTTTCAAAACGACTACTATTCAGGACGATGCATTGACCTAGATGGCGCTCAAAGGATGTAGCCAATGAAAGGTGAAATGAGAAAAGCATGTCAAACATAGTCATAACGGGGAGCACCAAGGGAATTGGCAGAGGACTTGCCAATGAATTCGCTCGTCTGGGACACAACCTGGTGATCACCAGCAGAGGGCAAGACGATATCGAACGCGTGATCAAGGAAATCGCCAAGAAGTCGGAAGGCAGAATCATCGGGCAGGTCTGTGATGTCACTGATAAGAAACAGCTTCAGGCTTTGTGGGAACTGGCAAACGGTGAATTTGGCTCGATTGATTACTGGGTTAATAATGCCGGTTATGCCTCTGGCCAGAATCCCGTTCACAAAGTGCCTGAAAGCCTGATTCATCCCATGATTGATACCAATTTCAAGGGTATGCTTTTCGGCTCGCAAGTTGCAATCACTGGCTTTAGAAAGCAAGGATCGGGGCGTTTATATAATATGCTTGGAGGCAGCTTTGATGGCAAAAGACTGACTAAGGGAATGGGGGTGTACAGTT
>NYUB01000139.1 GCA_002683785.1 Deltaproteobacteria bacterium
AGTGGTCTTTTCGCAACGCCAAGCTGCTGTGCTGCTTTCGCGATCTGCTCGGAATCAGGAGCAAGCCCAACATGAGACTCCGGAGGTAAGTGCAAAACCTCGCTCTGCTGCCCCATCACGTCCATCGCCATTTCCAATTCGACTGGCCGTGGACGACCGGTTTGAAGCTGCTTGAAGGCTTCCCGAACTAGATCTGGAGCTTGGGTGGGATGGTCAATCCGAGCTGCCCACTTCGTTAGTTTCTGGATGAGTCCTAGTTGATCCGGGATTTCGTGGAGGTAGCCCCGCCCTGTCCCAATTCCAGCGGAGGGAATTTGTCCAGTCAGACATAAGACTGGGGCGTTGCAAGCATAAGCTGTGCAGAGAGCCGCCGTGGTATTCAAAAGTCCGGGACCAGGTACCACTGTGTAGGTTCCTAACCGTCCTGTGGAGCGTGCGTAGCCAAAAGCCATATATGCCGCCCCCTGTTCATGCCGGGAATGAATGAGTTTGATTTTTCCCTCTGTTTTGTAAATTGCATCAAAAAGATGATCGAGTTGTCCCCCCGGTAAACCAAAGATAGTGTCTACTCCATTTTGCTGGAGAGACTTCACAATTGCTTCTGCACCGGTCAAGGAAGGCATACTTGAGTTGGATTGAGAGTCATTACTTCAATAAATTTCAGCACTCTGCCACAAACTCCAAATTCAAATAGAATCATAATATTGAAAAGTATTTTGAACAAGTAAAGTTACGAAAAGACAAAAATAACAGTTGTGTTGTTGAACGTTTCATTTGAAGTAAAATATACCATATCCGAAAAATCCTGAATACTAAAATATATTTATTATTTTAATCTCTTGGATATACTTTGGTCTATAGAATGAGAGTTGATGCTCTTGGGAAAAGTAGATTTAGATTGCTGTATTGCACCAAGGTCATTTTTTAGCTCCAATTCGGAAAAAATTTCGGTCTTTGAACGTATTAGTTAGGTAAAAGAATGTGGAATCCCTTTAAGAATAACCTGGCGTCTACACTTTCCTATTTCGACTGAATCATAGCCGCTTTTCAGTGGATTGGCAGAAGATAGAACAGTCAGCACAGTCCATCCAGATGTGAATTTGCTCTCCGTAGACTGGTTTTTCAGAAGTGTTCAAGAAACGTCCAATGAGTTGAGTGTCCTGAAATTTGCAAAGGACGCTCACGTCAGGCCCTAGGTTCTCCACATTTGTGACTCGAACGTCCATGTCCATGGAAGTGTCTTGATCTAGATCACCTGGAGTGGCATGAACGTTTTCTGGACGCACCCCTAAATACACTGGACGGCCAATGCTTGGAGGGTCCCGGAACGGATAGTGGCTTACCGGGAAACAGGTGTTGCCGGATTGTACAAACACCTTGCCGTCACTTAGATCTAATTTACCAGAAATAAAATTCATGCTGGGGGAGCCAATGAACTCGGCCACAAAGCGATTTTCCGGAGTACGGTAAACCTCATCGGGATTCCCCACTTGTTGTAGTACACCTTGGTTCAGCACCGCGATTTTTGTCGCCAGCGTCATGGCTTCAACCTGATCGTGAGTAACAAAAACGATGGTGGCATTAAGCCTGCGATGCAGGTTCTTCAGTTCAACACGCATCTCCACCCGTAGCTTCGCGTCAAGGTTGCTCATCGGCTCATCAAGTAGAAATACATCCGGTTCATGTACTAGTGCCCGTGCGATTGCTACTCGCTGGCGCTGGCCTCCAGAAAGTGCTGCGGGTTTGCGATCCAACAAATCGCTGATTTGCAGTAATTCTACGATTTTACGCAGGATTTGTTCGATTTGGGCTTTGGGCACCTTGCGGCATTGCAAGCCGAAAGTGATATTCTTTCGAACTGTCATGGTAGGATAGAGAGCGTAGGACTGGAAGACCATAGCAATGTTACGGTCCTTTGGTGCTTTGTCAGTGACCTCTTGACCATTGATCAGAATGCTCCCCCCATCTTCAATGGCTTCCAAGCCAGTGACACAGTTCAGCAGGGTGGACTTTCCGCATCCAGATGGGCCAAGGAGAACGAGAAATTCCCCTTGCCTTATTTCCAGATTGATATTCTGTAATACTGGAATAGTGTCAAACTGCTTGCTAAGTTCCTTGACAGTCAGGGACATGGTTCTTGGCTCATCCTTTCACAGCTCCAGATGTCAATCCACGAATGAAAAACTTACCAGCCACGAGGTAAATAAACAACGTAGGCATGGCGGTGAGAAGCGTGGCTGCCATGTTAACGTTGTGTTCCTTCACTCCGTAGGTCGAGTTCACAATATTGTTCAGAGCAGCCATGACAGGCTGCTTGCCTACTTCGCCAAAAGTGAGGGCAAAGATGAAATCGTTGTAAATCCCAGTGAAGATGAGGATGACCGCCACCATGATTATGGATGGTGACATAGGTAAGATAATGTAGAAAAAGATTCGGAAAAAACCCGCACCGTCAATCACAGCCGCTTTCATTAATTCTGGTGGAAGCGTTACAAAGTAGTTGCGGAACAGTAGTGTTGTCAATGGCACACCATACACAGTGTGGAGTAAGATCAATCCAAATGACGTTCCAAAAATGCCGAGTTCACGCAGAGTGATTGCAATCGGGATGAGGTAAAGTTGAAAAGGCATGAAGCAACCCATCAGCAGTCCACCAAGGAGCAGGTCTGAGCCTCTAAATTTCCATTGGGTAAGGGCATAGCCGTTGAAGGCACCAACCAAGACCGACAGAATCAATCCAGGAATCGTGATTGCAAAGGTGGCCATGAAGTGGGGCTTGACCCCGTTGCAACTGAGCCCTACACAGGCATGATCCCACGCCTTGGTCCAACCTCCGAAGAACCAGGATTGTGGTGGTAACAGCAGGTTGGACTCCCGGATTTCGTCCAGTGACTTGAACGATGTCATTAGCATCACATAAAGTGGGGAGAGAAAGAACACCAGAAACACACTGAGGCAAAAATAAATAGCAACCCGTTCCCAAGAGAATGGTGTGACTGGTGGTCTCATTTCTCCTTCCGGAGTTCGTAGTAGAGGTAGGGCAAGATGATCAGCAGTACCGTCATTACTGTGCAAACCGCTGCGGCAGCACCTCTGGCGATGTTTGATCGCGCAAAGAAGTAATCGTAAATGAATTTTGCAGGAACATCTGAAGCGAACCCAGGGCCTCCGGAAGTCAGGGCAACCACGATATCAAAACTGCGGATGACGTTGAACATCAACAGCAAAATGGCAGCAAGCAAGATGGAGCGNANCTGAGGNAGGATNATGAAAAGATAGGCCTGCCACGGAGGAATACCTTCCACGTGNATTGATTTCCAGATGTCCTCATCAANCGCTCTNAGTCCNGCCAAGAACAAGACCATGATCAGTCCGGANCCATGCCAGACGGCTGCAAGAACTATGGCGTAAATCGCATAACNGGAGGAACCGAGCCAATTAAGGGAAAACTCGTGNAATCCCAAGTCGTGAGCAAGTTTTTGNAAGCCCANAGTGGGATTNAGAATCCACTGCCATGCCANTCCTGTCACCACCAATGAAAGTGACATNGGATAGAGAAANGANGATCGAAAAAAGTTTTCCAAGCGAATATGTTGGTCAAGTAGAATCGCCAACAATCCTCCAACTAACACACAGAAAAATAGATAAAGCCCACCNAANATGAACATGTTNCCATATGCGATTTTCCAGCGGTGGTTAGACCACAATAGTTCATACTGCTTGAAACCGACCCAGTTATGACTTGGAAGGAATTTCGAGTCAGTAAAGGAAAGATAACCTGTGTAAAGTGTGAAACCCCAAAGGAAATATACCACAATGATTAAGGTGGGAACAAGGATCAGTTGGGAGGTNAGAACATGNGAACGGCTCTGTATCATAGNNCTCCCATAATACTAAGGCTTTGGTAGCATAATCTCNCNACCAAAGCCTTTGTGGATAAGGGAATCAGGGAATTACAGTTGCTTGAGTCCATCCACCAGCATCTTGCGGGCTTTTTCGGCAGACATGTCCGAATTCCAGAACTGACTGACCACGTCCTTCAGCACACCCTTGAATCCGGAGTCACGGACATTCCAGTGCAACGCAGCACTACCGCTTGCCAGCAAGCTGAGGGCGTTTTGGGAGCAGTGATCGAACCCTTCTGTAGAAGCGTCTGTGCGAGCTGGTAAAGCGCCCTTGATCAATGCTGCCTTGGTTTGAACTTCCTTGTTCATCATTGCCGAGGCCAACGCCCCTTGAGTTGCCTGATCACTGGAAGATGAGGTTTTCGGGAAGGCAAAACCGTCAACTGCGGTCAGGACCATACCAGACCCCGGAGAGATTTCGCAGGAGAAATCCTTTCCGGGATTCTTTTTTGCTTGAAGGAATCCCCCCTTAGCCCAGTCGCCCATAAAAAAGTATGCTGCTTTGCCAGAGATCACGAGGTTGTTGGTGTCTCCCCAACTACGCCCAGCCTTACCTGCGTCGGTATAGGGTTCCAAAGCCCTCATGGCAGAAAAAACCCGAGTTGTGTCATCGCTATCGATAGTGTCCATGTTTCCATCCAGCAATTCCCGGAAGTACTGTGCTCCACCCGCTCCCAAGGCAACATGGTCAAAGAGCAGAGTTTCCTGCCAGTCCTGTCCTCCCATAGCAATGGGAATATAACCGGCTTTCTGAATACGGGGCAGGGAGGTCATGAATGCTCCCCAACTCATTGGTTCATCCACACCGGCAGACTGAAGTACTGAAAGGCTGGCATATCTCCAGTTAACAGTACTGATAAACACTGGAGCGGCAATGTACTTTCCATCCTGCTTGGAGGCAGAAGCCACCCCGTCTGGAAGCACCTCATCCCAGTTCTCGGCTTTGGCGACCGAATCAACGTCATTGAGCATTCCGGCTTTGGCCCACTCTTGGGAGGTAGCACCCACAACCATCAAGACGGCTGCCGGGGGCTTCCCGCCAATCACTCGTGATTTCACCGAAGCATGGGCTGCCTCGGAATCGTTATGAGGGGTGTCCACCCATTTACCTCCGCTGCGCTCGAACTCATCGACGATCACCTTGAGTGCCTTGGATTCAGCATCTCCGACCCACCAATGCACCACGTCTCCCCCAGCCCATAGGTTGGGAGCAAAAGCCAGCATGGTTGCGGCCACCAATCCCGCAAGCGTGAACTTTGCGGGTCTTTGTTGTTTGAACTTACTCATATCATTTCTCCATTATGAGAGAGTGGTCTATTCAACCCTCTCTTGATTATGTTTGTTAAAGATTAATTACGATTTGGGTATCAACTCAGATATCCCTGATTTTTAATCCATAAGCCCTCCTTGGTTTAGATTTTTCCCCTGTCAGATTCCCCACAGATGCTCAAGAGAAGGGGTTATACTCGGGTTTTTAGTTGGCATCCGCGTCAAGTTGGTCATAAAAGCTCATTCCCACGGATCCCATTTTTGATGTCCGGTTGGGGGTTGAGTATTGGAATCTGTTGATGATTCAATCTTTCCGGGTTTTTTAGACCCAAAACATAACCAAGGCATCAACAGCAGAAACTGCCACAACCCACCACTCTTCAGCATCACCTTTAGTAGTTCTACTATATCGCTAGGAGCAATGTGGATGGTGGTTGGTATAGATCGCTTCGGATCGCTGTGGACCAAAAGCACGTTGCCTTGTCGCTCAATGCGGTCAATGTGCAACTCCAGATCAACGAGTTTGCTGACGACCTTCATAGCTTAATCCTCGTCCCTGCGTAAAGCCCCAATCGACTGTGCCCGCTTGATCCGTTCCTCCAAGACTTGCGACATCTCTTCCGGAAGAATCCCGTGGGGAGGCACGAACTGTCCGCGACCGTAGAGGTTATCCATCACGGCCTTGGTGGTCTCAATCTTGTCGGCTTGGGTTTTCGGTGGATGTCCTGCCGGGAAGCGGTTGGGTGGATAGACAGAATGTTCGTAAATTTCACGGAAACCCTCCGTGCGTACGTCAATCCACATGTTGTGGTTGATGATCGTTCGGTGTTCCCGAAGGGCTTCGATGTCGATGGTCGTGGAGATAACCTGCTCTTCGGGGTAAGGGGCTTGGCGCAGCACCATTCCTGTGTAATCGACAATCAGTGAGTGTCCGGGACAAAAACCCTTGGGGTAGTACTCGTGTTCTACTGTTCCCCAGTTGGACCCGAGAAGGTAACACATGTTGTCATGGGCACGGGTCCGACGGGTGAATGTCCAAAAGTCC
>NYUB01000140.1 GCA_002683785.1 Deltaproteobacteria bacterium
CGACAAAGAAAAAGATTCCGTAAACGAGGTGGAATGGAAGCCACCATCAGTCACTTGAAACAGCACTATCGAATGGGGAAATGTTACCTCAAGGGAGAATTAGGCGATCAGATCAATGTTATCCTCGCTGCTGCTGCCTATAACCTGCGTCAATGGATCCGGCTCAGGTTGGATTCTTTTATTTCTCTTTTTNTTAAAGACCTNAAATTACGCATTTCCCAACATCTAATCTCTTCTAATCTCTTTTTGAGATATACATTTAGTTTTTAAGCATCGGCTATCTAGAAGATGAGCTNTACACCTTCAGTGGTCATCCCAACGATGTGATTCGGCAAGCAAAGGATGGCCCTCGTCTCAAATCATTTTTCTTTTCAATCGTCTATCTTCAAACTTTCTTTTTTCAGGGGATGGATGTTACTGGGATTCAAATCCTGCTTGATTGAAGACCTGTTTTACATTTGGTTGGGATCATTCTAAAATAATTCGTTGCCTGGAAGTCACCCAAGGAGACTTTCGTATTTTCATAATTTTAAGGAGATTCACTATGATTTCTTTATTTCGTAATTCATGTTTTCACCGGCATGGGTTGAAACATTTTTTGAGACTGATGCTGGGAGCGTTCATTGCTCTGACGCTTTCATCAGCGGTTCATGCCAAAACCCTCAAGATGGCGTATGACGCAGACCCAGTATCGTTGGACCCTCACGAGCAGCTTTCCGGAGGAACCCTACAACTTTCGCACATGATTTTTGATCCTCTTCTGCGCTGGAACCAGGATCTTGGTTTTGATGCACGTCTTGCCGAAAAATGGGAGCGTGTGGATGAGAAGACGGTTCGGTTTTATCTTCGTAAGGGCGTGAAGTTTCATTCGGGTAATGAAATGACCGCACTTGATGTGCGCTGGACGTTTGACCGGCTGAAGCGAAGTCCTGATTTCAAGGGNATTTTTGTCCCTTTTGAGGCGATGAACATTGTTGATCAGTATACGATCGAAATCGTTACCAAAGGTCCCTACCCCCTGGTCTTGCACACAGCAACCTACATCTTTCCGATGGACCGAAAGTTCTATGATGGTTATGACTCTAAGGGAAGGCCGAAAGATGCGATCGTCAAACATGGNGATGCTTTCGCTTCGGCCAATGCTTCAGGCACAGGCCCATATACCATTTCCAAACGTGAACAGGGAGTTCGTGTCGATTTCAATCGTTTTGCAAATTACTGGGATAGGAATTCTCCTGGAAACGTGGATCAGATCGTATTGACCCCGATCAAGGAAGACCCGACCCGTGTTGCGGCTTTGCTGTCTGGAGATGTGGATTTCATCGCACCTGTTCCCCCAGCGGACCTNGACCGGATTGACCGGGATTCAAACGTGGACCTGGTCACCATGAGTGGAACCCGTATCATCACATTTCAGCTCAACCAGAAACGCCGTCCTGAATTCAAGGACAAACGTGTCCGTCAAGCTATTGTGCATGCTATCAATAATACAGGTATTGTAAAAAAGATCATGCGTGGTTTTGGAACTGCTGCGGCGCAGCAGAGTCCCAAAGGCTACATGGGATATGATCCTGCCTTGAAGCCTCGTTATGATCTAGCCAAAGCACAAAGTCTGATGAAAGAGGCCGGTTACGCAAACGGTTTTTCGGCAACCATGATGGCACCCAACAATCGTTATGTGAACGATGACAAAATTGCTGAAGCTGTGGCTGGGATGCTGGCGAAGATCAAAATTAAGATCAACCTAAAGACCATGCCCAAGGCGCAATACTGGCCTAAATTCGATGAGAGAGCCGCAGACATCATGATGATCGGCTGGCATTCTGACACGGAAGATTCTTCTAATTTCACCGAGTTTCTGCTTCATACTCCGGATGAAAGTTCGGGTTATGGGCAGTACAACAGTGGGAATTATTCGAACTCCAGGGTCGACGAACTGGTGGTCCTTAATCAGAAAGAAACGGATGAAGCAAAACGGAAAGCAATGCTTCAGGAAATCGAACAGATCCTTCATGATGATGCCGCGTTCGTTCCGCTTCACTGGCAGGATCGTGCATGGGCAGCCCGAAAAGGGGTCGATATTGCTCCCATTCTTAATGTTATGAACTTCCCATACTTGGGAGATCTAGTGATGAACTGACCAGGTTGCTGGAATACCATTCACCTGATCCAACTTCAAAAGGGCTGCCTTGTGAGGGGCAGCCCACTCCTTCCTGAAAAGCTTCTCGCTTGTTTAGCTTCTTTGTCCGCCGCCTGATCCAGGCTGTACTGGTGATGTTCGTCATCAGCGTCATTGCTTTTTCGATCCAGGATAATCTTGGAGATCCATTANGTGAGCTCGTGGGACAGTCGGTCTCTGAGGCGGAAAGGCAGAATCTTCGCAATCAGATGGGACTGAATGATCCTTTTGCCATTCAGTACTGGCGTTTTCTGAATAAAGCCATTTACGGAGATTTGGGCACCTCCTATTTTTTTAAGCGTCCTGCCCTAGATGTGATTCTGGATAAATTACCAGCGACGCTGGAACTGGTATTTGGTTCTACTTTAATCATNATTTTATTTTCCGTTCCTATTGGAGTCTTTGCCGCTATTTACCCCAGAAACTGGTTTTTCCGATTGGTGATGGGTTTGAGCATTGTCGGGATATCCATTCCGGTTTTTCTTACGGCGATTCTCTCGATTTACATTTTTTCNGTTGAACTCGGCTGGCTGCCCTCATTTGGACGAGGAGAAACCGTAAATTTTTACGGTTGGACGGTTGGTTTTTTAACCCGCGATGGCCTGCTTCATTTGATTCTTCCGTGTGTCGCTCTTTCTTCAATCATGCTCCCTCTTTTTATACGGTTGATTCGTGGAGAAATGATGGAGGTTCTTGAATCGGATTACATCCGTTTTGCCTGGGCAAAAGGACTTTCCCTCCGTCGAATCTGGTTTTTGCATGCTTTGAAGAACACGCTTTTACCAGTCATCACTGTCGGCGGATTGCAAATCGGAACGCTCATCGCCTTTACCATATTGACTGAAACGGTTTTTCAGTGGCCCGGCATGGGATTNCTNTTCCTGGAGGCCGTGAATCGGGTGGATACCCCCTTGATCGTTGCTTACCTGATCGTTGTGGGATTGATATTCGTCATCGCCAACACCCTGGTCGATCTGATTTACGGGTTGGTGAATCCAACCGTGCGGCTTGCCCGCACCACTCAGGATGGGGAGTGATTTAATGTTTTCCAAAGCCTGGAAGCGTTTTCNGGAATCNTATCTTTATTACAGCTTTTGCCGCGACAGAATCGCCATAATAAGCTTTGTCATTCTCTGTATCTTTGTTCTCGCCAGTTTCTCAGCATCCCTGCTCGCTCCCTATGACCCTTACGATCCTCTTCAGATCGATATCATGGATTCTGAAATCCCTCCTTTGTGGGTGGGAGATGGAGATTCAAGGTTCATTCTGGGAACCGATGCGCAGGGGCGGGATCTTCTGAGCACCATCCTTTACGGTTCCAGGATCTCACTCACGATTGGTGTCTTTGCCGTTTTACTGCAGGCATTTCTTGGCGTGTCGATCGGACTCATTTCAGGATATTTTGGCGGGCGTCTGGATAATTTTCTGATGCGGCTGGCAGACATCCAGCTTTCTTTCTCAACCCTGATGGTCGCCATCATTTTTCTGGCCGTTTTTCAGGCACTTTTTGGAACAGAACTTTATGAACAGATGGCGATTCTGATGCTCGTTCTTGTAATCGGAATTGCCGAATGGCCGCATTATGCAAGGACGGTTCGAGCCAGTGTTCTGGCAGAAAAAAAGAAAGAATATGTCGATGCAGTGAGGGTGATTGGACTTGGACCTCTGAGGATCATGTTCAAACACATCCTGCCCAATACCCTTTCTCCCATCATGGTCATATCAACGGTTCAAATAGCCAATGCCATTGTCAGTGAGGCGGCATTGTCATTTCTTGGCCTTGGCATGCCTGTCACGAAACCTTCTCTTGGCTCCCTGATCAACAGCGGGTTTGAGTTCATATTCAGTGGATCCTGGTGGATCACCATCATTCCGGGCATCGTCCTGGTGGTCCTGGTTCTGGTAATGAATCTGCTTGGTGATTTTCTGCGTGATGTGATGAATCCAAAACTTTACAAACACTGATCATGGGACTTCTGGAAGTACAAAACCTGGAAGTCACCTTTCCTACCCGAAGAGGAGACTTGGTCGCACTGCGGGATGTCAGTTTTTCGGTTGAGGCAGGAGAACGTCTGGGCATTGTAGGAGAAAGCGGTGCAGGCAAATCGGTGGCAGCATTTGCGATTTTGAATCTTGTCAGCAGACCCGGTTACATCTCTTCCGGAAAAATCCTTTTTGAGGGAACGGATCTCAGCAAACTGAATCCGCAGGAAATGCGTCACATCCGCGGCAACCGTATCAGCATGATCTTTCAGGATCCGATGATGACCCTGAACCCTGTACTCACGGTGGGAGTCCAGATGACGGAAGCATTGCACGCTCATCGAGAAATAAGTGCAGAANAAGCTCGAAGCCTGGCCATCCAGACCTTGGCCANGGTTCATATTCCATCTCCTGAGAAACGCTTTGACCAATTTCCCCATGAACTTTCCGGNGGAATGCGGCAAAGGGTGGTCATCGCTACCTCATTGCTGACGGAACCTTCTCTGATNATCGCCGATGAACCGACCACAGCGCTTGACGTGACGATTCAGGCAGAAATCATGGACCTGCTGCTTGAACTATGCGAATTGAGCCAGGTGGGGCTGATCCTGATCACCCATGATCTAGGAGTGATCTCTCAAGTCACTCAACATGCAATCGTGATGTATGCCGGGCGGGTGGTGGAATCAGGCCCTATCCGGGAAATGGTGCAGAATGCACAGCATCCTTATACGCGTGGATTGATCAGTGCCCTTCCACAACAGACGACACCCGGCAAACGGCTGAATCAAATTCCAGGAGTGATGCCTTCATTGACCAATATTCCAAATGGCTGTGCTTTCCATCCGCGTTGTGAGCTGGTCATGGATAACTGTCAAACCCGTTTTCCAGAGTTCAAAATCAAAGGGAAAAAACGAGTTGCCTGTCATGCAGTAGATGCGGATATGTTGAATGGTCATTCTAATCCAGGGCAGGACGAGGTATGAATCAGCGAATGAATACTCTTGTTCAGGTCGATCAATTGTACAAAGAGTTTCCGGTCAACAGCGGATTTTTGGAGCAGTTGTCCTTAACAGGGGGGCATCTGCATCTCAGGCGGGAAAGCGTTAAAGCGATCAACGGGGTTGACCTGGAAATCATCAAGGGAGAGGCGCTTTGCCTGGTAGGAGAAAGTGGCTGTGGGAAGTCCACGGTGGCGCGAGTGATTATGGGACTGAATAAGCCCACATCAGGTACGGTATATTATGAGGGGCAGCGCATCGATCATTTGTCTTCCGGAAAGATGATGCCTTTCCGAAGAAGGATGCAGATGATCTTTCAGAATCCTTATGCTTCCCTGAACCCCCGGATGACGATTCGTAAAATTCTGGAGGAACCCATTCGTTTCCATAATCCTGGAATCACCAGATCTGAAGTTCTGGAGCGAGTTGGAGAAGTGATGGAATCGGTAGGTGTTGATCCCTCATGGGGAGAGCGATTCCCGCATGAATTTTCAGGAGGTCAACGTCAAAGGATTAGCATCGCCAGGGCCTTGACGGTAGATCCAGAATTCATCGTGGCGGATGAGCCCATATCAGCTTTGGATGTTTCGATCCAGGCCCAGGTACTGAACCTGATGATGGAAGCCCGTGAGAAACATTCTTTGACCTACCTTTTCATCACGCACGATCTTTCGGTTGTGGAGCATTTCGGAACCCGTGTCGCAGTCATGTATCTTGGTGCACTCTGTGAGGTGGCTCCAACCAAGAAGCTTTTCAGTTTCCCACGGCATCCCTATACACGTGCTCTGCTAAGCGCGATTCCTCGACTGGATGAAGCACGACCGAATTACATCAAACTCCGTGGAGAGGTGGTGACTCCGATAAATCTTCCTCAGGGATGTGTTTTTCAAACACGTTGTTCTTTTGTCAATGCACGCTGTAAGGAAGAACCGCCTAAACTGCAGGATACCGGGGATGGTGTCTGTGTGGCCTGCCATGCCGTTGAAGAACAGCGCCTGCAAGCCTGAAAGTTTGCATTAAACAATAGAACCCCTCCTTGTTCATCGATTTCGAGAAATCCACGAATGAAATGAAGTCATCCCTGCATATTCACAGAATTCAAATTTCCAACAGTCTTGAGGAGAATCAGGGGAAGTTGTTGTTTTTAATTGCTTATGCTCAGCATGAAATTCGAGCATGACAAGTTGTGCTTTGGAATCAGTTATTCCTTCCACAAAAGGTGGAGCGGTAACAGGATCCGGAATTGAGCATAGGATTCCGAGCTCGGCCCTTGCTTTGACGGACCATATTCTGAACTTCTCTGCCGATACGGATATTGTCCTGATCACGTTCTTTTCTCATGGTTGCCATTTGTAGGGCCGTTCGAGCACTGTTGACATTCCCAAGGTCTTTTTTCGATGCAAGAGAGAGGGCCAGGAGGCTCGCGGAACGTCCTCGGTCCACATCATGATTGTCCTTGGGAGATTGTGGGACATAACGTCTGCTGGAAGTCATCCTTGCAGAAGTTGGAGATGAGGCATGGCCGGGAAGAAGAGGGTTGCCTCTCTGGGTCAGTTCTCTCACCGAACGTCCTGAATCCACCTCCTTTGGATCACTGGGAGGTTTTGCAACGAACTTCCGGCTCGAAGTGCTGCCGACTTTGAAATTCGACTGGGGCATGGATTTCATCTTCTGGTTCTGCCGAACAAACTGGTTTACAGCACGCATGGATTTAGTGATTTTTGGAGTCAGGTATTTTATGGAGGAATTGGGCTGATTCCAGGAAGCCGTGTTCTTAATCTCATCCTTCACTTTTCTTCCCTCTTGGGCACTAAGGGTGTCGAGTTTTAGAAGCAGAAGACACAAAAAAGCAAATACCAGGTAACTCCGGTTGTGAGTCATGATTTTCTAGAATATATACATAAAGGATCGGATGGGAGCTCCACGATTATTGGGAAAGCATGCAGGATGTTCGCCAACGGCTGGAATAACCGATCTCTCACGCCCGTTGGTATAAGGTGACCACACAGGCCCCTCCCAATCCAAGATTATGCTGCAGCCCAATCCGGGCATCTTCCACTTGCCTTGGCCCTGCGTCCCCTCGCAACTGCCAGACCAACTCCGCGCATTGACCAAGCCCGGTTGCACCCAGAGGATGGCCTTTGGATAAAAGCCCTCCTGAAGGGTTCACCACCACCCTGCCACCGTAGGTGTTGTCTCCATCGGACACAAATTGTTCGGAACCGCCTTCTTTGGTCAATTGAAGCGCTTCGTAACTGATGATCTCATTGCTGGTGAAGCAGTCATGCAGTTCCACTACATCGACTTCTTCTGGTCCGATGCCAGAATTTTCATAAACTTTTTTTGCTGCGGCTTCACTCATGTCGGATCCAACAATCTGCATCATGCATTTCCCTTCGAAGCTGGAAGGAAAGTCCGTGGTCATCACCTGAGCGGCCATTTTCACATCATGGCGGAGTCCATGCTTTTTGGCATAATTTTCAGAGGTCAGCACCACAGCAGCAGCACCGCAGGTAGGTGGGCAGCATTGGAGTCGGGTCAAAACGCCATGCATTTTTGGGGATGCCAATACCTCTTCCAGACTGACTTCATCCCGGAAAATGGCCCGAGGATTATGCTTCGCATGACATCTTGCTTTTTGAGAGATTTTGGCGAAAGTTTCATCTCGGGTTCCGTGTTTTTTCTGATGTTCCAACCCGGCACCACCGAATAAACGCAATGCGACTGGAACGTCTGATGTTCCATCAAGGTCATCAGCACTTTCGATGAATTTTTCCAACGGGTTAGGTCGATCATCAAAAATCGCTCCCAAGGCTCCAAGGTTCATCTGTTCAAATCCCAACGCCAGCACGCAATCGACGGCCCCACCCTCAATGGCTTGTCGTGCCAAATATAGAGCCGTGGAACCGGTGGAACAGTTGTTGTTGACATTGATGACTGGGACCCCACTCATACCCAGTCGATAGACCACGGATTGGCCGCAGGTGCTGTCACCATAAACATATCCTGCATAGACCTGTTGAACCTGTCCATAAGAGATCCCTGTATCCTGGAGGGCGAGCAGCGAAGCCTGTTCCCCCATTTCTTGGTAGGAAGGGCTGGTGCCAGGTTTGACGAATGGGATCATTCCCACTCCTGAGATGTAGACGTTGTGACTCATGATGAATTCTCCTGATGATAAGGAAATTCATGGATTAAATTCTGATGGATATTATTTAAGTTTATGACCGAACAAAAAGGCAGGCAAGCAAAGAAACAATATTTGCCCAGAAACGTCAATTTGTACAAGAGAGAAAGAATGTTTAAATCAAAAAACTTGTTTTTCATGATGATTCAATTAATTTAGATAGTTTTATTAATTGGGAGGAAAAAAAAGAGATGAGTCTTGTCTGAAGCAGACACCCTGCCAAAATTCTTGCTGGAGCACGCTAGAGATCGTGCAGACCAGCCTGCCTACCGAGAAAAGGATCTGGGCATCTGGCAAACCTGGAACTGGGCCCAAACTGAAAAAGAAATAAGATATCTTGCTTGCGGTTTGAAACAGCTTGGTTACGAGCGAGGTGATAAACTTGCCGTCATTGGAGACAATCGCCCATGCCTCTATTGGGCCATCATGGCGGCTCAATGTTTGGGAGGCATCCCCGTTCCGCTTTATCAGGACTCGGTCGCACAGGAAATGAAGTTTGTCCTTGCTAACGCAGAGGTTCGTTTTGCCGTTGTTGAAAACCAGGAACAGGCCGATAAGGTTCTGGAAATCTTGGAGGATTGTCCGAAGCTTGAAACCTTGATCTATGAAGACCCGCGAGGAATGAATTCATATCAGCATGAATTCTTACATCGCTTTGCTGAAGTGCAGCAGTTGGGAGAACGTTACGACGAGCAACATAAAGATTTTTTTGAAAATTCAATCCAGGAAGTTTCTAGATCCGACACATCAATCATCCTTTATACCTCAGGAACCACGGGAGTTCCTAAAGGAGTGGTTCTTTCCCAGGATAATCTGGTACAAACATCGCGAATTTCTGCGGATTTTGATCAATTGACTTCCGACGAAGAAGTGCTCGCCTATTTGCCGATGGCCTGGGTTGGAGATAACGTTTTTTCGATAGGACAGGCATATGTTCGGGGGTTCTGTGTCAACTGCCCTGAAAATCGCGATACGGTGCTCAATGATCTCAAGGAGATCGGTCCAACCTATTATTTTGCTCCTCCCGCGATTTTTGAATCCCTTCTGACCCGGGTGATGATTCGTATGGAAGATGCAGGATGGATGAAACGAAAGATGTTCAATTATTTCATGGAACATTCTCGTAGGGTTGGAACAGATATTCTGGATCGGAAACCGGTGTCTTTCATTGACAGGATGATTTATGCCTTAGGAAGCCTGATGGTATACGAACCGCTCAAAAATAATTTAGGTTTCACCCGACTGAAATTGGCCTATACCGCTGGAGAAGCGATTGGTCCTGAAATTTTCACCTTCTTTCGTTCACTTGGGATCAACATTAAACAACTTTATGGCCAGACTGAGGCAACGGTTTTTATCTGTGTCCAGCCAGATGGAGAGGTGATGGCCGATACGGTTGGAAAAATGGCTCCTGGAGTAGAACTGAAAATTGCTGATGACGGAGAAGTGTTCTATCGCAGTCCCGGAGTATTTCAGGAATATTTTAATAATCCTGAAGCCACCTCAAAAACCAAATCGGAAGATGGTTGGGTGGCGACCGGGGACGCAGGGATTCTTCAGGATAACGGACACCTGATGATCATCGATCGGGCGAAGGATGTTGGGAAAATGAAGGATGGTACTCTCTTCGCGCCGAAATACCTGGAAAACAAATTGAAGTTTTTTCCATTCATCAAAGAAGTCGTTACTTTTGGTAAAGACTTTGATTTCGTTTCAGCATTCATCTGCATTGACATTGAAGCGGTGGGAAACTGGGCGGAGCGTCAAAACTTGGCCTATTCTGGATATACCGATCTGGCATCCAGAGACGAAATCTATGACTTGGTTTATGAATGCGTGGAAAGCGTTAACGTTGATCTTGCTCGAGATGACAAACTCCGGGGTTCCCAGATCCTGCGTTTTTTGATTCTGCATAAGGAACTAGATGCGGATGATGGGGAATTGACCCGAACCCGAAAAGTGCGCAGAAATATCGTTGCTGAACGTTATCAACCATTGATCGATGCTCTGCAGGATGAATCTCAAAAACAATGTAGCATTGAAACGGAAATGACTTTTGAAGACGGAAGAAAAGGAACCGTGGAAGCGGATTTGAAAATCATGAATGTCCAGAAAATCAGCACCCCCGTCCATGCCAAGGCTGCCTGATAATTGATGGAATAAAAACGGAATCCTTTTCCATGAACGAAGCTTCAAACTCTGAAGAAAACCAGCAAATCCCCCCAACAGGAGATTTCCTGTTGGAAGTGGACCAGATCAGCCTCTCTTTTGGAGGGGTTAAAGCCCTGCAGGACGTCAGCTTTGGAGTTGAAAAACAACAGATCATGGCCATTATCGGCCCGAATGGTGCCGGTAAGACTTCGATGCTCAATGTGATCAACGGCTTCTACCATCCCCAACAGGGCCAGATCCATTTCAAGGGGCTTCATCGAAAGCAAATGCGTCCGCATGAGGCTGCCGTCCAGGGCATAGCCCGGACCTTTCAGAATGTTGCATTGTTTAAAGGGATGTCGACCTTGAACAACATCATGGCAGGAAGAAACCTGAAGATGAAACGCAACCTCTTCTGGCAGGCGTTGTATTATGGTCCTGCAAGGGATGAAGAAATGGAGCACCGTCTCAGGGCGGAAGAGATCATCGATTTCCTTGAAATCCAGGCCATCCGTAAAACTTCGGTTGGACGCTTACCTTATGGATTACAAAAAAGGGTCGAACTCGGAAGGGCATTGGCAATGGAACCAGAGCTTTTGCTACTCGATGAACCGATGGCCGGCATGAACCTCGAGGAGAAACAGGATATGAGTCGGTTTATTCTCGACATCAATGAGCAGTATGGAACCACTATCGTCCTCATTGAACATGACATGGGCGTGGTGATGGACCTCTCGGAACGCTTAATCGTACTGGATTACGGCCGAAAAATAGCCGAAGGCACTCCAGATGAAATACGTGGCAACCAGAAAGTCATAGATGCCTATCTTGGAGTAACCCAAACAAATTAATAGATATTACAGACTATGGAAATCTTAACGGCGATATTCATACAGCCGTTTATTGATATGGTTGATGACCCCGTTTTATTCCTTCAAGTAATTTGGGAAGGATTTGTAACGGGCATTCTCTACTCATTAATTGCGTTTGGATTTGTGCTAATTTTTAAGGCATCCGGTGTATTCAATTTCGCACAGGGAATCATGGTTGTTTTTGCCGCATTGACTCTTGTGGGACTGCATGAAAATGGAATCCCTGCATTTGTTGCGCTGCCCATAACAATACTGGTAATGTACGGGTTGGCTTTTTCAGTCGAAAAGCTGGTTTTGAGGTCACTTGTCAATCAGCCGGATATCATACTTTTTATGGCAACCATAGGTCTTACGTTCTTTTTGATAGGTTTGGGTGAATTTATTTTTGGTGGAGAACCAAAAATGATGATTTCTGAAGAACTTTTACTGCCTTATGACTCCATAACTTTCTTTGATGATATGCTGATTTTACAGGAAATAGATATTGCAGCTTCTGTCATTGCGGCAATGGCATTAGTTTCCTTAGCACTTTTCCTGGGTAAAACAAAAATCGGGATTGCTTTAAGAGCAGTGGCTGATGACCATCAGGCTGCTCTGTCTGTAGGCGTGTCTCTCAATACTATCTGGGTCGTGGTTTGGTTTATTTCTGGGATCATTGCATTGATTACCGGGATCATGTGGGGAGCGAAGAGTGATGTCAGTTTCGCACTCTCAATCATAGCCCTTAAAGCATTACCTGTTTTGATATTAGGCGGTTTCACATCGGTCCCTGGAGCAATAGTCGGAGGATTGATCATCGGAATAGGTGAAAAGATTGGGGAATTTTATTGGGGGCACCTGGTGGGCGGAAGTATTGAAAGCTGGCTGGCCTACATGATCGCATTGGTTTTTCTTTTGTTCAGGCCTCAGGGGTTATTTGGAGAGAAAATTATTGAAAGGATTTAAGTTAAAATAATTA
>NYUB01000141.1 GCA_002683785.1 Deltaproteobacteria bacterium
CCACATATTTTTGATCCACCAATTCTTCTTCAACTATCGTATGCATCATTGCATTCAACATTGCCACATCAGTGTCTGGACGAAACTGTAGGTAATGGCTTGCATGACGAGCCAACTCTGACCTCCTTGGATCAGCCAAAATCAGCTTAGTATCATTTTTTGTGGCGTTCTTGATAAATGTAGCGGCAACTGGATGATTGGCCACAGGATTTGAACCAATCAGGAAAATCACTTCCGCATCAGTCACATCCGTGAAAGGGTTGGATACNGCACCCGAACCGATTCCCTCAAGCAATGCACTGACAGAGGAAGCATGACAAAGGCGTGTACAATGGTCGATGTTGTTGCTGCCAAAACCTGTACGCACCAATTTCTGAAGCAGATAGGCTTCTTCATTGCTTCCTTTGGCACATCCATAAGCTGCCAATGCACGACTTCCATTGTTATCTCTTATTTTTTTCAGACCGGAAGNAGCAAAATCGAGGGCTTCCTCCCATTCTGCTTCACGAAATACCTCTTTCCATTTTTCTGGATCGAGCAGTTCGGTCGTTTTGGCNANGCCTTCNTTGCGGATCAGAGGTTTGGTCAACCGAGAGGGATGATGAACGTANTCAAAACCATATCGCCCTTTAACACAAAGCCGACTTTGATTGGCTGGCCCCTGTCGTCCCTCGACACGGAGCAGTTTTCCTTCCTTNACATGATAATTTAAAAGGCATCCNACTCCGCAATAGGGACAAACTGATTCAACNACTTTATCAACAATCTGGAGCCCTACTCCCTCTGAAGGCATCAAGGCTCCGGTTGGACAGGCCTGAACGCATTCTCCACAACCAACNCAGGAACTGGCCCCCATNGCATCGTCTAAATCAAATACGATCGATGAATGGGTGCCACGCCAGGCATAACCAATCACATCATTCACCTGTTCTTCCCGGCAGGCCCTAACGCAACGTGTGCATTGGATACAAGCATCGAGNTGAACTGAAATCGCAGGGTGNCTTTCATCCGGGACCGGTTGAGATCTCTGGGGAAAACGGCTGCTGTTGACTTGGAGCTCTTCAGCCCAATGACCTAATTCTGATTCCAAAGAGTATGGTGACTGATTCTGTTCCGGCATATCGGAAAGCAGTAGTTCAAGCACCATTTGTTGAGAATGTCTGGACCGGCCATGGTTGCTGGTTACTTTCATCCCTTCTGTGGGATTTCGGCAGCAGGATGGAGCCAGAGCCCTTTCCCCTTCGATTTCGACAACACATNCTCGACAATTCCCATCGGGCCGCATCCCTTTTTTGTAACAAAGTCTTGGGATTTCCTCTCCAATCCGTTCAGCTGCCTCCAGAATGGTCTCTCCCTCCAGGGCTTCCACCGAACGACCATTCAATTCAAATACAATCTTCTTTTCTACAGCCATATCCATTTCAGTAAATCTCCTCAGAAAAATACTTCACCACAGAACGTATCGGATTCGGTGCTGCCTGCCCCAGTCCGCAGATGGAGGCATCTTCCATTGCTTTTGAAAGATCTTCCAAAAGGGGGGCATCCCATTGAGNCTTTTCCATCAGCAGTGCAGCCTTACCTGTCCCAACCCTGCAGGGAGTACATTGGCCGCAGGATTCATGTTCAAAAAAGCGCATCGCATTGATAGNCAAATCCTTTGCGGAATCNTGCTTTGAAAAAATAATCACTGCTGCGGAACCGATAAAACAACCATGTTCTTGAAGGGTATCAAAATCAAGAGGCACATCACCAAGCTGAGCTGGCAGAATTCCTCCTGAAGCACCTCCTGGAAAATANCCGTAGAATTCGTGNCCATCCAACATTCCNCCACAGTATTCGTCAATCAGTTCCTTGATTGTGATTCCAGCCGGGGCAAGGTGAACTCCAGGGTTTTTTACACGGCCACTGACTGAAAAAGAACGCAGCCCTTTTCTACCATNTCGCCCCTGGGAGGTAAACCAATCCGCACCATTTTCCAGGATGTCCCGGATCCAGTGCAGGGTTTCAAGGTTATGCTCCAGAGTAGGTTTTCCAAAAAGCCCAACCTCCGCAACATACGGTGGACGCAGACGTGGCAAACCGCGCTTGCCTTCAATCGACTCAATCATTGCAGATTCTTCACCGCAGACATAGGCTCCGGCACCACGACGCAGATGGATNTTGGGAAGTTTTGCTGGAGAATTTTTTTGCAATGACTCCAGTTCTTTTTGCAGCAAAGACCTACAGGCTGCATATTCGTCTCGAAGNTAGAGATAGATTTCATCAATACCAACTGCCCAGCTTGCAATGAGGCAACCTTCCAAAAACCGATGTGGATCTGACTCCAGGAAATGACGGTCCTTAAAAGTCCCNGGCTCTCCTTCATCAATGTTTACTGCCAGTAATCTAGGTTCAGAAAAATTACGGACGATGCTCCACTTCATACCGGTTGGAAATCCTGCTCCACCGAGTCCCCTGAGATTCGAATTCTTAAGAACCTCAATAACTTCTTCAGGTTGCCGTTCTCCACTAACACAGGATTTATAAAACTTATAACCATCCNATGCACNATAGGCATCAAAATCAACATAATCTGGCAACACAGGNTTCGTCTCATGATTTAATGCGGCTTGTTGAACGCTTAACGAATCCGCAGAATCTATAGGATTCTGTCCAACGACTGCCACTGGGGCATACTGACATCGTCCCACACATGGAACCCTTTGGACCCTGACCGATTCATCAAACCGTTCATCGAGGTCATGGATCAGATCTTCTGCTCCTGCCATACGGCAGCTCATCGAATCACAGACCCTGACCGTCAATGCCGGAGGTGACGATTCATTTTCTCGGATGACATCAAAATGATGGTAAAAGGTAGCTACCTCAAAAACTTCAGTTGGAGCAAGTCTGAATTCATCNGCAAGAGCCACCAGATGCTTCGCGGAAAGATGATGATAACGGTCCTGAATTAAATGCAATGCCTCAATGAGCATATCCCGTTGCCTGGAAGTTCCTCCCAAAAGTTCCCTGACTTCTTGAAGGGCCTGAGGATCCGTTTGGTGTCCTCTGGCTCGTCCACGACGTTTCCGAAAGTCAATTTTCACACTTTTATCAATGACCGNGCTCATTCCTTATTTTCAAAAATGAATTTGTGCTTAATTTATNGAAACATTCTNAAATTTAATNNCTGATCCAAGAAATCAAATTTTCAGAATGCTTGCAAGGGTAGTTGATGAAAGAATTTTGTTTTTCTTCTTCCGCCTCCAATTCGATTTGAAACCATTTCCATGGGTTTTCGTCTGCTGTATAAAATCTTTCCAAAACTCTATCCGCCGGAGAAATTCCGTGTCTGGTGTAACGGTCAAAAAACACGCTAAGCCGACAACCTTCGGATAAATTCATGGATTCAAGAGCCATCTCCATCAATTTCACAGCGAACTTTCTAAATTTGACCCGGTTTACCTCCCCTTCCAGACCATCACGAGCAGCAACCTGCTGGTACCAGGGAAACTCCGTTTCAGGCAGATCCATCAGCATCGACTCCAGCCTTCCGAACACCGTTTCATCATAAATCAAAGCTTGAAGCAAAGCCGGTACTGCAAGTACATCTTCCGGAGTCAAGGTATCCATTGAACGGATTTCAATGATGTTCTTGATTCGGATTTCTGGGAAAAGCATGCTTAGATGATTTTCCCAGTCTTTAAATTCGACATTGATTTGTGAATGAGATCCATTCATCAGATCCATGAAAGAATGATTCATCAGTTCATGAATCTCACCTTCCCGGTTTAGATGATAGGGGGAAGCCCTTAGGGCCCAGTCGATATAATCTTCAATCTGGAAATTATTGCTGATGAATGAATCTGGAATCCCACATCGGCTATCATCGGTATTTTGCCAAATATGATTCCTAAACGATTTGTATCCTGATGGCTTGCCCAAGTGAATGGGACTGTTCGAAAAAATTGCAGTCAGAAACGGAGAAAGCCTACAGATGACCCGAAATTTTCTTTCAAGGTCTTCCAGGGAAGAATAATCCAAACTGAGTTGAGTGCCTGCCGTGGCTTTCATCATCCACTGTCCAAGTGATCCCACCTCCGGCATATGCTGAAACATAATATGGTAACGTCTCTTCGGAGAGAGAGAAATCGAATCCAGATCAAAAAGTGGCTGGGCTCCCAAAAACATCAATCGTCCTTCGATGGGGCGAATGCTTTCTTTCAGGTTTCGGACAAAACTCCTGGTTGAAGACTCAACCTGACTGAGATGATCCCTTGGCTGATCAGAGAGTTCAATCTGTCCACCAGGTTCGATGGTGATGCTCGCTCCCTCTTGATTCTCAAGTCCAACCAGATTTTCACCTTCGTACTTTCCTTCCCAAACTTCCCCCACCATTTGTCCGAATTCCTGGAATCGCTGAAGGACTCCCGGAACACCATCATCTCCTTCCATCCCGAGAGGGACATAGGTTTGTCCGGATATGTCATTACAATCCGGAATCACAATCAGGCTTTCATATTCGGGACCCAGCTTTTGTCCCTGCTTGTCAACCGCTGAGGGTTTGCAGTAAAGCTCAAAATATTGTCTCAGTTCTTTCCTGTGCAACATGCTCCTGTTCTTATCAGATGTTTTTTGAAGTTTAAAATATTCTAATCAGGTTTCAGCCACCTGTGAAATTGAATGTGTGATTGATGAATTCGTTTCAAACTC
This sequence comes from Deltaproteobacteria bacterium, assembly GCA_002683785.1. Lineage (GTDB taxonomy): Bacteria > SAR324 > SAR324 > SAR324 > NAC60-12 > UBA1014. Next base: position 4,693 of record NYUB01000141.1, read on the forward strand.
ATTTTTCTTAATGGTCAAATTAATTGAAATCCCATCCAATTTCCAGAATTTTTGCTGAACACAATATCTTCCATAAACACCCCAGTCTCTATAGAAGCTTTGGCATTGATGGATTTTTTTATACTGACAGACCTAATCATGAATGAGAAGAAATCAACCGAATGCATAATTTTCATCTTCATCAATTCGGCAAAAACACAAAGTGAAGTTGCCTTGTGTCTTGGAACGTCTATCGTTGGAATAGAACTTGAGATTCAAAGTTTTTAAAAAGACTTTTTTCACTAAAAAATCATGACGGAACATCTGGACAGCATCAGTTCTTTTTTGGCGATGGAAGTTTTGGCTCGGGCCCAACAGCTTGAGGCAGAAGGCAGGGACATCATCCATCTGGAAGTTGGAGAACCCGATTTCCAGGCGCCACCCGAAGCGTTAACAACCGTCATTGAAAGCCTCTCGAAGAAACCCGCCCAATACACCCATACCCAAGGAATCCTTCCATTACGGCAGGAGATTGCCAAAAAATATCTGGACGATTATGGAGTCGAAGTGAATCCAGATCAGATTCTGGTTTCCAGCGGGTCTTCCCTGGCCCTTTATATTGCGATAAGGATTTTGGCTCCAGCGGGTAGTGAAGTCATCATCACCGATCCCTGCTACGCCTGCTATGAAAACATGATTCGCATGGGAGGTGCGATTCCTGTACGCATTCCCCTTCGCCTTGAAGATCGTTTTGAACTGAATCTGGAAACGGTCAAGGCATCAATTACAACACGAACAAAAGCGATTTTGATCAATTCACCGATGAATCCGACAGGCACGGTCTTTTCCCGCAAGACCCTCGCAGAACTGGCTGAGCTAGAGATTCCCGTGATTTCAGATGAAATCTATGCGGACCTGAACTACCTTTCCAAACCTCACAGTTTCATGGAATTTTCAAAAAACTCGGTAGCTTTGAACGGTTTTTCAAAATTTTATGCAATGACCGGATGGCGGCTGGGTTATCTGATTGTTCCTGAAGCCTGGATCGGTACTGCAGCAAAACTTCATCAGAACCTGATGATATCGGCCAACGAATTCGTCCAGGAAGCAGGTCTGAAGGTTTTGCAGGAAAGTCGTAAAACCTGTGATGCGATGAAGGATGAATTTGACAGAAGACGGAAATTTTTGTTGGAAAAATTGACGCAACTGGACCTCGATCCTGGTTATCAACCTGATTCAGCATTTTATGTGTTTCTTCATTACCGTGACCAGACGCGTCATTCGTTGGAACTGTCGATGGAAATTTTGGAAAAAACCGGCGTAGCCCTGACGCCCGGGGTGGATTTTGGTCCTGGAGGAGAAGGCTTCCTTAGATTCAGTTATGCCAATTCACTGGAAAACCTGGACTGGGCACTGGAAAGACTGAAAGAAA
>NYUB01000142.1 GCA_002683785.1 Deltaproteobacteria bacterium
AGGAATTCATTCCAGGTGTAGGCGGTCGAAATCAGCATAGACGCCATCAAACATGGTATGGCAAGTCTCATAGAGATATGCCAGAAAACATGGCCATGGTTAGCACCATCTACCAGTGCTGCTTCTTCCAGCTCAATCGGAATGTCTAAAAAACCTTGTCTCATGATTGTGACGACTAGGGGAAGGTTGAAGGTGATGTTCACGATCACAAGGGCTAATCGGGTATCCAGGAGATGAAGTTGTCGCATCATCATAAAAACTGGGACCACGGTGACGATNGGGGGNAGCACCCTTTGAGATAGGAACCAGATNGTCAGGTTCTGATTGTTGGGCCGCCTGAAACGAAAACGGGCAAGGGCATAAGCAGCNGGCGTGCCCAAGAGCATCAGGCCTAATGCCGTGCCTAGAGCAATGACTGAACTGTTGAGAAGAGCGCGCTGTGCTTCACCTATGGACAACTCTTCAATCCATGAAGCCAGTGTGGGCTGAAATTGGATAAAAGGAACGGAAAGCCCTGACACCGTGAAGGTTTCAATCGGATTGCGGATGCTGATTGTAATCGCCCAGTAAAACGGGAGAAATGCAATGAAAGCGGAACCTAAAAGACAGATTTGAAAACCGTATCCTTCCAGTTTCCTTGCCAGTTGAAATCCGATGAATGGTCCTTTCATGCTCAATTTTTCAATAAGCCTGGCGGATGGATCGGAAAAGAAAAATGATAAAGAACATGACCAGAATNAAGGTCATGAATGAGATGGCAGACGAATAACCAAAATCGAAGTACCTCATACCTGCTCGATGAGCATACATCGGCATCACCAAAGTTGAATTTCCAGGCCCGCCTCGAGTAAGGGTATAGGGAATGGGAAAGACTTTGAATGCCTCTGTAATCCGCAAAAGAATTGCAAGCACCAGNGTGGGNTGGAGGTAGGGCAGAGTGATGTGCCAGAAAATTTTTCTACGATTCATTGTTTCGAGGGAGGCGGCTTCATAAACCTCATCCGGTATGCTCTGAAGACCTGCAAGGAGAATCAGGAAACAAAAAGAAGTCCACTGCCATGTGTCTGCAATGATCACAGCACTTAAGGCATAAGTTGGAGAAGACAACCATGGTATTTTGATACCTAGGATTCCGTTGATCAACCCGCCTTCTTCATAAAAAATTGTAAAAAACAAAAAACCTACTGCAACCGGNGTAGCAAATAGTGGAAGAATCAAAAGGGTTCTTACNAAACCTCTTGAAGAAGATGGCCTGTTTGCCATCAAGGCCAAGAGAAGTCCCATTATGACTTGAATGGTGACGCTTCCGATGACAAACAAAAAAGTGACCTCTACAGCATTGAGAGCATTATCGTCAGAAAAAAAACGATAATAATTCCCTAAACCTATGAAACGGTCCTCACTACCAAAATCAATATGGAAAAAGGAGAGGTATAGACCATAAAAAAAGGGAAAAACGGTCCAAGCCAAAACCCATGCTGTTGCAGGGAGTAGAAAAAGTAACTTGATTCGTCGACGAGGCTGCAAGCCTTTGTTCCAGGGATATTCTATTAAAAAAAAAGATTCTCGTTTTCAGGGAATGAGATGGTGCAGATTTGATATGCCTTCTATCCTTTCAANGCGCCAAAGGTCAGTCCCCTGACGATGTATCTCTGAACCAGCAAAGCCAGNATCACAGGAGGAGCCATGGCAATCAGAACNCGGACNCCNACAAACCAGAACTGGATGCCACGGGTGTCCACTGCCCCTGCCATGTGAACAGGAATGGTTCGTATGTCGCGGGTTCCTAGAGTGAGAGCAAACAGAAATTCATTCCAGGTGAAGGCTATTGCAATCAGCATGGCTGCGGCCATGCTTGGCATCGCCAGTCTCATCGAGATTTTAAGAAATATGTCTAAATAACTTGCCCCGTCAACCATTGCNGATTCTTCCAATTCTATGGGAAGGTCTAAAAAGGCTTGGCGCATAATGACGACCACCAAGGGGAGATTGAANGTGATGTTGACAAAGATCATAGCAAGACGGGTATCCAACAGATTGAAAAACCGCATCATCATAAAGATAGGGATCACGGTGACAATGGGCGGAAGGACTCTCTGAGAAAGAAACCATATGGTGAAATCCTTGTTTCCTGGCCGATTGAATTTGAATCGAGAAAGTGCATAGGCGGCTGGGGCTCCTAAAAGGATCACTCCCACTGCTGTACCGATTGCAATGATAGTACTATTCAAAAGTGCTCTTTGAGTTTCTCCTACTACAAGTTCTTCAATCCAATTGATTAAAGTCGGTTGATACTGAACAAAAGGGACAGCCAAGCCGGCAACACTGAAGGTTTCTGAGGGATTNCGGATACTGAGACTCGCTGCCCAATAAAATGGAAGAACAGAAAAACATGCGAAAAGTACAGTCAGCAAAAAATAACTGTGTTTTTGCAGGTAATGAAAGGGCGATTTACCTTCAGATACAATCATCAGACGTTTTAGTTTTCTGAATAGGTTTGTCGGATACGTCCGTAAAGGCTGAAAATCATGATCATGACAATGATGAATACTAAAAACGAAATGGCTGAAGAGTATCCAAAATCAAAAAATCTCATGCCTGCACGATAGGCAAACATGGAAAGTACCTGAGTCGCAACTCCTGGTCCCCCTGTGGTCAGTGTATAGGGGATATCAAAAACTTTGATAGCCTCGGTCACTCTCAGCAAAATGACAAGGATCACAGTCGGTTGTAGAAAAGGAAATGTGACATGCCAAAAAGTTTTCCAGACGTTTGTCGTTTCAAGAGAGGCGGCTTCATAATATTCGTCTGGAATGCCCTGCAAAGCCGCAAGAAAGATCAAGAAACAAAATGGAGTCCATTGCCAAGTATCCACAAAGATTACAGATATCAGTGCAAAATTTGGGTTGGATAGCCATGGTATTTTCACACCAAAAAGTCCGTTGATCAGTCCTCCCTCTTCATAAAATATAGTAAAAAACAGAAAACCGACCGCAATGGGTGTTGCAAAAAGAGGCAGAGTTATCAGGGCTCTTAACATTCCACGNAATGGCATTGGACGATCGACTAGAAGAGCTACCAACATTCCAAGAGCTAATTGAATCGAAACCCCAACCAAAACAAAGATTAAAGTGATGGTAATTGAATTGTGTGCTCTTGGGTCTGTTACTGCACGGGTATAATTCCCGATGCCAATAAACTGATCTTCAACNCCAAACTGGATNTTGAATAAGGACATGTACAATCCATAAAAAAAAGGAAATATCGTAAATGCAAGAACCCACAGTGAGGCAGGAAGAATAAAAAACCACTTAACTTTAGTGGTACGTTTCATAATTTTGAAAGGAGGATAAAAAACGGGATGGGGAAATACCCCACCCCGAATGGTTTTAAGGATTATTTTTTATAACCTACAGCCTGTTGATACTGCTCCAGTTGTTTTGATTTACCCCGCCTTTCGGTGATTTCATTCCACTCTTTATAAGTTCGGTCCAAAGCTTCTTTCGGCTTCATACGACCAATCATTGTTTCCGAGAGGTTCTGATCTAATGCTCTCCAATATTCTTCGGTTCCGTTAATCCTCAGATAGGGAAGCATTTGGTCAGCAAAAAAGTTTTTGTGATATGCATCCAGATAATACATCAAGTCACTTTCATGAAAACCCTCCTTGATGTATCCCAGTACGCTAGCAGAGCCGACAGGAGGCAGGAAATGGATTTCCACTCCTGGATCCACCCCAGTCCAACCTCGGTTGACATTCCACATGCTGACTGGTTCGGTTGCCATCAACGCATAGAGGCTGTATACCACTTCAGGATTTTTCGATTTTGCTGAAATAACACCTTGCCATGATCCACCCGTTGTATTTCCAGCAATGTTGGGTTTGTCGAGCTTGACCCATCTGTTGTTGTTCATGTCATAGACTTCATAGGAGCCAGGCAAGACGGAAGCGCCAAGTTTTCCTTTGATCTTTGAACGAGATTCATCCTGGACCAGTGATCCCACGTCTCCCCACGAAAAAACGAAAATCGATTTGCCACGCAAGAACCAATCCCAGGCAGTTCCCAGATCCCATGCAGATTGTGCTGGGGGGCCAGATTTGGATAGTTCATATAATGTTTCAAGGGCTCTGACATGACCAGGTTGATTGATCAAGGGTTCCATGGTGGCAGGATCGAACCAGTAATTGTTGGTTCCTCTATCTACGGTGTCTCCGCCCATGACGGTAAATGCGGCAGAGAGGGACATGAAATGGAACATTCCCTGTTCGTTGACTCGAAAGTGCATGACAACACCGTCATCAGGTTCTGAGTCATTACTGTCCCAGTTCTTTCCGTCAAAATATTTAGCTATATCGATCACATCCTGCCAGGTCTTTGGAGGCTGCGGCATGTCCTTTCCAGTGTCTTGCTTATAACGAGTCTGCCATTCCTTGCTTCCAAGAATGTCTTGTCTCCAATAAAGTACCTGACCGTCACTGTCGTTTAGGACAGCATAATATTTCCCATCCCACTGATGAATTTCCCTCAAAGAAGGCGGAAACCAGTCAGGATCCCACTGGGAAAAACCAGGATCGGCTATGTATTTGTCAACAGGAATGATGTAGCCCGGAGTGACATATTCTCCCATATACCATGCACCTTCAATGAAGCCATCGTATTGATTGCTACCCAGTCTCAAGTCAAACATGGTTTTGCTGAGTTGCTCAGCAAGGGGCATTTCAACGATATCAAGCTTTGCTCCGGTCAGTTCCTCCCAAGCAGGACGTAGACGATGAAGAGGGCCTGAAATCCCACCTTTCGGCCCACTATTGTTGACCGTGATGGCAATCTTCTTGCCTTTAAAAGGCTGTTTACCTTTTCCAAAATAACCTCCAAGTTGTTCTTTGCTGAGATGAATGACTTCTTTATCTTCGAAGGTGATTATATCGACTCCTCCGTCACTGTACCATTTGAGATTTCCAGACGCATGGACTGTGCCCATGATCAAAAGAGTTAATGCTAATGATCCTAGCATTTTCAATATTTTCATTTGATCTCCTTGAAGGAAGTTATCAAAAATTTAGATTCGATGGTTTTATAACACATCTGAACCTGGATATTGCCCTGTGCAATATCAGATAATTTATCTTTATAGTATTGGGAATGATGAAATCAAGTTTTTTTTGGTATAATAATTCGAAACAGTGAAATTACTGAATACAGATTTTGGTGAAATTCAGTAGGTTTAAACTTTCAATATTCAAGGAAATGACATCATACGTATTGATCACTTGACTCTATGCTTTATGAAATTGAAAAATTCATTCATTAACGAAATGAAACGATCTTATTCAGAATAAATTAATGGCTGATGAATTAATGATGGGCATTGATGCTGGAACCAGTCGGGTAAGAGTTCTGGTTTTTGAGTTGGATGGAACCATCGTGGCGGAGGGAAGCTCAGAACCTGCTGTCCATCGTCCCTGTCTTGGATGGGCCTCCACTGAAGCGGAAGATCTTTGGGGATCCTGTCTGAAAGCAATCAAGATGGCCACGGCTATGGTTGACAAACCCAATCGCATCCGTTCCATTGCTGTGGCGAGTGTCGGGGAGGCTGCGGTGCCTCTGGACAAAAAAGGAAACCCACTTTATCCGATCATCGCATGGTATGATTCCAGGACGGGGCCGCAAGCAAACTGGCTGGAAAAAAATATAGGTAAGGAAAGGCTTTTTGAAATCACGGGACTGTATCCTTATCCCTTTTTTGGCCTATGTAAGCAAATGTGGCTTCGTGATCATGAAAATGAAGTCTACTCAAAAACAGAAAGTTGGCTTAATACTGCTGATTTTCTTGCCTGGAAATTATGTGGAGTTCCTGTAACGGACTTCAGTCTTGCTTCAAGAACCTTTGCTCTGGATATACGCTCACTTGAATATGCAGAAGATTTATTAGAAGAAGTCAGGATCCCAGTAGGTTGGTATCAGGACTTGGTTCCTTCCGGGACCTATCTCGGACCTGTTCTAACTGAGATAGCACAGGAAACGGGTTTGGACGAGAAATGTTCTGTCGCTTCAGGTGGACACGATCATTTTGTTGGAGCAATAAGCGCCGGTGCTTTGAAAAATGGGACCCTGACAGATTCGATGGGAACTGCAGAATCTCTGACCGTTTTCCTGGATCAGCCATTAGAAAATAAGGGCATTGGAGCCTTGGGTTACACTCAAGGTGTTATTTATGTAGACAAACCTTATTATTATTTTGATGGTGGTTTTTTTACCTCAGGAGCATCTGTTCAGTGGTTTCACAAAATGATGGATCATCGCTTCTCCCATGACGAATTGATTCATGCTGCTGAAAAAATTAACGTGGGAAGTAATGGTTTGTTATTCCTGCCCTACCTTAAATTTGGCTCTCCACCCAATCCTTCTGAAAGTTCAAAGGGAACTCTTTTAGGTATAGGAACCGATACCGATCACACTTCAATCTATAAAGCTATTTTGGAAGGAATGGCCTGTAATGTTCGTATGATTGTCGAGGGTATGATGAAATATCCGCAATTCCCAAAGCTTAAGAGAATTCATTGTTTTGGAGGTTCAAGCCAGAATCGTTTATTGATGCAGATTAAAGCTTCTGTCCTAAACAAAACCCTGACTCGACTTGATATCACGGAGTCTGTCAGTTTAGGCGCTGCCATTTTAGGGGGGATAGGTGCAGGCTTATTTCCAAATTTCGATGAAGCTCTATCTTCTATTGAAATTGGTTCGGAAGAATTTATTCCTCAGGAAGAATGGGTAGGGCTGTATCAGCAGCACTTTGAAAATATTTTTTGTGGAGCATGGGATCAAATAAGACCCCTCCAGGAAAAATTACTCGAAACATACACCGTTGAGTGAATCTTTCCCTAAAAGAAATCTGTTAATTTTTGATAAAGGTCTCGGTATTGATCCTGTTTTGCCTGGTAATAAGGGACATGGGATTGCACCGGTTCGAGGGTTTCACTGATTTCAGGACGGGAACAGTTTTCTGTCAAATCGGCCTGGTTCGTGGCAAGAATGGCTAACCGTGCAGCACCTAGAGCCGGCCCGAGTTCAGAGCCCTGGTGGCGATGAAGGGGGCGATTGAGAACCGATGCCAGTATTCTCCCCCATAAACGGCTGCGAGAACCACCTCCAATCAGAGATACGTCACCTATTTCAGCCCCAGCATCAAGGAGGACTTTTTGGCAGTCTCCAAATGCGTAGGCCACACCTTCAAGAACTGCCTGGGTCATTTCCAATGGACCATGATCATGTTTCAAACCAAGAAAAACCCCTTTAGCATTGGGATTGTTATGGGGTGTTCTTTCTCCTGAGAGGTACGGGAGAAAAGTTAGATTTCCAGGTTTGAAAAGAAGGGTTTCCAATTTTTCAGTCAATTCAGATTCTTTCTGATTCAATACTCCTGAAAGCCAACTAAGGCAACTCGAAGCACTGAGGATGACTCCCATTTGATGCCAGGTATCTGGGATACAGTGACAAAAAGCATGGGCTCCCTGTTCTGGACTTGGCAGGAATTTCGGATTGACGACGAAAAAGACTCCAGAAGTTCCAAGCGAAAGAAAAGCATTGCCAGGTTGAACCGCGCCAATGCCCACGGCACCTGCTGCATTGTCTCCTGCCCCTCCAGCGATCACTGGAGGTGATGAGAGTCCCCATTCACGGGTCAGCTTTGGACTCAGAGCACCTCCTTCATCGGAGCCTTCGACGAGTCTCGGCATTTGATCTCGTGAGAGGTGGGTTGCTGAAAGCATTCTGTCAGACCAGTTGCGTTTTGCCGTGTCCATCCATAACGTTCCTGCAGAATCAGATCTGTCTGAGATCATCTCTCCTGAGAGTTTGTAACGAAGAAAATCCTTTGGAAGCAGGACCTTATGGATTTGGTTGAAAATCTCAGGTTCATTTTTGAGGGTCCAGAGCAATTTCGGTGCAGTGAATCCCGGCATCGCCAAATTGCCCGTGATGGATTTCAGATCGGGTTCCTTTTCTTCAAGTTCCTCACATTCTTTTCCAGATCTTCCATCATTCCACAAAATTGCAGGCCTCAGGATCTTTCCATTTTTGTCCAGAAGAACAGCACCGTGCATTTGACCTGAAAGCCCAATACCTTTTAAATCATAAAAGGATTTCTTGGTTTTCAAGAATTGAATGGCTTTTATTAAGGCTTTCCACCATAGATCAGGATCCTGTTCGGACCAAAGGGGTTGAGGTCGGCTGACTTCAAAAGGAATACTAATTTCACCAAGTTGATTCTGATCTTCATCGATGAGAATCACCTTCAGGGCGGAGGTGCCAAGATCGATTCCTAGATACATACTTCATTTCTCATACAAGGTTACAAAAATTCTTTTCTATTGATTTATCTTTCTTAGTCCATTGTTTTACACATCCATTTTACGAATTCATAAGCTGCTTTTGGATTTTATTTTGGTTTGTGACGATCAAGGTCGAATGGTAATTTGAATGGGAATTGTTTTTGACCCTCATCAAAGGAGACTCAGTGAATCCACGCATCATCAATATTCAGGCTATGGAAATATTAGATTCACGGGGAAACCCAACCGTGAGGGCCCGAGTCAGGCTGGAGAATGGGATCACTGGGATCGCCTCCGTTCCCTCGGGTGCTTCCACCGGCATCAACGAAGCATTGGAATTGCGTGATGGGGACAAAGGACGATTCGGAGGTAAAGGCGTCCTTAAGGCGGTAGAAAATGTGAATAGGAAGATTGCTCCGGAACTCGTGGGAATGTATGCCGAAGATCAGGCGAATCTTGACCGAATTATGCTCGAGTTGGATGGTACTGAAACCAAAAAGAACCTTGGCGCAAACGCCATTCTCGGGGTATCCATGGCTGCAGCTGATGCAGCAGCGAAAAATTCAGGATTGTCCCTCCATGCTTACCTCGGCGGGGTTGGAAGCACAAGGCTTCCGGTTCCGATGATGAACATCCTCAACGGTGGAGAACATGCCGACAACAGCGTCGACATTCAGGAGTTCATGATCATGCCCAAAGGAGCACCGAATTTCCGTGAAGCCCTGCGCTGTGGTTCTGAAACCTTTCAAGCCTTGAAAAAGATCCTGTTGGCCAAAGGCTACAGTACTGGAGTTGGGGATGAAGGTGGGTTCGCACCCAATCTGGGAAGCAATGAAGAAGCATGTGAACTGATACTAGAAGCTGTTGAAAAAGCCGGTTATAAACCCGGTGAGGAAATCTTTCTCGCCTTGGATTCTGCAGCCAGTTCTTTTTTTAAGGAGGGGCGTTATGAATTCAAAAAATCAGGAGGTGGTATCAAAAATTCTTCGGAAATGCTCTCATTCTATCAAGACCTTTGCAGCAAATATCCAATCTGTTCCATTGAAGATCCGATGGATGAAAACGACTGGGAGGGATTTGCCTTAATGACGGAAGCCCTTGGAGATCAGATGCAGATCGTTGGAGATGACCTGTTTGTTACCAATACGGTTTTTGTTGAACGGGGTATTCGTGAATCGTCCGCCAATGCGGTATTGATAAAATTGAACCAGATCGGGACAGTGACAGAAACGGTGTCTACCATCGAAATGTGTCGTAAAGCAGGTTGGAACTACATCATTTCTCACCGAAGCGGTGAAACGGAAGACACCTTTATGGCTGACTTTGCTGTGGCCATGGGAGGCGGTCAGATCAAAACCGGTTCGGCTTGTCGGAGTGAACGGATCGCCAAATACAATCGCCTGCTTGAGATTGAAGCTGAACTTGGTTCCGTAGCATCTTACGGTTGATCCTTCCAAGAATCCCCAAGTATATTATTTTTTCAAAATCCAAACTGCCTGGGTTTATTGAACCATAGGCAATTCTTACGGATTTTAGAAAATCCCTTGACATGTAGGCGATACCTCTTTATAAAAATGGCTAAATCCATTTAGCAGGTTCTTTTTAACCCTCTTTAACAAAATCAGGACGATGAATAAATCTCTAAAATCTGATTTAAATGAAAGAGGTTTTTGTGTTTTTGAAAAAGCTTTTCATCCAGAAGAACTTGATTCCATTCGACAAACTTCAAGGCAAGCGCTGAAATTGCTTCCTGTGTCACATCGGGAGAAAAATAAATCACAAGGAAGTCTTATTTTGATAGCCAATTATCCTGAATTCTCGAGGTTGATCGCTCATCAAGTTTTATTGAATATCTTCAAAAAACTTGGATTTTCTGATACCCGTTTCAGTTCGGGATACATCATCAGCAAGCCTGAAAGGGGGCCAGCTTTATTTTGGCATCAGGACTGGTGGGGATGGGGGAATTCCATTTCATACAAAGATCAAATCCCGCAAATATTTGTCATGATCTATCTTCAGGACACCTCAACGAAAAACGGATGTTTAAGAGTAATTCCAGGTTCTCATCGGACTCCGCATAGTTTGCATGACAGCAATAATGCACATAGTGAAAGTATTTCACGGGTGGAAAATCCTGAAGATCCGCTCTATCAATCCGTTGACGGGGAACATGCGGTGCCAGTTCAATATGGAGATGTTCTGGTGGGAGATGCACGTTTGATTCATGGAACCTTTCCAAATGTTGCTGATGATGAAAGGACTTTGATCACCCTTTGGTTTCATCCTAACTACTCCAATCTGCCTGGACCGATTCAGGTAAGGATTCATGAGATTTTCATGCGAAAAGGAGTCGATACGGATCCTGACGGATTAGATTCAATGACCTTACTTAACTGGCCAGAAGAAGAAAAAAAAATAGTGGAACCTATGTTTCCTGCCCATCCACCGAATGTAACTGCTGAAGTTTGGGATCGCAATCCACATTGGTAATAAATATGATCCTTGATGAAGGTTCTGGACTGGATTGGAAAAAATAAGATTTGAATACAGAAAGTCATGAGTATTTCTTTAGAAGATCTAGCGCGTAGGGCAAAAGTTTCAAAAACCACAGTGAGCCTCGTGATCAATGGTAAATCTGAAGAATATAGAATCAGTAAAGAAACTCAAAAAAAAATTCAGGTTTTAGCAAAAGAATACAACTTTAAACCCAATTCAACTGCTAGAGCATTAAGGTTAAAAAAATCTTTGACTATAGGACTTATCATTCCCTATTTAAATCGTCACTTCGGAAGAGTAGCTGAAGTTTTGGAACAAACAGCACGTGAAGCAGGATATCAAATCATCATTGCCATAACGGATAACTTCCTAGAAACGGAGTATGATTTAATCAATAACCTTGCGGCAAGAAATATAGATGGACTGATCCTGGCAACAATGATGAATCGAGATCAATATTTTAAAAATCCTGTTATTAAAAAAATGCCTGTGATGCTAATTGACCGCAGGCTCGAAGGAGATGATATCGGGTGGGTAGTAAGTGATGATGAGACCGGCACCTATGATCTGGTTTCAACTCTCTGCAAAGAAGGGATTCAGGATATCCACTTTATTGGTGGGATTCAAAAATTATCCACCAGCATTGATAGGCTTAAAGGATATAAAAAAGCTCTTCGGGATCAAGGCATTGGATACGATCAACAAAAAGTTCAGCAAACAGGTTATGCGGTAAAAGATGGATATGAAATGACAAAGAATATTTTTCAAAAAATCAAGCAAGGCCCACAGGCTATTTTTACGAGTGCAATAACTTTACTAGAAGGCTTGCTTCAATATACAAAAGAACATGATTCTGAAATGCTGAATATCACACGTGTCATTACATACGATGATCACCCGATGCTCGATTATTTACAGACGCCTATAATATCAGTCAGACAAAATGCTGAAGAGATAGCAAAAAAAGCTTTTGAAGTGATGCATGGCATACTCGAGCAGAACAAAGAATTTTCACAAGAATTGATAAAACCGAAATTAATTTTACGTTGAATAAAGACAAATTAATTACTTCACGATCATGAAATTACAACTTGCTTATGATCTAGGTACTTACCAAGGGCTAATTGAATTCATCGATCAAATTGATGAACAGATTGATATCATTGAAATTGGAACTCCCTTGATTCTCAGAGAAGGGATCTCAAAACTTGAGCGAGTGAAAAACAAATTTCCAGAGAAAACTATTTTTGCAGATTTAAAAATCATGGATGCTGGAAAACTGGAGGCAGAAATAGGTTTTCAAGCTGGTGCTGATATAGTCTCAGTTCTCGGATTGGCATCAAGCAAAACGGTTTCTGGTGCGAAAAAATCAGCTACAAAATTTGGTGGTAAAATCATGATTGATATGATTAATCATCATGATCCTGCCAATCAATGGTTTGAATATAAACAGATGGGGATGGATTTTGTTTGCCTTCATACTGCTCACGATGATGCTGTTTCAGGAGTGGATTCTTTTGAAAATTATAAAATATTTCACCAAATTCATGATGGGAATAATTTGTCACTAGCCGGGGGGGTAAATCCTGAAATGATTTTTAAAATTAAATCGTGTCAGCCAGAGATTTTGGTGGTGGGTAGCTATATAACTGCTTCTAACAATCCAAGAAAAGCCTTGAGAGAAATTCGTAGGATTATGAATGAAATCACATTATAAATAGATTGGCTATGTTATAGATAACTGTAGTTCAAGAATGTTAAACTTCTCTGGAACAACAGAAAAACACCCCGAAGTGTAAGAG
>NYUB01000143.1 GCA_002683785.1 Deltaproteobacteria bacterium
ATCAGGTAATCCTCACCTTCTTCCACTTCCGCTCCAAGCTTACGTAATTCTGTTGTCACTGCCTTCATTCTTTCGGTTTCTTTAAGCCGCCAGTTGTAGACGTTTCGGATTTTGGTGGTGCCTTCAGCAAAAAGAGCAGCCACCGCCAGGGTCATGGCTGCGTCAGGCATGCGGTTCATGTCAAGGTCCACTCCCTTTAAAGTATTTCCCCGGACGGTCACCGAATGGGGCTGCCACTGCGTTTCTGCACCCATCTGCTCAAGAACTTCGGCGAATTTTGAATCTCCCTGCAGGCTCTCTGTGCCGCATCCAAGGACAGTGACGGTTCCTCCTGTAATGGCAGCGCCTGCCAGGAAATAGGAGGCGGAGGAAGCATCGCCTTCCACATAAAAATCCCCTGGAGAATGGTAGGTCTGTTTTCCAGGAATGTGGAATTCTTGAAAATCTCGATTCTCGACATGGACGCCAAAACGTTCCATCAGTGCCAGAGTCATTTCGACATAGGGCACCGAAACCAAGGTATCATCGATTTCTAAAGTGACATCCTTCTCCGCTCCGGGTGCGGCCATCAGGATAGCGCTGAGGAACTGACTGCTGACGCTTCCTTTGATTCGGGCTGTTCCACCAGGAAGTCCCTGAGCCAGTATTTCCACTGGGGGACCAGGGGGGCCGTTCAATAAACGGACTTTGGCGCCAAGCTGTTGGAGTCCTTCAACCAGATCAACGATTGGCCGTTCCCGCATTCGCGGCACGCCATCAAGCACATAGCGCCCCTGCCCCAGGGTCAATGCGGCGGTCAATGGGCGCATTGCGGTTCCAGCATTTCCAAGCATCAATTCCAGGTCCGAATTCGGAATCCGTCCCGAACACCCCTCGACGGAGATTTCGTTCTTTTCCCGGGTTTCCTGAAGGGTAATGCCTAGTTTTTCCAGAGCACCGATCATGTAACGAACATCGTCACTGTCGAGCAGGTTTTGAATCCGTGTCGTCCCTTCAGCAAGCATGCTGAGGAGCAGTACCCGGTTGGAAAGGCTTTTGGAACCGGGAAGGTCCACCCTTCCAGAGATTCGCTTGATGGGTGCCAGGATTAGGGAATCGGGGCGGCTCATGCTTCGCCGCGTATTTTACGCTCGATGTAGAATTCGGCAGCACGATAGGAACTCCGGACCAGTGGTCCTGAGGCAACGTAATCGAAACCCATCCTTCGGCCTTCTTCAGCGAGTTTCTCAAAGGTTTCCGGGGTCAAGTACTGCTCCACCTTGAGGTGTTTACGCGTCGGTTGAAGATACTGTCCAAGGGTCAGGAAATCGACCCCGACCTGACGCAGGTCCTGCATCGCCTGCAGGATCTCTTCTTGTTCTTCGCCGAGNCCAAGCATCAANGAAGATTTGGTGTAGGCACCTNCTCCNNGGTTTTTCAGGTATTTCAGCACTTCAAGNGACTGTTCATAGCCTGCTCTNGGGTCACGNACCCTGGAAGTTAAGCGGCGAACCGTTTCCAGGTTGTGGGCAAGCACTGCGGGTTGGGCATCGATGACCTGCTGAAGGAGATCTGTCTCTCCACGGAAATCAGGCATCAGNATTTCAATCAGCAATTCCGGATTACGACGTTGGACGGAGCGGATGCAACGCNCGATGTGGGAAGCCCCCTGGTCCTGGAGTTCGTCACGGTCGACCGTTGTCAGCACCACATACCGCANCTTCATGTTTTCAATGGTTTCTGCGAGCTTGATGGGTTCTGAGGCATCCAGGGCAGGTGGAATGCGTGAGGTGTTGACAGAACAGAAACGGCAACCCCGCGTGCAGGTNTCTCCCATCAGCATAAAAGTTGCNGTTCCACTGTTCCAGCACTCGCCNATATTCGGNCACTGGGCTTCCTCACATACTGTACTGAGTTTCAGATTCCGTGATTTGTCCCGGATCCAGTTATAGGTTTCGCCAGCTGGGAAACGTACCTTGAGCCAGGGNGGTTTAGCCGTACGGGATTTGGGTTCTTGAAGTTCACTCATCATGAATTATGGACCAGATTTCTTGATGAATTCATAGTAACACAAGGCGGCTTTACTCGGAAACCGTTTGGGAGAATCACTGGGAAATGTTACGCTCCAGTTCTTCTCGAATATGCTCCAATTGGGCCTGAACCCTAGTGTTGGCAGGATCAAGTCGGACGACTTCTTCAAGAGCCTGTTCAGCAGATTCGAGTTCGTCGATTTTCTGATAAAGCAACCCGAGGTTCCACCATCCAACGGTATAATCCGGGTATTTTCGTGTCAGGCTTTCGAGGAAGCTCCTGGCTTCTTCATATTTCCCCGTTTTGATCAGCAGAGTACTTAACCGCAGCATGGCCCGGTGATTTTCCGGTTCCATCTCCAATGATTTGCGATAGAGGATCTCCGCATTTCCAAATTTTTTCAGCAGTTCATAGACATATCCCTGAAAAAGCACNGTCGCGGCATCTTCAGGAAAACGTTTTCTCAGATTGTTCAAGCTCTTCATTGCCCCNTTNAGATCCTTTTCCGCGATTTTGATGCGTGCCAAATAGAGGGGGGCTTCAGAAAGTTCAGGTTCGAGGGCCCAGGCATCTTCGAAGAAGCGCTTCGACTTTTTCCATTCCCCATGGATGTATAGCTCTCGCGCTTCGTCCATCAGTTGCTGATATTGAGGAGGATCAGAGGATCGGTTTCCGACCAGCCAAGGCGCTAGATCCGGAATCAACACCTCGAAGGGGTCTGGATAAACCGAAGGGGCCTCTCGATTCATCGGATACCAGATGAGCCCCTGGCGGATGTATGCATCCCCATCCTTCGCTTTTCTACCAATACTCAGGCCATAAAGGATCAGAGCCCGGCCGTTTCTAGGATTTTCNGCGTTGGCGATCACGGCTTCCGCCTTAGCATGCATTTTCTCCTGCCGTAGATAGTAGATCAGGGAGAAAAGAGTATGGTAATCGCTGCTTTCAGGACGCATCGAAAGAGCATGCTTCAGTTCTGTTTCAGCATGATTCAAAGTGGGAACATAGACAGGCAGACTTGCACTGGCCTGCATAATGAGTATCACCGCCTTCTCGTAATGGAGCCTTTCCGCTAGCGCAGGGAAATCTGCAAGTAGGATTTCAAGTTCTTCGGAACGTGTGTTCCAGCCTTCAGAATTGACAGATGGGACTGGANTTTGATGCTTCCACGAATAAACAGCTTCTAATCCCTTCCAGGAAAAACCTTGGGGATGATAGAGCAGTTCCTGTTTCGGTTCTTTTTTGAAAAAGCTGTTCAGTACTTGTTGTAGAAGGGAATCTGGATTTTCAAATGGAAGGATTTTTTTGAAGCTTCGAACTGGAATGTTTTTTCCAACACGCTTCAAACTCCCCGTCAAGGAGAGTTGTTTCAAGACCAGTTGGAGTTCCAGTTTCAGCGTCCATTGGGGTTTGACGGATTCCAGGAAATTCTGTCTGCGTCCCTTATCAAGATCGTCGTCGTGGAACCAGCGGTTTGTTTCTCGTGGAGAAAGAGCAGAGTAATTTTTTTGAAGTTGAAACTGTCGACTGAGTTCATCCTGCAGAAAATGACCAATCCATTCCTTACCACGGGCAGGATAGAGGACCTCGGCCGGAAGTACTGCAATCAAATCACGTTCTCGGCCCTCAAGGCCGGACGCGGAAATAAATATTAGCAACACCAGGGCTTTTACAAACGTAAGTAGCCCTGATGAGTTATATTTTAGAGGGATCAGAGAAACCGAGTTAGTGCTCCCATTGAAAGGGGCGCTGCTCTTATTCGTCTTGATTGGAATATTGGTAGGAACTTGCGACAGCCTGGCTTCCGAAACTGGTGGTGGAAGAATAGGAAGACGTCTCAGGTTCGTTTTGGGATTCTTCCTCCGATTCAGTATCTGACGTGGATTCGTAGGTATAGGAAGAATCACTGCTGGCGGAAACATCAGATGTTTCCTCCGTATCCGTTTCGTCGGTTTGATTCAGTGTTTCAAATTTTTGAATCAGTGAACTAAGTTTGTCTTCCCAGACTTCATGCTGGTTTTCAAGTTCACTGTTTTTTTCTTTAAGCTCCGCTATTTCCAAGCGGTACATTTCGATGGTTTCAACAGCCTCCTGGATTCTTTTTTCCAGTTGGTTCAGCAGTTCATTGTACATGGCTCATTCCCTTGATTCAGTTGACAATTTTCAACCGTTCCCTCATGGAAGGTGGCTTCATTCAACCATCAAACTAAACTTTGATGATTAAACAAAACAAGTTAGTAATGAGTTTATTAGCCCTAGAAGTCAAGAAAAAAATAAAAAAACTTAACAATAAAACATTTTTTTGTCCATCAGGATGCTTTTTTTCTTGTCAGTTTGATACTTTTCTTTCTAACAGGTATCCGAATTTGTTTCAACCTTTCATGGATGTTGTTGAGCATATGTTCTGCACTCAGTCCTGCATCCCTCCTTTGCTCTTCAGGGCTGCCTTGTGCAATGAAACGGTCAGGAATGCCGAAAGAAAGAGTTGGCGTACTATTTTCAGACACGTTTAGTAATTCAAGGACTGCTGAACCAAATCCTCCTTGAATGGCATTTTCTTCCATCGTTACCACCAGCTTGCAGAAGGACGCAAGTTTGAGGATCAAATCACGGTCAAGGGGTTTAACAAATCGAGCATTGACGACTGCAACGGAATAGCCTTCTTTCTCCAATTTTTTTGCTGTTTCAAAAGCTGCCTCGACCATAACTCCGACTGCCAATAGTACAATGTCCGTTCCGTCCTGAAGCAGGTGTGCCTTTCCCATTTCAATAGGAGGCACTTCTGTTTCTTCTGTGGAGCATGTGTTTCCCCTAGGATAGCGTAATGCAATGGGGCCAGTTTCATGCTGGTAACAAAAATCAATCATCCTCCTCAATTCTGCACCATTTCTTGGAACCATCAGGGTCATTCCAGGAATCATTCTAAGGTAGGTCAGGTCATAGACACCCTGGTGGGTCGGGCCATCGGCACCAACCAGTCCTGAACGGTCGAGCATGAAGCGCACTGGGAGTTTCTGGATCGCAACATCATGGATGATATGATCCAGCGCTCGCTGCAAAAAGGTTGAATAGATGGCAACAAATGGCTTCATACCCTCGGTCGCCATACCCGCAGAGCAGGTGACGGCATGCCCTTCTGCAATTCCAACATCAAGAACGCGGTCTGGAAATTTCTTTTGAAGTCCGATCAAACCGGTGCCGCTCAGCATTGCAGCACTAAGCGCTACGACTTTGGGATCTTCTTCCATCAGTTCACCCAACTTTTCTGAGAAAACCTTGGAATAGCTGACAGAATTATCACCGCTTTTGGATTTCTTCAGGAATGACCCATCTTCGGGAACAAACGGAGAAACCCCATGATATTTGAATGCATCCTCTTCGGCGAACGAGTATCCTTTCCCCTTTTGTGTCAAGGCATGGATCACGATTGGCCCCTCAAGATCCCGGACATGGCCGATCAACTCGATTAAATCCTCCAGGCTGTGCCCGTTGACTGGCCCCATGTAACGCCATCCTAATTGCTCGAAAAGCATCCCGGGCGGTTTAAAGAAGGCCTTCATCGAGTCGTGCATCATCTGAAGCGTTCGCTTCAATCCTAGGGTTTCGGAAAATGGAGCACGCTCTGCCATTTCCAGAGACTCTTCCCGAAATAGATTGTAAAGCCTGGAGGATGCAATTCGGGTCAAAAGTTTCGACAAAGCACCCACATTTGGATCGATGCTCATACCGTTGTCGTTGTATATCAAAAGCAGATTTTTATCCAAAAATCCATTGTGGTTGAGAGCTTCAAAAGCAAGTCCTCCGGTCATTGCACCGTCTCCGATTACGGCTACAACATGATTCGATTGCTCCTTTAAATCTCTTGCGATGGCCATTCCAAGTGCTGAGGAAATGGAAGTCGAAGCATGGCCCGCCCCAAAATGATCGTACGGACTCTCATCCCTCGAGAGAAACTTCTTCACCCCGCCAGACTGGGCCAAAGTTTCAAATTGATCATTGCGACCAGACAGAAGTTTGTGGGTATAGGCTTGGTGCCCTACATCCCAAACCAGCCTATCCTTTTCGAGGTCAAAAAGTTTAAAGAGGGCGATGGTGATTTCGACTACTCCAAGGGAAGAAGCTAGGTGACCTCCGCGCTTGCTGGTGACTTCAATGATCCTTTGTCGGCATTCAGTCGCTAGAGCCTCCAGTTGTTCCAAATTAAGATGTTGAACATCCCGAGGTTCTGATATATTTTTTAAAAAATTCGTCATCTTACGCTCCGGTGGACCCTCCTCTGCCCTAATCAAGTTTGTTGTTTGAGGAGATTATACTTCATTTTAACTCTTTAGTCTGAAGGTTTCATTTTGGCAGATCAAGTCGTAGAAGGCCTGAAAAAGGCAAAGTCATCTCTGAAGCAAGAACGTAAACCAGTTTCCCAAGTCGTTGCAGCCCAAAAAGCAACCCGCTCGATCAATGATTTTGTGAAGGCAGCTTTGGCGGAAGAAAACCGTTGGGTTCTTCACCCTGAGGAACAGACAAGCATCGTTGAAACTTTGCAATCCATCAATACTCTCTACCAAGAGTTATACGATAAATGCCGCACTCCCTATCACTTTGAAAAAAATGCTGCAAAATTCATTGCGATGCAGCAGGAGATCAGCCACCAGGTCAGTTGCATTCACTTGAGTTTGGATCAGGGGTTCTATCTTACCGAGCCGAGGGGGTTTGCTCCCGGACAGGCGGTAGAACTGTCCTGGAACGAAATTCAAAAAATCCTTAAGGGAGTCGAGTCAGAAGGTGCCTGGACTCGGGTTCCCCTGTCGGTTCCCATTTCTGATGAAGACAAGGCTTCCGTGATACAACTCTGCACGGACTTGAAAACCGATCAGGATCAACTGAAAAAAAACCCGCGTCTCAATAGCTTTGATCAACCACTTTCCATCAAGGACATCCAATCGATCTACGGATATTTCCATAAAGTACATGAACTTCTGGAAAAAGAGGAAAAGGCTCTTGGGGATACTCTGAAGAATCAGAAAAAATCTTCTGAACCACTGACTCTGGAACAGGCTCTGGATGAACTGAATACCATCGAGGTTGATATTCAGCGACTTGAAAAAAAGCTGGGTTCAGATGTCCCGGATTTCAGCCGTAAGCTTTATCAGTCTTCACGTACGGATGCCCAGTTGAGGATGAATCTGCTGCGGGTGCCGTTTGAACCATTGGGCTTGATTGAGAGGCACATGGAACGTCTTCGCTCGGACCGTGAGGAAAATGGTTTGGAAGATTCCATCAGTGATTTCAAGGAAAACCATCTACTCGAAATCGAGCAGTTGCAAATGTTTCTGGAGACGCTTGGCAGTGTCAACCAGACACTTCATCAGGTAATCAGCATCCTGCACAATCTTTCCATTTCATTTGGCAAGATCTATCACAATGCTTCTTCAGAATCGATCACCATCGATTTCCTCCAACGCGCCCTGAGTTCGATTAAGGGACTTTTGGAAAAAGGGCTGAGGGTGACGGGTTCACGCAAGGAACACCTGCTGAAGATCCAGCAGGCGATGAAGGAAACGGAGCTTTTTGACAATTCAATCGTCGACGGTCTTCTTTATACCCTTGATCTGATTGATGAGGGACGGGAAGAAATGAGGAGTTACCTGGAACGTTTGGAAAAACATTTGGAATTGCTCGAGAGCGTTTCTGACTGGGGTTCTAAAAGGGTCTACATCTTACTTCAAGGAGCTTATGAAGAAAGGACCTCCCTTTCTGCATCAGCCATGATATTCGACAATGTGACTCAGACCTGTGAGCTTTTTCACCAAACCCTCAAGGAAATCCTGGGGCTTTGGGAATCTGTTCAGGAGGACCTGAAGGTTTCATCCGATGAAGAAACTGCCTTTGCTGAAATCGAGAAACACCTGGGAAGCCATCCGGAATCATTTAAGAGCATGATCAATGAATATATGTTGAATGTGCAGGAATTGAGATGGGTTTTGGACGAAATGTTGGTTTCCACGACCCATGAGGAACACGTTTTTTTAAGTGAACTGCGTGATGAGATGGAACCAGTAAAAGTTCGGCTTCAGGCAGCAAAGAAGAAAAAGGAAAAAGAAGCCACATCACCAACTCAGGAAACCGAAAAGATCGTCCAAAAAACATCCCCCTCAGCCGCACCCAAAAGGGTCGCTCAGAAGAAAAAGAAATCTTTGGCAGGAGGCTCACCAAATGATCCATTTCCTCCGGAAACGATGTTCAAACTCCGGGAAAAGATGAAAGGAATGACCTCAGAAAAGGTGAAAATGATGTATTTCGTCCTTACCCACACGCATATGTTTTTCAATATGCTGGAAAAACTAGAACCGACTTTCAAACAGGAGGAAAAACCAACCGAGTATCAGATGGAACAGACCCTGATGAAAAGCAAAACCACCAATGATTTTCTGCTCAATTTGGGAAGAATGAAATTTCTTTATGGTGGTTTTTTCAACCCTCACAATGTTCCCTATGAATACGATGAGGAGAAAAAACGTTTTGATGTCAACACCGGTTCTGAAAAATTTCTTCAGCTTTCCAGAAAAACCTATGACACCCCTGAGGGGCTCTTCACTCGTTTGGTTAGGATTCTGTTGGGTATGGAAGATCCCGGAGTGATGGTCTCAGCTTTGGGTCGCCAAGTTGTGGCGATTGTTGAAGAGGATTTTAAGCTCGACCGGGAGGAACAGCTCGAGGTTCAGGAAGCTCTCAATTGAAATTGATTTTTTCGAACAACATGAGAGCAAATTAGGCTGTTTCAAGATTTCGGATGGAAAAAACAAAAGATCAAAACGCCGTTCTTAGACCAAGCGCGAGTTGGAATTCCATCAGTTTTTTGGAAGGAAGCTCTAGACTCGCAATATCGATCCCAAAGAGCCAAACGACAACTCCCTGTCGGACCATGCTCCAGTTCCAACCCATGTGGAGCAGGTCGTTTTTTGCCTTTCCTATCGGCTGAGATCCCTGTTTGATTTCATTCCATTCAATCCTTCTCAGTGAAAGCGTTGCTCCCTTGCCTGAGGGATTCAACCACTGGTCATGAACTCCAACTTCAAACCCTTGTCCTTGGGTACCAGTTGTTTGATTACCGACACGGTTATCAAACCCAAGGGTTTTTGGGGGAACCAGGATGCTCAAGAAATGAAGATAACGCCCTGGACCCCCCTCTTCGTCAAAAAGATGAACTGCCACCCCTAATGCCCCACTTGAGTAGTTGCTCCCACCTGTTCCCAAGGTATGGTAGACTTGGAACTCGGGAAGGATCGGGAAGGATTCTGCCTTGAGTAAAATAGGTATGGTCAGAAAATTCAACAGCATCAACCACATCATCCAAAAAGGAGTAACGGCTTTGAATATAGCCTGGCTTCTGACCAGATTTTTTGGAGTGATGGACATACGCATGGAGCATTAAGAACAGGATGAAATATTCAAGCACCCGTGGTGCAGTGAGTGGGATCAGTTTCAAACAGGCAGTGATGATGGGACTTGCAGAAGATGGTGGGTTGCTTGTTCCAGATGAGTTCCCCGAAGTTAGCAACCATCTTCCAGATTGGAGATCGCTTTCTTTTCAACAACTCTGTCTGGAAATCATGCAACTTTTTGTAGGACAAGATTTGAGACGAGAAGAACTTGAGAATCTGATTGCAAAAAGTTTCGTTTTTTTTCGTCATCCTCTGATCACACCGCTGAAAAAGTTGAAACACTGTTCCGTGTTGGAATTGTTTCATGGACCGACCTTTGCGTTCAAGGATATCGCTCTCCAATTTTTGGGCAACCTGTTCGAACATTTTCTTGCAGAGGACGGTCATTCGCTGAACGTTCTTGGTGCCACGTCCGGGGACACAGGCAGTGCTGCAATCCATGGTTTACGCGGCAAAAAAGGGATTCGCGTATTTATGCTTCATCCCCAAGGACGGGTGAGTCCTGTTCAGGAAAGGCAGATGACCACCGTGCTGGATTCGAACATCCATAATCTTGCAATTGAGGGTTCATTTGATGACGCCCAGTCCATTGTAAAAGCCCTTTTCAATGATCCGCAGTTGAAACGCTCAAGAAGACTTGGTGCGGTCAACTCCATCAACTGGGCTCGGATCATGGCCCAGATTGTCTATTATTTTCATGCATGGACCCAAATTTCCAGGGATCATTCAGAAAACGTCAGTTTTGTGGTGCCAACCGGAAATTTTGGCAATGTCCTCGCCGCCCATTATGCACGCAAGATGGGACTCCCGGTGGAGGAGTTGGTGGTGGCATCCAATCAGAATGACATCCTGCATAGGTTTTTCAATACGGGACGTTACGAGACCAGTACTGTTGAGGCAACCTGGAGTCCCTCGATGGACATCCAGATCTCCAGTAATTTTGAACGTTACCTGTTTGAACTTTGCGATTTCAAAAGTGAAAAACTAAGACTACAGATGGAGGAGTTTTCATCTTCCGGAAGCTTGATGGCAGATCATCATCTTCTCAAGATGGCGCAAAATGATTTCCTCTCGGCCAGTGTGGAAAATGGCGAAACCTTGGAAACCATCCGAAAAGTCTGGCATGACGAAAACTATCGGGTCGACCCCCATACGGCAGTAGGAATGCGTGCTGCAGAGAAATCCGGACTGAAGGCACCCTATGTCTGTTTGGCATGCGCTCATCCCGCCAAGTTTGGAGAAGCCATTCGAACGGCGCTAGGAGAAGAACCGGAATTGCCTCCTGAAATCAAACAACTGGAGACACTTCCGGTACGTTGTGAAACAATGGAAGCCCAACCCGAAACAGTGAAGCGGTATATTGAAAACGTGTTGGATGCCTGAATGATGCAAGCTCAATCCGTTGTTCCGGATCAATCACGAGAATCATTGGATTCAGAAACCAATTCTGAGTGTTCGAAAGAAGCAACTGCTGTGTTGAAGGATCAGGAAACTTCTGACCTTAGGGAATTGGAGCAGGCACTTCACTATGAAGAATTCCGCAAGCACAGGCCCAGTTCCACAAGGTTTCTTCGCAGAAATGCCGAATACCTGATCTACCTGGCTGGCTTCTGGCTGGCAGACCGGTTCAATCTAAAGCGTCTCCAAACCGGGGGGAAGGTGATCGGAAAGCTGGCTTATCGGCTTTTTCCGAAAGAAAGAGGGATCGCCCTGATGCAGCTTAGTAAAATCTATCCTGAACTCAGCCCTGAAGAACGGGATTCCTGGTGCCTTGAATGCTTTATGCACTTTGGACAATTGCTGACCGAATTCCTGGGAATGCAAAGGATTGAGGAAGTCTGGCCAGAATGCCTTGAAATCGTGGGCGATGAACTTCTGCAGGAAGCCCTTGCACAAGAGAAAGGGGTGCTAATGATGGCTTTGCATCAAGGCAACTGGGAACTGATTTCGCTTTTTGCAAAGCATGCACAGATTAAAATGAATGCCGTGACCGCGAATTTCCCCGAGTCGCGCGTCAATGAGAAACTGCTCGAACGCCGTGAGAATCCCTGGATGAGCATCATCCGCCGAGGAGAACCGGGGACGGTGAGCAAGCTTTTGAGAAGTCTCAGAAACCGGGAGGTATTGATCCTTGCCATCGATCAGGACACCAATGTTCCCAGCAACTGGGTGCCTTTCTTCGGTATGCCGGCCAAAACTCCTGTAGGTCTGGCAAAACTCGCATGGAAGAGTGGTTCGCCCCTCCTCAGTTATGCCATCTTGCGACAGCCCGAAGGGAAGTTTAAGCTCATTTTCGAGAAAATCGATGCCATCCCAGGCAAAAATGCTGGGGAGGAGGAACTTTTCCGTTTGAACCGCCTGCTCAACCATCATCTAGAACAGGTGATACGCCGTGAACCCAAACAGTGGGCCTGGATCCACCGTCGTTGGAGGCATCAACCAGACATAGAATCCCGATTGGAGATGGAAAAACGGGAAGAAATGCAGAATTCTGATCAGAACATTCAAATCGACTGAAACCCATGTCGTTCGTAATTTCCAACAAGCATCGTATTCATTACCATCTTTCCGGCGAAAGGGGCCCCTGGCTTATTCTATATCCTCCTTTCATTCTCGACAATGAGGCCTGGGATATGTCGGGTTACGTCCAATTGCTGGAACGTGATTTCCGCCTGATGCTGATCGATCCTCTGGGGCAGGGGCGCAGTGACTCTCCTGAAGATCCATCCTGCTACACCATGGAATCCCGGGTGCAGAATGTGTTGAATGTGATGCAGGAAGTTCAGATGGATTATGCTCATTTTTTTGGGGTGGGTCTTGGAGGGCAGGTAGGTTTCCAGATGGCGGTCGATGCTCCAAATAAAGTACGTTCGCTGATCACTGCGGCAGCCCATCCCTACCCAAGACTTGACGAAATTAAAACCCTTGAAGAAGGCCTGGATCAACTCCGTTCTGGAAATATTGAAATCTACCTTCAACAGTGGCGCAGCGAAGAACACCTTTCCTTGGAGCAGCAAGATCAAATCCTCAAGGGAAATCCTATCTCGCATTCCATCGGCCTGGAGGCATGCTGCCGATGGAAAGGAGTGGCCGATCATCTTGAATCGATCAACATCTCTTCGCTTCATTTTACCTGTACCTCAGAACCAAGCTTCCTCTCCGTTAGAGAAGCAGGCCGCCGACTGCGCTACGGACGTTATGTGATTCTCCCTAAAATCGTCTATAGTCACGGGCTTTGGTCCACGGAAACCATTGTCGAACCGATGCTGGAATTCATACGCAAGCTCAGAAACTGAAGTTCCTATGAAGTTCCGGATTCCCCTACTGCTTTTTTTCGCAGTCCTGCTGGTTTCTCTTTCGGAAGTGCCGGGACTCGAAGCCCGGGGACGTCCGGTCGCAGTGGTGGAAATGCTCGAAGGGTCGTTTACGTATTCGACACCTAATACACGTATCGGCCTCAAACGGTTTGATCGGATCCCATCAGGCAGCGTGTTGGAAGCTGGTAAAAATGCTAAGATTCTGTTGAGATTTCGGGACGGAACCTGGTTGCGTCTCTTCCAAAATTCCAGCCTGCTCTTAAAAACGGAAAAAACTCCCGAAGGTTCATATCAGCATTTTCAAAGAGAGTGGGTCCTGCTTCAAGGTTCTTTGGTCGCTGGTCTTGTAGGAGCTCGGCAGCAACTGGCGCTGAAGGTTCCCGAATCATTCGAAATCCGTATCAGCGAGGGATTGTTGGGCGTATCAAATCATGCTGAGGGAGTCTCTGTATCACTTTCATCGGGTGAGGCCCGGGTTCGCAATGCTTTGTCCTCGGTGACTTTGAAACCCGGGCAATGGCTGAATAAAGTAGCTGCCAGGGACCCGTTGAATCTGAAAGTGCTTCCTGTGCTGAACATCCTTGAAGTTGAAGTGATTCAAGGAAAAGCAGGGACAGGCAAAAAAGATCCTGTCAATCCGATTCTGAAAATCCAGCTGAAACGTCGAAATTCAAAAAGGCAACTGAGTTTGAAACTGCCGGTTCTGCTAAGCAGCAACATGGCATTTCCCCAAGCAAAGACACTAAAACTGAACAGCAGAGGGGCTACCAGCATGGAGCTTTCTGATATGGCATTTTTGAGTGATGACAAAGGTTACGCAGACCGCATTCAGCTGATGCTTTCTGCAGATGCCCCAGGATTTGAGAAAATCGGAGCCGGTTTCACTGAAGTGAGTCTCATACCTCAGTCTTGATCGATCCTTTGTACGTTTCTTAACGGAACCTATTGTTTCATCCTTGATGATGAACCATCCCGTTTTACTTCTACTTTCCGGTATCCTGCTGGGTTTGCTCCTCGGCGTGTTTCTGAACCGGCTGGCATCAGTTTTTCTACAAGAACAGATATCGGAAGATCATCAATGGGATGGAATTCCGGATAGTCATTCCCGTCCACGTCAGTTTTTTCTGCTGCTGCTGCTTCCACTGATGCTGGCACTTATAACGGCCTGGCGTTCCTGGACCCCGGAATTACTGAGTGACATAGTGCTGACGGGTTCTCTTTTTGTCCTAGCTGTCATAGACTGGGAGTCCCTTCTAGTCGACATGCGGGTCGTGATTGTGGCCATGGTGTTGAGGCTTTTCTGGCTCCTCGCGTTTGGAACGGATTTTCTGCTTCAGGCCCTTTTGGGATTGTTGGTTGGAGCGGGCATGCTCTACCTGCTTGGAATCATCTATGAAACTCTCAGGAAACGCCGGGGACTTGGGGAAGGAGACCCTGCCCTGCTTGGCCTGATCGGGATGTGGGTCGGTTGGTCAGGACTGGGACCAGTACTTCTGGTTGCTGCTGGATCGGGAATCATCATCGGGGGATTTTGGCTGCTGAAAAAGAATCAACCCCTTTTACATACACCGGTCCCTTTCGGACCGTTTCTTTGTTTAGGAGGCTTGCTGGTACATCTACTTTTGCAAAACGGGTGGATGCCCTGGCATTTGGAGTTAACCGCCTTCTAAGCATCAAAGTCTTGAAGGGATTCAGAAGTTTTCCATCTCTCTTCAGTCAGTCGGATCAGGCTGCTTTATTTTTCTTTTTTTCAGGAAAAAGCATCGGCTGCCTTGAAACGGATTCGGGAAGATTCCAAATGGAACCCCTTCCTGAAGTATCCGTGGAGAAAGCTGTTTCTGTGTTGAAACGGTTGAAAGGCAGTTGTTCTGCACGGAACTGGGTTTTTCTCTGGGAACCTCCATGGATCTTCTCCTTTTTCGATCGGGCGATTCTTCTCAATCGTGAGGAAATCCGGGCCTATGCTCTGGGGCGATTCCTGGACGGGCCCAAAAACCCTCTGGACGCAGAAATTGAATCCGGAGAATGGGATGTTTCCCCTGCGGAAGAATCTGAACATTGGGTGGGCGCGGCGTATTTAGAAAAAAATCTCCGTGGTCCGCTCGGGCTTCTCACCTCTATTTTAGATCCAAAGGCGAAGGAACTTCGAAATCAAAGTGAAAAGCAATTCAGCAGGAATATCGAACATGCTCCTCTGATCTACCCCGTCCTTTCCCTTTTGGGTACATCGGATCAGGATTCCTTGCTTTTTTACGGATTGGAGCAGAGTTATCATCTGCAGTGGGAAGAAAAACGACTCATTGAAATCTCTCATTTGCCAAGGTTGGAAGAAAAGGCCAGTGAGCACCTGATCCAGGATCTTTTTCCCAAGCCGATGAACATGGTTCGGCTGGGTTTTCCCAATGATCAGTCGGAAATCCATGATGTGGAACTCCCTCTGGAGAAGATGGTTTCTGCCTGGAATGGGATGGCTCGGGATCCCCAAAAAGGATTTGCCTGGATTCCTCCCTCCCGAAAGGGGTATAGCCCCATTTGGTTGATGCTGATTCCGCTGATCTTCCTCATACCGGTGTTTTTGTATTACTGGGTCGGCGAGACGGACCGTCATCTTGAACAAATGCATTCCGAGTTGCAGACCCTGGAACAAAAGCTTGATGCTCAAAGGAGGCAGGTCCGTGAATCCGAACAGGTTCAGAAGCAACTCAAAAAACTGGAGAATTCCCGGAAACAATTTGCATTCCAGCAACAACAGCGCAATCAGTTGTTGGATGGCCTGGAGAAGCTTTTTTTTGCTGTGGAAGGTGCTTGGATCGAACAGATACGTTATCATCAGCATGGTATGGAATTAAGCGCTTATGCTGAAGATCCGATGATCGTTCCTGGACTTTTAGAGAGGCTTTCAGGTTTACCAGATTTTGAAAAAGCCCGGTTAATGTCCCGGAGCAAAGTGAAAATCCAAGGTAGGGATGTGATTCGAATTTCCGTGAAAATGAAACTTTCGCCATTGAAGTCACAGGAAAGCAGTCAAGATGGATCATGAATCAGGGTTGATCGGGATCCTCGGATTAGGATTCCTGGGCAAGGAACTGGCAGGTTTAACGGCCTGGAAGGAAGGATCCTGGGGAAGTTGGCATTCCTCTCCGGTTATGTCCTGCTCCCTGGACCAGTTTCATTTCAACTGGCAGGATTCGTCTAGCTGGTCCGGGATTCCGAAACTTCCGGTGGTGATGGTCTTCACCATACCAACGCCTGCCTTGGAACTGGAGGTGATTGCGGAACAACTCCGTCTGTGGAAGGAGTGGATGCAAGAAAAGAGACCGATGCTCCAACGCCTGATCCTCATTTCCACTACCGGGGTTTACCCCAAAAAGGAAGGAATTTGGAGTGAAGATTCAAACTTTGAGCCGGATTCCGACTCGGGTAAACGAAGGCTTTTGGTGGAACAGGAACTTTCGGAAGGCTTTCAACTGCAGTTGATTCGTCCAGGTGGAATCTATGGACCGGGAAGGAATCTTCTGGAACGTCTGAAAAGCGGCAAGAGCATTCCGGATACGGGAACTCCCACCCACCGCATCCACGTTCATGACCTTGCGCGGATCACCGAATATTGCATCCTTCATCCGCAAGTGAAGCTGATCAACGCGGTCGATGATGAACCCTGTCCCTCGTGGGATGTGGTCCAATGGCTCCTGGAATATCACCCCGAAGCGAGAGGAATGCATCCGGAGTTTCCTCCTCAGACGGAAAAACCTCTGTTTCAACGTCGAATTTCCAAACGCCGGCTTGAGGCGTTAGGCATAAGTCTGGAATATCCTACTTTTCGTGAAGGAATGCTTTAACCTCTAGTGACCCCCTGTTTCTTATTTCAGGCCAAATGTTTTGAATAAAATTCCATCCCGAATCAGATTCAGGCTGCTCCTGATCCTCCTTCTGGGAATTCCCTTCAGCGGGCATGCGCTTCCGCTCAAAAGCCAGATTCTGGGGCCGAAGAACAGTCCTGTCGGGTTGGCACACATATACATCGACTACGTTGAGTTGATGCAACTGGACGGAACGCCTAAAGGCCGTGTCAGTTTCGTCAAAACCCAGTCCGGTTTCGAACTGTTTGTCGTGCGTAAGGATGAAAAAAACGAATGGACAGGAAGAGCTTCCGATCGCAGGCTTTATGATGTGGAGGGTAAACTGCTGGCATTCTATGACTGGACGACTTTCTGGTCCTACGTCTATGCCCCCGATGGAACCCGGCTTGGGCAGATCAAGTGTCTTGCCTTTCGGGGTGTCTGTGCTGCGGGTGCAGCAGCCTATCTGGCAGGAATTCTCGAAAAATAATCATCTCGCAGTCCCTAACGCTCCTTTTCGTTTTCTGGAAGGTCCCTGTTTTCCTGCAGACCATTTTCCGGAGAGGACTCATTGGACTCTTTTTGCTGGTAATATTCTCCCATGGGATGGTAGCGGTGATAGACTTCAAAATAGTCAGGTCGGTTGATGTGGGCATACTGCAGAGTTGAATCGAGACTGACGTAGCCGAAGAGATCCTGAATGTCAGGAAGGTCCATTCCGTTTTCCAGAAGGTGAGCGGCAAATGAATGCCTTAAGATCCTTCCATTGATAGGATTCTCTATTCCAGCTTTTTGGGCGTGTTTCCGGATCATCACCCAGAATCCCATGCGGCTCATGCGGGTACCGTTTCTCCCTGGAAAAAGGCAAGGGTCCGATTTGTTGAGCAACCTCTGTTCCCGGCTGGTTTGAAGGTATTCCACTAGCGCCTCGACTGCTTTCACTGTCATAGGGACCATCCTCTCCCTTTTGCCCCGGACTTTAAGGAAACTCATTTTAAGGAAGAGGTCCTCGACATTCAGGTTCAGCAGTTCCTTGACCTTCAATCCACTGGAATAGAGGAGTTCCAGGATGGCCCGGTCCCGTAGACCAAGGTAATGAGCAGGATCTGGAGTTTCCAAAAGCCTCACGACTTCCTCTGCCGAAAGCGTTTGGGGAGCATCTGCAATCACTTCCGGATATCGGACACGATGCACAGGGTTCATACGGATTTTCCCACTTAATTCTAAGTCGTTGAGAAACAGTTTCAGTGACGAGAGGTGTCGGGCGATGGTGCTCGGTTTGTAATCCTGGCGCAGGTATTCGACATATTCTTCAATATCATCAGGTTTCAAATCCTTGAGCTGATCAAGCCGGATTTCACCACCATCGCCCAGCCAGTCAAGGTATTTCTGAATATCAAGACGGTGGCTTTGCAGACTGTTTTCAGAATATTTGCGTTCCTTGAGCAGTTTCAGAAAATCCTGCAACAGGGGCTGGTTCGTGGATGACGTCGGGGTACACATTTGGAGGAAAGGTTGTGATCAGTTTTGATGATTGAGGGTCCTGCCAAAGAATTCTTTCATCTGGTGGTTCCATTCTTCCAATTCGGTAAGCATCGCAACGGCGTGTCCAGTGGTTTTATCTTCTCCAACCGTTACCTGTCCCGAAGGGTACCAACACTCGACAGACCCATCCTCAAGCATGAATGCATTTGCTGTTTCACACATCAATTCCCCATGAAAAACAGGAATTCGTTCATCCTGTTTTCCATGGGCGATGAACAGATGTCGATTGCCGATGGACTCTGCACCTTCCAGCGGGGTGCGACCCATGATATCGATCCCACTAAATAAGAGTCCTGCCAATTTTGCACCCCCTGCTAGGAATGCTGGAAAACCTGCAATCTGGAGCTCACTTCGGATAATTTTTTCCATATCAGCAAAAGGAGAATCGAGCCAGGCGGCATGTATTCTAGGTTCTTCGGCAAAGGCCAGCGCCACGGTGCCTGCACCTAGCGAAACTCCATAGACACCAATTTCCTCGGCGGGAATCCCTTTTTTTTCGTGGATCCACCTCCAGCCGCTGAGGACATCATGCAATTCTTCCTGGCCGGCCGTGTGAAGCTGGTTAATCCGTGAAGAAGCACCGTGCTCCCTCATATCCAAAAGCATCACAGAATAACCTTGACGGACCATCATCGCAGCAGGTAGCAAAACCGCATGGTTGTTTTTGCAACTCCCAAGGCCATGAATGAACAGGATCCAGGGTGCGTTTCCTTCAGCTTCCCTGACCCAGGCACTGATTCGAAGGGCCTCGTTTTCCAGAGTCAGTTCCACTTCCTGATAATCCCCAAACCACCATTCAGAAAGGTCGTGTTCAGTCCTGATGCCCCAGAATCGGGAATGAAAACGGTCTGGTCTGTTGGATAGATTGCCCCAGCATTCGCCGTTAACATTGGCTGCGGTTTCATAGATGTACTTGCCGATGAAAACCCATGCTGCAGAAAATAGCAGCATGAAGCCAAGCAACCAGACGAGTATCCTTTGGTTCACAAGTTTCATCGACTGGTTTTTGGAAAAAAATTTCCCACTTCAGGTTTTGAAGTCAGTCTTTAGAAAGAAACGTTGATAATTTTCTATAAAAACAGATGACCCTGAGGGGAGATACGCGAGTAGTAATAAAAGAAGGGCATCTAATGACTTTTGATCATCCATGATCCAGAAGATTCCCGCAATGCCGTGTGCAAAAGAGGGCTTTTGGTACCTCGCCCAATAGGTGGGGAAATGTTTGAAGAATTTAGGCTTCCTTCAGCATGGAAGGCTTGCTCACCTTCTTCAGGGACCAACCCCTTTTAGAAAATATAAGGTAGCAAAAGTTTAACAACACGAACACCGCAGGAATTTTCTGACGTCATTGAAGATAACATTCCATGGCTCATGGCGCCATTCCTGGAATTTATACTTCAGAACCGTGAACTGAAATCCGGTAAAGCCATTCCTTTTGAGTCGGAATTTGAAGGACTTGATAGAACGTTTTCAAGCCTTTCACAAAGCCTCGAAAGCCCTTCTTCCACATTTTCGTAACGGCTCAACCTTCCACGCAGATTCAAGAGCTCATCCGCAAGGTTTAAGGCCACCAGAAACGCTAAATTGGTGGGGCCGTAGGCATTGGTTTGCTGGTTGACCTCATTGATCTGCTCATCGAGAAAACGTTCCACTTTGCGGATGTGCTCCTCTCCACAATTACTTGAAATCTGGAATCGGTTCCCGTTGATGTTCAGTTCATATTCTTTGTAGTTTTGATCCGACACTTTTTCCGCCTCCATACGGTTTATGACTTATCCATGTCAAAACAACCTGATAAGATTTATCGGCTCCCTTCGGTTTCAAGAACTTTAAACAATATCATGATGAT
>NYUB01000144.1 GCA_002683785.1 Deltaproteobacteria bacterium
GAAACCAGTTTCACGCCCTCTGCAGTCGCCGGTTATCCTGGAATCAGTGTCCCTGCAGGATTCGTTTCCGGACTTCCTGTCGGGATTTCCTTCTATGGATCTGCCTGGAGCGAAACGACTCTGCTGAGTTGTGCTCATGCATTTGAAAATGCCTCCAAAGCCAGGAAGCCTCCCGTCCTGGCATGATGCAGATCCATCATTCCTGATCCCTAAACTGATTGTATGTAATGTTGAAGATCCGAAAAGCCGTAAAACAGGATTGGCATGGGATTTATAAGATCCTCAGCGAAATCATTAAAAAGGGGGACACCTACGCCATCGAACCCGATGCTGGAGAACAGGAACTCAAGGAACTCTGGATGGCAAAACCAAAAGCCTGTTTCGTTGCCATGGAAAAGGGTGAAGTCGCAGGAAGCTATTACCTGAAAACCAACCAGCAGGGGGGCGGATCCCATGTCTGCAATGCAGGTTATATCGTCCATCCAGATATACGGGGCAAGGGCATCGGCCGCGGGATGTGTGCTCATTCCCTGGAAACCGCACTGGAAATGGGATACGAAGCAATGCAGTATAATCTGGTAGTATCGACCAACCAGGACGCCGTTCATCTATGGAAATCGATGGGCTTTGCCATTGCAGGCACCCTGCCTGAAGCATTCCGCCATCCGGAAGAGGGTCCCGTTGATGCCTTCGTCATGTACCGTTTACTTTAACCAACCACTTCCAAACTTATTCCAAAAAACATCACAACCATGAACCCTCCCGCTTCCTATTCTAACAAACGTCAGCTAAAGAGAATTTGTGTCTACTGTGCGTCCAGCACCCAAGCCGATCCGGAATATCGGGATGCAGCACGTGAAACCGGAAGGCTGCTGGCCCGTGAAGGCTGCGAGATCATCTACGGAGGAGGAGGCCTGGGCTCCATGGGCGCTCTCGCTGACGGAGCCCTGGAAGAAGGCGGCCGTGTGATCGGTGTCCTGCCGGAATTCATGCAGGAACTCGAGTGGGGGCACAGCAAAGTAAGTGAACTGAAAATTGTCGCCAGCCTCCATGAACGGAAACTGGAGATGATCGAAAAAGCCGATGGCATCATCGCCCTGCCAGGGGGATCAGGAACCTTCGAAGAATTGCTCGAAGCACTGACCTGGAAAAGGCTTGCTCTCTACACCAATCCCATTGCATTGCTGAACACAAGAAGTTATTACGATGCTTTTCAGCGGATGATGGAACAGGCCGCAGATGAACGTTTTATGAATCAGCAACATCTGCAAATGTGGACCCTCGTCGATCGACCCCAGGAACTGATTCCTGCCCTCAAGGATGCTCCAGAATGGGATCCTGAAAAAGCGGGACTTGTCGTTCAATAGGACTTTTAATAGTCCTTTAATACTCAAGATTCCTATTTAATGGCTTCTTCAAATCCAGTGATCTGAGCACTTTGCAGGTGAGCCAACAACTCCAGCTTATCTTTGACTATTGCAATAAAACCTCCAGGGCCTCCCACTGGAGGCTCCATGTCAAAGGCAGTGTAGTTGGTGTCCAGATGACCTTCGATCCGGTAATTTCCGCCTTCACTGAAAAAATCCATCTGGAATGAAACCGGATAACTACGGCCTGCAAGGCTTAAAATACCCTTAAGGCTTCCTTTTCCGGTTTCCAGAAGATTTCTTATCACGGAATCTGAAATCCAATCGGTTTCAAAACGTAGATCGGGATGATCCTCTGCTTTAAGGATTTCCATGACAACCTCATCCCTTCTGTTGCTGTCTGAATCAAAACTTTCCACAGTAACAGCGACGATGAAGCGCTTCTTGGTTCCTTCCATTTCTGTTGAAGCATTGACCTGGCAACTCTTTCCGATGACGATCACATCGGTGAAAAAAAACATCTTCTTGGGAGTCCTGTAAGCGAGACAATGGTCTCCGGAAGAGAAAATCTTTTCATCCTCTGCTTTCAAACTGGAAAATCCGAATGAAAAAAGAACCACACTTGCAAAAAAAGCAACACTAAGATGGAATTTTGGTTGTCTCATTTTAGGCATTTGTTTGAAGAAACCAGAATCTCAGGACTTGTGTAATGCCCTGATATTGAAATAAGAAACCAGGAAGGATGGGTCAACTTCAACCCATTAAACATTTTTGAATCTTTTTCAGGAAAACGGGCTGGTTTCAATTCAGCTTTAAACGGATCAAAGGCGATACGCGGACCTGGCATTTTCAGAAAACAACTTCTGTTGTTCTTCTTCGCTTAAATACTCCACCATCTTGAGAAATGCGGAATAAAGTTTGGACGCAGACCAACCCTGATGTTGTTCGACCGGAAAATTAGATGCAAAGAAACACCGCTCGCTTCCAAAAAGATCGATTACTTTGAGCACCGTCTCTATGACCAGAGGGTTCCCATCCCAATCCGGGTCCAGGTAGGAGAACATGGAAAGCTTGATGGAAGTCTGTTCCAGATCAGCGAGTCGACGCATTCCATCCCAGTACACTTGACCCTCCTCGAGGTCTGCCAGGGTCGGACTCCCCAAATGCCCGATGATCAATGGAATTTTAGGGTGACTCTCCCCCAACACTGAAGCATCATGGAATTGATGAGGGTTCAACTGGAGATCAAACGACATTCCAAAATCCTCCAGTTTCGCAAATCCACTGCGCCAAGAAGGATTTTCAAGATAGTTCCCTCTTTTTTGATTCCTGGGCCATGAAGGTTCATGGTTGATGATTTGCCGTATCCCACAAACTCTTTGATGTTGTTTGAGGGAAGCCAGGAGGTTTTCAACATTCGGACTCTCCAGGGAGGCAGATGCCACGGTCCGATATTCCAGGTCTGACCCGTCCATCTCTTTGGAAGTCCAACTCGTTTCTGCCAAACAGCATGCTTCGAAGGACGGTCCATCATCATCAACATGACAAACACTGACGGCCTCGACAAAAGCACCTCCAGTCAGTTCGAAGCCCTCAATCGCCATATCCTTTTCATAGCGTTCGAGTGTATAAACAGGATTTCCTTCGGGCGCAAAGAGTTGCTCTGGATCATGACCACTTGTGGTGGTCTGTGAAACATCCCAGATATGAAAGTGGGGATCCCAAATTTTCATGATGCCTCCATCATCGACATGGTCCAAAAAGATTTGATGTACAAACCCAAAGCCATCAAGGCATGTGGAACATCGGGTCCAAACTCTTGACCATGGGGGACCCGTCAGAATTGGTGACCATGATGTCTCCCATGAACTTCCACCAACGCTGCATCACCTCATGTTCCGGAAGTGACTCCATCTTATGGTCTTCTGTTCTTCGAAGCACGGCAAAGAGGGTCGATGTTTCTTCATCCAAAAAGATGCTGTAATCGGAAATACCAGCATCATGGAGTAATTGAACCAGTTCCGGCCAGATTTCATCATGCCTTTTTTGATAAAGCTCTCGCTGACCGGATTGCAATTCCATCTTAAATGCGATCTGTTCCATATCTTATTAGATTTAGGTTAAGAATTCTCTCTTGTTCCGAACGTCTTAAAGCTTAATGCCCATTCCCTGATCGTTGAAAACCATCCTCGAAAGAAACAACAGGGCCTGAAACCCTTTGATTCCCAGAAGACTTGAATGGAGATGGTTTCCAAAAGGGGAATGGGCATTTTTTGAGTTTATTTAGATGCAGCTTCTACATTGTCTTTGTTGTAGACGCTGAAAGGTCCCATCTTGACACGAAGTCCCTTATCACGGGTGGGATCTTTTTCGATGGTGTAATAACCCATTCTGCCTGCCTTAAATGTTTCTCCTGCGACACCTTCAATTTGACCGGTCGCCATCATGTAAGTGGCATAATAGGAAAGGTATCCCAAATCAACAAAGCTCCAGAGTGCAAACTCTGGTGCACATCCGTTGAGGGTATAACTCACCATCTCAGCAGGTAATCCAAGTCCACTGACTTTAACCTGATCACAAAGTCCTTCATCCTGCATGGCTTTTGCTGCCGCGGCAATACCTACCGTGGTTGGAGCCATGATCAATTTCAGATTTGGATACTTATCGACCAAAGCCAGAGCCTGGTTATAACTTTTTTCTGATTGATCATCCCCATAGACCAAATCCACCAATTTGATTTTTGAATATTTCGGGTCTTTGAGGTGTTCCTTCATGGAAGCATTCCAGGCATTTTGATTGGCAGCATCAGGGGTGGCTGACAGGACGGCGAATTCACCTCCTCCAGGCCCAATGATATTCAATGCCATGTCTGCCATCACCATCCCGGTTTCATTGAAATCGACTTGGGCAATGAACAATTGTTCTCCATCAGCAGAAGGAATAGGAGAATCCCATGTGACTACCGTCATCCCTTTTGCTCTTGCTGCTTTAGCAGCAGGTGCGATTTGATCTCCTGCATTGTTTGAGATCATGATTCCATCCTGCCCCTGAGTGGTGGCAGTGGTCAATATTTCAATCTGACCGGCAACACTGTTTTCCGGAGTCGGCCCCAGGAATTCCAATTTTCCTGGATTACCCAATTCCTTGTGTGCTTCCTGTGCACCATTGTTCGCCTGATCAAAAACCAGGATCCCTAAAAATTTTGGCATCAAAACCAAATCTGCTCTCATGCCTTTTTTGGCAATGGTATGAGCCATCACCGTAGCTCCAAAAAGGAGTGCTGTTACTGTTAAAATCGAAATGATTTTTTTGTGCATTTTGTTCCTTAAATTCGAGTTGAAAATTAGTGATTCCAGATTAATTCAGTTCATAGGCAAACTCCAAAAGAGTTAAAGCTTAGGGAGCATATTTTTTATCAAATATGCTTTCAAGCCATGATTTGATATTGGGGATCATTGCAGAAAGGATCAGGATCACTCCAATGACCCCAGTTTGGATGTGACCTGTCACATTGCTCAGTGACATTCCATTTCTCAGGTAAAGAACGATCAAGATCGAAAGAATGACTCCATAAATCGACCCTGCACCACCAAAAATACTGACTCCTCCTAAAAGAACCATGGTGATGATATCCAGTTCAAAACCCAATCCCATATCTCCTCTAACCGATCCTAGCCGAGCGGAAAAAAGAATCCCAGCCAAGGCTGAGATCAGCCCTGACACCATGAAAAGAATGGTCTTAACCCTAGCAACTCGGACCCCCGAATAAGTTGCAACTTCCTGGCTGATTCCTATCACGTATACATAGCGACCAAAACCAGTATATTGAAGGATCACAACAGCAATCACGAGTAATACCAGGAATATCAGGATCGACAAAGGCAACGGGCCCAAAATCGGTTGTTGGCCAAGATTTTCAAACCAAGGTGGAAAGACCCGAATCGAGCGGTCTTCAATCAGGACCCTTCCCAGTCCTCTAAAACCAATCAGCATGGCTAAAGTCACAACCAGCGATGGCAGTTTCACAATCGTGATCCAGTAGGCATTGAATGCACCCCCCACTAAGCCGATGATCAGACACAACCCAATCGCTGTACTGGTTGAAGTACCTGATTCGACCATCCATCCCAGGGCACATGCAGCCAATCCCATCATGGAAGCAACAGAAAGATCAATTTCTGCGTTAAGAATGATGAAGGTCATGATCAAAGCAATGATGATCTTTTCAACCGATAAGACAAAAAGGTTGACTTGATTTTCGACCGTCAGAAATGCCAATGAATTAAAAGAGTTCACACAAATGATCAAAAGAAGAACCACCAAAAGGAACCCCTCCCAACCCATGAGTTTTTTTAATTTTAATGACATCGGGTCTTCATATTAGCTGGTTGAAGCGGCATGCCGTTTGGCCCAATAGAGGCGAATACGTTTCATGAAAATACTGTCTGTTGCAACAGAGGTAAGGATCAATAGACCAAGAAGGGCATCTCTCCAGAACTCACTGATTTGTAACCAGCGGATCAGACTGTTTTCAAGAAGATCAATTAATATCGCCCCCAATGTTGCCCCCAAGATACTCCCGGAACCACCGAAGATGTTGACTCCTCCCACCACCACAGCAGCAACTGATTTGAGTTCAAACCCGATTCCGGCAACAACCGTGATGTTTCCAAACCTGGCAAGGAACAAAAAACCCGTGAGTCCTGCTAAAGCACCGCAAAGCAGAAAACTGATGAGAACAATTCTCTGGGTTGGAAAACCGGCATTGTTCGCCGCCTCAGGATTGGAGCCGATGGCATAAAGCTTACGGCCAAAAGAACTGAATCTCAGAAAGAGCTGAAACAAGACCACGACTGCCAGCATGATCACCACCACAAACCTTAAGTGCAGTCTTCCATGACTCAGGACGTTCAATCTCGGAAAGTCCAATAACCATTGAGGAAGATTGACCGTTAACACGGTCTGCGCGTCTGAATATTCAACCAATAAAGTACGGAACAGAGCCATGGTCCCCAAAGTGACAATGATCGCAGGGACTCTACAATAAGCCACCAAAATCCCATTGAAGCCTCCCATCAAAGCTCCCACACCGATTGCCATCAGGACAGCAACCATAGGTTCAATTTCATTGTTGTGTGAAAGCTGCTGCCCCACAAAATAAGCTGTAAAGCCCACAATAGAGCCAACCGAAAGGTCTATGTTGCGTGTCAGAACAACCAGGGTTTGACCAATCGCCAAAACGGCCATGATCGCAACACTGGTTGAAACACGGTTGAAAAGCCTTGCATTGAGGTAGTTTGGAATCATCATTGCGAAAAAAATGACGACCAACAAAATCAACAATAACAGGACCAACTCCCTTTGTTTTTCAGGTCTGACCTGGCTCAAGTATTTGACCATCACATATCCTTTATTGACCCATGGCTAAAGCCATCACAGACTCCTGATTTGCAGAAGCCCCTTCCAAAATTCCCATTTGCCGGCCTTCTCGCATCACGAGAATCCGGTCGCTGAGAACAAGCACTTCGGGAAGGTCTGACGAGATACAAAGGATGGCGATCCCCTGTTTCGCCAATTCTCTGATCATTTGATGCACTTCAGCCTTTGCTCCTACATCAATGCCCCGAGTCGGTTCATCCAGAATGAAGATCTTGGGCTGGGTGTTCAGCCATTTGCTGAACATCACTTTTTGCTGATTTCCTCCAGAAAGTTTACCCACTTCATGGGTCAAGGAAGGTGTTTTAATATCAAGTCGTTCCTTAAATTCACCAGCCGTTTGTTCTTCCCTTGAGCTTTCCACAATGCCGAGTAATCCAAGGTATTTTTTCAGTGATGCTAAAGTGATGTTTTCAGTGATACTCA
The DNA here is from genome assembly GCA_002683785.1 of Deltaproteobacteria bacterium. Lineage (GTDB taxonomy): Bacteria > SAR324 > SAR324 > SAR324 > NAC60-12 > UBA1014. The sequence goes on from NYUB01000144.1 coordinate 7,230, forward strand.
TGGGCATCGCCAAACCGAGTTTTCTCCGATCCTCAGTCATGTAGGCAATTCCTAATTTCTGAGCTTCCTGAGGAGAATGAATGAGTTCGGTTTTTCCTTCTATTTCAATCGATCCTGAGTCCGCAGGAGTCACACCAAATATGGCCAGTCCCACATCGGTTCTCCGAGATCCCACCAAACCTGCAAAACCGAGGATTTCTCCCTCATGCAAATCAAAATTGATTTCAGAAAATATTGGCTGTTTGGTTAAATTCTTAATGGAACCGATACGTCTGCCTTGAACCGTTTTTTCATGAGACTTATAGAATTTAGAAACCTCTCTTCCGACCATTTCCTGGATGAGGCTTTCACGGGTCACCTCGGAAACAGGATTGGTGGAAATCTTATGCCCATCACGAAAAACCGTGATTCTGTCAGCAATTTCGAAAACTTCCTCCAAACGGTGACTGATGAACAAAACCGCCACTCCCTCGTCTCTCAGTCTGCGAGCCACACTAAATAATTGAGAAACTTCATGGGATGATAACGAAGCTGTTGGTTCATCCATAATGAGCACTTTGACATTGAGCGAAATGGCTTTTGCAATTTCAACTGCCTGCTGTGCCGCAAGGGTCAATCCGCTTGCAGGAGAACGGACATCCAGTTGAATGCCAAGATCCTCAAGGATGGTTTCTGCATCCTGGTATATTTTTTTCCAGCGAACAAAAAAACCCCGATCCCTGTGGCTGATAAAAATATTTTCAGCGACATCCAAATCTGGAAACACCATGGGTTCCTGAAAGATCGCAGCAATTCCATATGATTGTGCTTCTTGAGCATTAGAAATCTTGACCGGTTTTCCTTGAAGCAAGACCTCGCCCTGGTCAGCCTGCTGAATGCCAGTCAGAATCTTGATCAATGTTGATTTTCCAGCTCCATTTTCTCCGACAAGAGCATGGATTTCTCCTGCTTTCAAATCCACTGAAACATCCTCCAGTGCCTGTGTCATATCAAAGCGTTTCGAAAGATTCTGGACATCCAAAACTGCAGATCCTGAGTCCAAACTTTTATCCTCTTTTAAAATGAGTCTTTGGGGGTGTTTTTAAATTCCAAACCGCTTGTACGATATTCCTGAATTCTATAGATGGAATCAGGATTGGGAGGTCGTGGAAAGGGCATGCGGACATCCGCCTCCTGAAATCGTGGTGAAAGTGTACTTTTTCCCAAAACTACTTTTTGTTCGAATTCCTTGTAGTCTCCATAAACCTCAAAATCGATCAGAGGCCATGCATCAGCAGCTGCATACTCATAGAGCAGAAGTCTTCTTGAACGTTCAGAATAATTAGGAGCGGATCCATGGAGCGCCTTGACATGATGGAAACTCACACTTCCTGCTGGACCCGTGATTTTTTTGGCAAGGGATGCATCGAACTTTTCCACTTCAAGATCCACCGATCCACAAAAGACATCGCGATGATGGTGATCCAGGGTTTTTCCATTATGACTTTGCTGGAAAACCATCAACGGTGCATTCTCGTCATCGATATCATCCAACATGATTCCGACGGCCAATAGATCCGGATTGGTATGAGGATAAAAGGCCCAGTCCTGATGCCAATCAACCACTGCACCTCCTTTTGCAGCCTTGATGTTCAACTTGCTGTTACGAAAACGGACATCCTCCCCAATAAGTACTCTGAGGATCTCCAGCAGTTTAGGGTCTCTCACCAAGTCTGCAAAAGATTCATGTTGTTGATGAGGAACTTTGATTCTTTGTACCCTGGGGGAGGATTCCGTGTGGTCACTTTCC
>NYUB01000145.1 GCA_002683785.1 Deltaproteobacteria bacterium
ATGCGCATATCGACCTCCCAAAGAATGTAGATGTTCACTTAATTGAGCCTCTTTTCTTCCAAAGAATTGTTAACGAAAAATAATTTATAACACGAATAGGTTTGTTTTACAACAATTGGGGATTTTACTTGGAGGGTGTCTGACTGTGTAGGATTTAAGTGGGGGTTACTTGGAGGGTGTCTGACTGTGAAGAATTAGTGGGGGTTAGTCACAGTGAAAGATAAGTATGATGATGAAGAGCAATATTATGGGTCGGCTTAAATGGGGTCAAGAGGATTTTATGGAAAAGAAGGTCCTAATTTTTTAATATGCAAACCACTCAGGGTGGGAATTTCTTAATTCGGGGAGGTAAGAACGACCAACAGGGATAGAGATTGGATTACTGGAATATCCTTTCAGCCACAATTCGAAATCTCGCGTGTTCTTTTTTTTGATATAAAGAGCACGTTCGGGAATGATGAGATAAGAGCGGTGTATTTTGAGAAATATGCTATCTTTACAGTAGGTTTCTAGCTGTTGCAAGGAAATTTGTAAATCGAAGCAAGGTTCTTGAGACAAATCTAAGGCCAACTGACAATAACGTCCTTTTGCTTGGACATAGAGCAGGTTTTTCAGTCTTTGTTCAATCTCATTCATGGCTTGGAACAAATGTCTTTTTTCATTCCCGGAATGCTGCATACTAATTTTTTGTATTTGTGGGGTCAAGTCTTGTTTGGGTTCTGTCAATTGGCTGTGGTTATTAGAGTGCCTTTGCTTGTTACCAGATTCCATTTTGTGTTTGTGAAGTGTGATTTCAATTGCAAAGTATAAATCTTGTTCTTTAAAGGGCTTGATCAAATATCCAGAAGGGTCGGTTGATTTAGCCCGCTCAAGCATTTCTTTGTTGGCATAGGCGGTTAAATAAATCACAGGAATGTCGAGATGAAAACGGGTGTAATGAGCGGTTTCAATGCCGTCTTTTTTACTTTTTAACACAATGTCCATCAATACCAGATCTGGCTGTTTTTCTTCGGCCAACTGGATTGCCATTTCACTGGTTGCTGCAATCCCACAAACCGTATAGTTAAACCCTTCCAACGTTTCTTTTAGATCTTCAGCAGTGAGCCGACGGTCTTCTACAATCAATATTTTCGGTCTTTTAATATTATTCTTGTCCATTGGAAACTACAATTGCTGTGTCTATACGCTTCAGAATTTCTGTTTTTCGACGCATTCGAACAACTACCATGATTCTTTCTCTTTGTTGAATTTATTCATTGATTTGTTGCTGATTAGACTGAACCTAAAAACGAACCTAAATACCTATTCAATGACAAGCTCCATCCATTGAGACACCGATTTCTGACCATTGCGGTCTCCGGCTGTACCATCCCATGCAGCGACAGCAAAAGGCAGCGATTGCCCCTTGCGCAACGGAGGTCCTACAGCAGAATCAAGAACCTGATGCATTACCACCGTCCATACACCATTACGCCAAACTCCACGACCTTTCACTGTCTGAGCAGTAGGAGGTAGGCTTGTTAGTGTACCAAATCCTTTTGCCTTAAGCACCTCGACCGAACTTTTACGTTTGTGAATCGAGAGAGGATTGTCTGCTCCACGACCGGATAGGTATTCCTTCTCATTTGTTAGATCAACAACCATTTGATCCATGACCTTTCCATATTTTCGAACAACATCGCCGAAACCTCCTGTCACATCGGCTTCCCAATCAGCCTTCCAATGCCAAATGGTGACAGCATTCTCCTTATCACCCATGCCAATGAATGGAATCCCAACATAATCAGCTGACACTGCATCCGGCACATATTGAATTGCCACAGCGTCCCGGAAATCCTGTGGACGGATGGTTTCCTCATCTTTTCTGACATCAGGCCATTCGAATCGAAAGGCTGCAGTTTTGGGGCCAACAACAATTTGAACCTTGATCGAGTCTACCCAATTGTTCCTAGCCCAAAGAGGGCGAAGTGGTACCATCGCTACGGGTGCCTTAGTCCAGATTGGATCACTCAAATCAAGCGACGGATCAGTAGATACTTTTATAGCATGCAAGGTTGGAGTCCCTTTTGGTAAAGCCTGCGCCTGCCTTGTAGATGAGAGTGATTGGATGTAGTGAACGAGTTGCCAGCGTTGTTCCTCTTCAAGATCATCAATAAACGAAGGCATGGGGGTTCCGTCGAGCCCAGTCATAAAAGTGCGGTAAATGGCTTGCGCCGAAGCACCACCTTTCATCAAACTGGGCCCGCGTGTAAAATCGTAAGGACGGATTGGACGATCCTCATCATCCTTGAGTGATGGGGCTGTCGGCCCATCTCCTTTACCACCGGGGCCGTGGCATTTGAAGCATTCCAATTCTTGATAAACCTGATGCCCCGCTTTCACACTTTCTACAGTCAGAGGTGGAGGAGCATTTATGAGAATTGGGGGTTCCATCGACTCTTCATCCTCGAAAATATCAGAAAAAGATTTTAGATATTCCACGATTGCTACAAGATCTCTTTCCGGTAAGCGATCCCAGGCAGGCATAGGAGTACCAGGGATGCCTTGCTTCAGAGTGCGAAGCAAATCCTGATCAGTTGGTGGCTCTCCGGTTGGCGTACTCCGGAACTTGTACACACCCAACGTAAAATTTCGTGGTTTCGGGGAAAGAAGATAAGCAGCCGATCCCTCACCATCACCTTTTATCCCATGGCAGGCAGCACAGTGTCGATTGTAGAGATTCTCTGCCTCCTGATCAATCGCAAAAACGAGCATAGGGGGCAAAAGGCAGCCCAAAGTTACCAGAACTGAAAAAAGGATACTTCGTTTCATGATATTTCTCCTGTGTGTTTATTCAGAGTTTTGATTGGCACTTAACGGACATGTATCACAGTCCTCTTCTTTAGCCCTCGCTGGAGCTATTAGGGCTGTGGGTGGTGCAATGCCAAGGATTCCACGTTCAGCAGGTACAAAAGCGGTCAGGAAGGCACCAAAGGCTCCTTGATAGCTTTTTGGAGGCGAATCAAGTTCTCGTTCATCAGCAATTCCATCGGCCTTACGTCGCAAAGCTAAAGCAAATGCAGGTGTCCACCAGGCGAAATGATCCCGAAAAAAATTCACTTGTGCCTCCCTGCAAAGGTTAGCATTGTCCTCTTCTCCTTCTTCCAAGGCATAGAGGGTCTTGGCAATCAACCAAGCCATAAATTCGAGTTCGAGGACGATATGGTCATGCCGTTCGGGGGATTTGCGTGAGGGCTCCAGCCCAAAGGCTCGATAAAAGCCCGCGATATCCGCCATGCTATGGGAACGATAAACGGAGAAGGTCTGGGGGCAATATTCCGTTTCGTAAGGAGGACATTCTCCAGAAACAAGGAGGCCGAAAATGTGGTCATATTCTTTGATGAGAGTGTCCCGAGGCATTTGCATGTAGGAGGTCAACGGTGCCAGACCCAAGGTCTCGGGAGAAACCTCACCTGGAGCCAGGACATCCGGACAAGCCAAAGAGTCATCTTGGAGAACTTCGATAGCCGCCTCGACGAGTTCCTGAAAATCCAGATCGAGAACCTGTGGCCATCGTTCGGATTGCGGGTCTGTAGCAACCAGGGAGAGAAACCGATACACGGTTAATCTGGCTTGATCAAGGACCCGTGAGTCCTCAATCTCACTACTCAAGATATTTCCAGGTGGATTTAGCTTCGTATCATTGGAAAGGGTGGATGGATTCATGTCAGGTACCCAAGCATTAAGTTAAATGGAGTTGAGATGTTCCTTTGAACGTTCAAAAGTTGGCTCTTCAACAGTGATGCGGACAGCTTCCTTGCCCAGTTTGTTGTAACCAATGACGGTATCGTTGAATATTTCCTGGACTTTCTTCTTACCTGAAGGAAGCGTGTTTTCAATCTCCGCAACCTTAGGCCCCTTTTCAATCTTAAACTTGAAAATGATCTGCTGTGAGGCGCGAAAAAGTTGCATGACCGCGAGCAACTCTCGGTCGGGAGAAGAGTACTGTTCAATGGCTTGTTCGACACTCGGTCCAAACATCTGGGTAAGGTAGCCTCGTGGTGCCCACCTCGGCGGGATGTAATAGCCATTGGGTTCGGTACCAAATTGAGGATAAAGCGGTAGTGCAATCTTACGTTCCTGCACAAGAAAGTGGAGAGGATTCTCTGGGACTTTTGCCCATTTCCCCCCTGTTTTTTTCACCAGCCCCTGAATCCGGATTTTCCCAACGCAGGCAGCCATACAGCGCGTCTCTAAGGGAGTGGCATCTGGACTGAGGACTGGGTCTTTGCCTTCTATACGAGGATAGCAGGCAATACATTTTTCACTGATTCGTGTTGTTGAATTATACATGGGCTTCTTGTAGGGGCAGGCTTCCACACATTTACGGTATCCTCGGCAACGCTCCTGGTCGATGAGGACGATGCCATCTTCAGGTCGTTTGTAGATAGCGTTACGGGGACAGGCAGCTAAGCAAGCAGGATAGGTACAATGATTACACAGACGTTGGAGGTAGAAGAACCACGTTCGGTGTTCGGGAAGCTCTGCCGAATATCCCCACTGATCCTTTTTCCTGGGATTTCCTGTTGCTGTTTCCTCGTGAATATTGGGGCTTTGCCATTCTTGCTCTGTTGGAATATAGCCCAGGGCTCGTTTGGACCCATCCGGGGAAACATGCTTTTCAGCAGCTTCAAAAATAGTCTTACCTCTGAATGTCCCGTAAGGGTTTTCCGGGGTTTTGTTTTTCGTTCTCCACACCTGTTCTTCAGGGTTCTCCTTTTCGATCATGGTCAGGAGCTTGGCGTCCCAATTTTGAGGGTAGCCACCATAGGGTTTACTTTCCACGTTATTCCACCACATATATTCCTGCCCTTTGGCGAATGTCCAGGTGGACTTGCAAGCCATGGTGCAAGTCTGACAGGCAATACAACGATTGATATTGAAGACGAAGGCAAACTGCCATTGCGGATGAGCCTCCTCGTGGGGATAACTCATCTTTCGTCCAAGCTGCCAATTGTAGACTTCAGGCATAGCACACTCTCCTAGTTAAGGTTAGACCGATTTTCTTTTCTGTGTCGAGGATTGTATGGTCCTCAGCTTTTAAACAGGCTTCTGCTCAATAATTTTAAAATGAAACACACCGCACCGCTCCAGGGTCTGTTCAATGCGGTCGCGGATGGTTTTATGACCAAACCGCTTTGTCAGCCCATGCGATGCCAGAAAAACCGGATTCTCAAAAATTTTAGCAATCTGACCTGTATCCCACCCCATGCGGGCAAACTCTTCAATCAAACAGTCCAGCATCAAATGTGGATCCCCTGCAACCATTTGAGCCTTCATCTGCATGGGATCATCCTCCTCCAGAGGTTTTTTCATTGAGTTGCTCATTGTTTTTTATCCTATTTGAGTGAAGCCACCAGCAAGATATTTACGCATCTCTTCCGATTCAGTTCCTGGAGAGTGTCCCGTGGTGGCAGGCTTCCAGACTCCTACTCCGTTCAAACCTCCTGCTTCAGCCTTGGTAATCCGGATCAGGGTTTCTTTGGGAACCGTGTTGACGCCATGATTGTCGACGGCAAAACCAAAGACGAATTTGACAGCACCTGTTTGCTTGTGGAACAGAGTATCCGTTTGGTGCATCGGCATCAGCCAACTTCTTGTGATACTCTGGTGGGAGCCGTAACGGTAATTGGATTGATAGCCGGTACCTTGCGCTAGGGCACGTCCATCAGTCCGGCTCTCATGCGCCTTGACGGTTCGTTCAGTACCGATCCAGCCTGTATGTTTCATGATCGTCATTCCATAAGGAAGGGACCAATTAAATTTGACTCTGACCATACAGCGAAAAGCTTTGTAGCGAGAATCGTCATCCTGCCAACCAACAAACGGACGATCAGCTGGGTTGGCATCAACATAGACATAATCGCCCTCGTTGAGATCCTGGTCTTTGGCTGCCAGAGGATTCATCTGAATCTGTCGATCACTAACCCCTGGAGAACGTTTGTCATGACGGTAGGGATCACTGAAACTCGTGCTCCAAATCCAGTTCCAATCTACTGTGGACCAGGACGAGTGGGTGGTATGCCGACTCTTGGGAGTCGAACAGAAGAAACGGAATCCCTGTTCCCAGAGCGGATTGACGGTTTTCTTGACGGCACTCCAAGGCATCTTGACATTTCGGATAGTGCGCAGGTCAGGATCCATCTCATCAAGTGAAATGCCATAATCCTTCGGACGAAGATAGAGGCTGCTGGAAACAATCACGTTGGGAAGGTAAGGAGTTGCTTCAGGGCCTTCCCGGTGCACGATGAGGTTCTCTCCATAATCAATGGCCTCAGGCAAATCACAATAAGCCGACATCCGGCCATGGTCAGTATAGAAAGGAATACTATCTTTAACCTGTTCGTAGAATGGAACTCGTGGGTAGGTCCGAAATAGCATCAATGCTGCACCTGGCTCACCACCGTATTCACCCCTGAGCATCTTATCAAGCTGATAGGCACCATTATCGCCACGGGTCGTCGTACAATTATCCAGAACACGCTGGATGTAAACCCCTGCTTTCATTTCGGTAATGTACTTCCAGTAATCAGCAAAGCGCTGGTCATTGGTGATCTTAGTCAGAGCACGACCAACTCCTGCAAAAATTTCAGCATCATCCTTGGAATCGTGAACTGGCTTAATTCCAGTGCCCCCCCAAACCTGGATAAAAGGATTGGAACAGGAACCGCCGATTTCCAGATCCTGGAACTCAGCCCAGGAATTTGCAGGCAACACAATGTCTGAGTATTCCGCAGAAGCAGTCCACTCTACTTGTTGATCGACAATCATATCAATTTTAGGGAAAACATTGGCGATCAGGTTATAGACCCACTTGGCCTGGTTAATCAGATTGGCGTTGTTGTACCACATCAGCTTTGTGGGTGTCGGCATATGGGATTTACCAGTGAAAACCTTCCGTCCTTCAGGCGTTTCGACGATCAGGGGGCGGTCACCATGGCCCCAGAAAGCCACATCATCCCCATAGGTATAATTCTTCAAGTGGTGATGGTCGATGCGAACGTTTTCATCAAGCACTGGGTTGAAAGGGTCTTCATGTGTGTAAGAGCCAACTCCAGGACCAGTCCAGGATGACGCCTGAAAGAGTCCCCCTTTATAGTTACCGGCCCAGGTAAAGACACCAGCGCCATGCTTGCCAAAGTTGCCAGTTAACATTAGAGGAAGATGGCAGGCTCGGTTGTGCAGCGTGCCATGGAAATAGTGGTTTGTGCCCTCGCCATGATGGAGGGAAACAGGATGTCCTGCCTGGGTGGTTTCCCAAATATCCCGAGCCAGTCGCTCAACGAGTTCCGGTTTGGCACCGCTGATCTCTTCAACCGTTTTGAGGTCATAATCCTCGAGATGACGCTTATACATCTCGTAGGCAGGCATGACTTCGACTTCCTGGCCATTCACGGTTTGGACTTTGAAAATTCCGACCAGGGCGGCATTCATGTTCGCTTTCTCACCAACATCTTCTCGGTTGACTGCAACCACTTTACCAACCTTTTCATCCCAGAGAGTGAAATCCCCAATCCTTTCCCGTTGTTCATCCGTCAAGGCCTGGATTTTGTAAGAAGGCCCATTGCGGAGGTCTTTGTTTTGGTAACCCTGAATGACTTCTTCAGGTCGCAGACGACGCAGTGTGTCTGTCCGAACCAATAGTGGGAAATCGGTGAACTGCTTGACGAATGTTCGGTCGATCCAATTGTTGTCCATTAAGATTTTAGTGACTGCAAGAAGAACCGCCGTATCAGACAATCCGGGGCGGGTGCCGATCCAGTAATCGGCTTTGGCCGATGGCGCATTATAGTCAGGGGTAATGGTGACAATCTTGCCACCCCGTTCAATGATCTCGTTGAGCCAGTGAGATTCGGGCATCTTATTTTCAACCAGATTTTTACCTATCTGAATCGTGAGCTTGGAAAAGCGCAGATCTGACATATCGATATCAGAAGTCTGTAAACCGTGGACAAACGGCTGGCCAGGAGCCTGATCACCGCGCCAGGTATATTCCGTCCACTCTCGCGCTCCCTGAGCTTCATCAGGTTTGGCACCACGAGCGTGATGGTCAACCAGGGCCATCATATTGGCATAACGAAAGAGACCAAATTTGCCCATAACCCCGTGGAGTGGAAGCGAAGAGCCAATCTTCATTGTGCGAGTTCCTGCGCCGTGCCAGTGTTCCAACATCTCCTCCTCGTAACCGTCCGTCATCAGACGACGTTTACCTTCCGAACCACTATAGGTACGGCCCACAGCCAACAGGCCCTGAGCACAATAATCCGATGCTTTCTCCCAGGAAACTCGGACAAAGGCATCATTCCCACGGTCATCAAACTTATACTGGGTGCGTAAATTCGGATTGTCGGAGAGAGAAGGAAATCCTGCGTCAGCCCATTCTTTCCAACCTTTACGAATCACTGGCCCACCGAGACGATACGGACCGTAAACTCTTCGCTGGAAGGTAAAACCTTTTAAGCACCCACGAGGATTCCATGATTTAGAGGTCTTATTGCCGTAGAGATCGCCACACCGGTCATGGTCGTAATTCTGTTCACTACGAATCATGATTCCATTTCGGACAAAAGCCCGCATCCGGCACATGTGTGTATCGTTTGGGGCACAGATCCAGGTAAAAGTACGGTCATAATGATATTGATCCAGGTAATCCTTCTCCCAACCGCGGTTTGGATAGTGTTTGAGCGGATTCTCAACATCAACAATCACATCCTGTGCCCCTAAAACGTTCAACGGATTAACAACAGCTGCCGTGGTACTTACCGTCAGGAGTTGAAGAAACCGACGCCGGTTAAAACCCGTCTGATTTTGTATGGAAGTATCTTCCGCTAGATTTTCTTTGGGGTTTGATTTGGTCATTCGCACCTCTCTGGTTTTGGGTTTCTTCCAGCTCTAGAAGCTGTTTGAAAGTTCGAAAAACCATTGAGAGTATGCGTTAGCGTGGTGTATTGAAAAATCTATGGCGCTAATGCGTTAGTCCCTAGGATTACTTTCAACAACTTCTTAGCTTGTGCCGGATGGTGAGCGATTATATTACTGTTCTCTATACACGAAACGTCTTACCATACATACTAAATTAATTTAATAGCGATTGTCAATCATATTTTAATTTATTTTAAATACATAATTATATCAATTAATTAATGTTATATCAATATAGTTTTAAGAACAAATATTTGATATTAACAGTCCGGACTAATAAATGAAATGTCCTTTTGAAAGCTCTTTTAGATTTTCAGCGGTGAGATGTTATTCTTGACTATTGGAAGCCACTACGGGTTGGGTTAGAACAAATTGAATCTGAAATTGG
>NYUB01000146.1 GCA_002683785.1 Deltaproteobacteria bacterium
TCAAATTTATTTTTGAACCAAATTCCTGTTTTTGTGAAAGTACAGACCTATTTATCTTTTAGCGGATGTTTAGTTTCAACTCCTTGTCTTTTCCCAGGAAAAAAGTCTTCTCAAGGAAGGCACCGACCCTGATGTAGTACTTACCTATGGGAAGCTGCATCACGGCCATTCCATCTCCATCAGTAATAAAAGTCTGCCAGGTCTTTTTACCCTGCCGAAGCTGAAATTCAGAACGACCTCTATCCTTCCAGACTTTCGCTGCTTTTAGGTCCAGCATCAGTAATCCGGTTTCATGATTTGGAACCTGATCAGTTTTCTGAAGGGGAAGCCTTGAGGTTGGATAGGGAGTGGTTCCTGAGATGACCCTTTCCGTTTCATGATAAATCCGATTGCGAAACTCCTCATTGGAAATGTCTGAAAAATCACGGAACTCAATGATTTTTGGAACCGTGGTCAATTTATCCAAAAATTCTTGTGGTAAACGGACATAAAGTGCTGAGTCGGGGATGTTGAGGGTTTTTTCATTGCCTTCACAGTCTTTAATACGCAACCGTGCGTTTGCTCCTCCACGATGATAGACAGGATTAAAAACCTCCTCTCGCCAGGACGCCATTAGACCGGTTATATCGTTTTCTTTTTGATAGTCATAGAGTTTGGTATCTAGAGTTGCCATTGAAGATACTTGGGCAGCGAGGTTGACCAAGTTGAAATCTCCCATTAAAGCTCCAGCCTTGATCAGTGCATGATAGGCAGCAAGATCATTTGGTTTCAGGTCCAGTACCATCATGGCTAACTTCTTCATGTGATCCTTGACATCGCAGGAATCTTGTTCCTTGAGCATTAGATTCAACTTTTGCTGAAGGCCTTCATGGCGTTTGGATTTGGCCTTTTTGGGTTCCGTCATGTAGACCTGAAGTTGTTCACGTGTCAGAGGTTTTTTCTCTGCCTCAGTGAGGTCTCCTTCGTCGACGGAGGTTTCGTTTTCATTTGAAGCTTCTGTAACTCCTGCAGAAATCGTCTCTATTTCTTCTGATTCCATGCCTGTGGAGTTGTCGGGCAACTCCACAGAAATTAGTTTGGGGAGATCATCAGGATAAGAAAGAATCTTAATTTCTGGACCAAGGTTGCTGACAGCAATCAAGGTATTATCGAAATTCATGGAAGCCGAAAGCAGTGCACGGTTTTCTCCATGGATGATCCTCAACATCTTACCGGAAGCACTTTCCCAAAGTCTTGCGGTTTTGTCCCGTGATACTGAGAGAAGGGCTTTTCCATCTATTGTAAAGTCTAGTCCACTGACGATATAGTTGTGTCCCTCAAGCCTTTTCGGCTGCCTGAGGCTGAGAGGTTCATTAAGATCCCAAAGGAGGATGCTCATATCCTGGGATGCAGTAGCGAGCATCGGAGTTTTGGGGTTGAAGGCGATGGCAACTACGGCCTTGCGATGCCCTTTGAGGGAAAGCAATCGTTCTCCCCCTGGGTAGTTCCAGAGGTGTACCACACGGTCGCTTCCAGCAGTGGCAAACATTTTTCCGTTTTCACTGAAACGGACCTGCATGATTTGATCTTCATGGGCTAGATTTTTCAGAATCACGGTTTCATTTTCCAAATCCCAGAGCATCCACTGTCGGTCCGAACCTCCACTGAGCAGGACTTTTTCATGAGGATGAAAATCCACGCTGTTCACCTTGCCTTTATGCTGAGCCAGGGTCTTTAAACGCTGACCACTTTCCGTGTCCCAGATTCCAGCAGAGGAGTCCGAACCAGCGGTGGCAAAGGTTTCCGCAGCAGGGCCGAAGCGAACAGACTGAACACGGTGGTTTCCAAGATCATAGCTTCGAACCTGAAGGCCTTTTTCCACATCCCAGATGCGGACCGATTTGTCCGAGGAACTACTAATCAGATAGTTTCCCTCTTGGGCAAAATCGAGTGATTCAACGGATCGTTCGTGACCCTTTAGACTTTTCAGGTAAAGTGAGTCTCCCAGTTCCCAGACTTGGACATGGCCATCTGCAAGGGCTCCAATCACACGGCCCCCAGATGAGTCAAAGTGGACATGCTCCAATTCGCCAGCGTTGGCTTGCACATCCCGAAGGGGGATTCCTTTCTCAAAATCCCAAATCCGGATGGCACCCCTTTTAGTTGCGACCACTCCCTCTAATCCTTCGGGTGCAAGGTCGAATCCGCTAATGGGTTGTTTGACGGCAACTTCATTCAACTGCCTCTTTTTTTCCCAGTCCCAAATTCCAATTGTCCCATCCATGGAAGAAGTCAGGAGTTTGTCTCCGCGAACAGTGAATTTAGTATGGGTCACCCTTTTCCGGTGTTTGCTGAAGGTGTGAATTGGTTCCAATTCAGGCAATGACCACAATTTGACTTTCCCATCTTGACCTGCGCTAACTGCAAGGATTCCAGACGGTTGGAAAACCAGACTGCTGATTTCCCCCTTATGAGCCTCCTCCCGGGTTGAGATCAGTTCCTGGTTTTTCATATTCCACAGGATCAAAGTTCCATCAAGGCTTCCAGAAAGCAAAAGATCGCCACTGGTATCCATCGAGAGACTGCTCAGGTCGTCAAGGTGGCCTCGTAGCACACCCTGAGCCAGGGTACTGCTGGTGTCCCAGAGACGGACCGTGTCATCACGTCCTCCGGTCACGGCCACTCGTCCCCCCGGATGGAGGATCATGGTCAGCGCCTGATGTTCCTGTGTCGGGATGACTCTCTGCCGTTTGCCGGTTTGACTTTGGAAGATTTCGATGTTGTGGTTGTGCCCTAGGGCGATGATCTGCATTGAATCAGCGGAGAAGAATGCTTCTCTCACAGGGTTCTCACCGAGTCGCAAGGTCTGGGTCAGGAGGTAGTTTATTTTATCTTCAGACTCTGTGGTTTTTTCGGTTCCTTGATCTTGGGCCATTGGTAATTCAGGAACATAAAGAAACAGAACCAGCAAAGCGAGTCCCAGAAAAATCATTCTTTTACTGAAAATTAGACCGAGGGCCACGTTTATCCCTGTTCGATCATTATCGTGCAATAATGCTGAAAACATGTTAAAAATTATGTTTAATTAATTTGATAAAAGATACTTTGCTACGTTTCATTTCAAACCTTCATGAGCGCTGACCCCGAAAATAAAACAACTGGTAAGGGACAGGAGAATCCCGAAGACATTCCGATGCCGATAACCGCGCATCTTTCGGAATTGCGCACCCGGCTGGTTTATTCAATCATTGCCATCCTAGGGGTATTCGTCGTTGCAACCGCATGTGAGATGGAATTGAACCAGCCGATCCTCTCTATCTTCCGTAAACCCCTTGAATCCCGGGGCATACCACTGCACTTTCTGGAATTGACGGAACCCTTTTTTACTTACCTCAGGATTGGGCTTTATACCTCACTGTTTCTGACTTTTCCTTATGTAATGGGGCAGATCTGGCTTTTCATTCGTCCTGCTCTGTATTCTCGTGAACGTCGGGCGGTCTGGCCATTTGTCATCCTCTCTTATCCTCTTTTTGTTGGTGGAGGACTTTTCGGTTATTTTATGGTTTTGCCCATCGGTTATGACTTCTTTCTCAGTTTTGAAAATGAAGTAACTTTTCCGACCCTAAGCATGGCGTCCTACCTCTCACTAACAATTCATTTGCTGTTTGCTTTCGGGCTGGTCTTTGAACTGCCCACCGTCTCATTCATACTGACACGTATCGGTTTGATCAATGCAGAATGGTTGCGCAGGAACCGCAAATACTCACTGGTGGTAATCTTCATTGGTGCTGCGGTTTTGACCCCTCCGGATGTTTTCACCCAAACGCTGATGGCAGGCCCGTTGGTCATCCTTTATGAAATCAGTGTTCTGGTTTCCCAAATGGCCCGTCCCAAAGAAGTTTCCTCCTCTTCCCCACAGGGCAGTACAGCCTGATTCAGCATCAAGTTGGATTTGCAATTCAGGACCCATTGTTGCCTGGAATCTTGCGACTATGGAGAGCATCGTCCAAATTCCTGAAAGTAGCATGCTGTGTTTTTTTGATACAACACTTTTTCAAATCATCGGCAATCGGTCGGTCGGGTTCTTTTCCAGAAACTGCTGATCATGATAGTAACGGATGGTGGTGTTGGCCGACGCATGACGGGCATAGGACTGGACCTTCTGCAGGGGTTCTCCAAGTTCAAGTGCCAGTGTGATAGCAGTGTGTCTTAGGTAGTGTGAAGAGATCTTGAGACCAATCGCTGCACCAAGACGTGAGATCACGTCATTAACTCCCTTGCCGCTCATTTTCCCTCCGCGTGTCCTATAGCTCAAAGAAGGAAAGACCCATTCACAATTGATACGATTTTCTTTCAAAGTCGTTTGCCAGCTTTGCAGTTCTTCAAAGAGCTCTTTCCGTAATTTCAGTTTCTGAGGTTCACCGCTTTTCGTATGCTGCAGGATAACAACCTGAAATTCTCCGTCCTGATGGAGATCTTCCCATTTCAAATTAGCCGCTTCGCTCCTTCGTGCAGCTGTAAGGTACAGAAATTTCAGCAACAGGGCATTACGGATTATCAATAGTTTTGAATTTCTCCGGTCATATTCGATCCTTTCGTTGGCATCGATCAACGCATGTAGCTGTGCTAGGCTCAGTGATCCCTTTTGGCTTCCTTCAGCAACTCGTTCTGTACGGATCAGTCTTGTGTCGAAAGGGTTTTTCTGGAGGTGCCCGATTTCATGCAGAACAGCACAGATCTTTCTGACCGCGCTTAGATGCAGGTTGATTGTTGCAGGCTTCCGACCTTCATCGCGCATTTTCTGCTTATAGGCCAGCAGTTTGAGGGTGTCGAAAGATTCAAGATCGCGTAATTCGCGAATCTCAGCCCATTGCTGAAGCTGATGAAATGCTCGGGAATAAGCACGTCGTGTGTTGGGCGAATACTCCTGAAAAGCCAGTTCGAGTGCCTCAGCTGGGTTGAGCCCTGATCCAGAAGGTTTGAGGCTTTCTGGGGGGTTGACGTTCAGGAGCGGATTTCGGGTAGAATCCGGATGGTCGCCTTCTTTCACATCCATGTGAAAAGTTGGTTCAAGGTTCGATGATGATGGTTACCACATAAGGTGGGTCTCGGACGAGGATGTCCGTTGGCGGAGGAAGGCTGAGCATGCTGACCGATTCCAGAACCCTCCGGTTGAATACCGAAGAACGACTAGGATGCATCATTTTCTTCCAGATCACTTTACCGGTTGCATCAATACTCAGCCGAATCTTGGCTTTGAGACTGGCTTGCAGGCGGTATCTGTTTTCCTGTCGGAAGAACATCATCTTCCGTTTGATTCCACGCCAGATCAACTGGTTGTATTTTTTCTCGGCCAGCCTGAATCGGAGCAGGTCAATGGAAAAACGTTTTTTTGTAATTTTCTTCTCTGTTTTTGGTTTAAGTGGTATTGGGTTCGAGAGTCCTTCTTCTGGAGTGGGTTTGAGCATGGCTAGGGTTCTGGTCATGCTTTGGGTTCCATCCTGAACGATGCCGGATTGTACCGTTTCAGGTTGATTCAACTCAAGTTTGGTTTTAGGGGATTGGTCGGGTTCCTTTTTGACGAGGAGTGATTTTTGAGAAGTTGCAGGAGATCGCTTTTGGGCACCCTGCATATTTTTTTCTTCTTTGAATCCGGATTTTTCTATTCCAGAGGAAATCATTCTGGAATTTAGGATCTGCTTTTCTGATGGATCAGTTGTCTGACTTTGGAGCAGGTTGTTTTTTATTTCAGCTTCCGGAAATGGCTTGACGCTCTGAGCATAGGTTTGAAAACTTTCTGCCAACTCCAACATCCCTGTTTGCAGTTCCTCATTGCAGTTCGAACAA
>NYUB01000147.1 GCA_002683785.1 Deltaproteobacteria bacterium
AGAATCACCAATGATATCATAGTTTTGGTGGAGACGAGGGGGATCGAACCCCTGACCTCAACGCTGCCAGCGTTGCGCTCTCCCAGCTGAGCTACGTCCCCGGGAGAAGAAGGAAGAGTTTTGGCGTCCCCAAGGGGATTCGAACCCCTGTTGCCGGCGTGAAAGGCCGGTGTCCTAGGCCGACTAGACGATGGGGACGCGAAAACAGATAATTTTGAATGGAATGTTGAGGAAAGTCAATCCCCTTTAGAACATCTTAGGAAGAATTTTACCGAAGGGATGGGGGTGGCAATAAATGTTGAATGAAGCACGTGGATAATCGGATCAATTTTTTTTAAGCAACTGAACAATTTCCTGGATTTTGGCTTCTGCTTCCGAGGCATCATTCGAGTTCAGCGCATCCTGAACACAGTGTTGGAGATGGGTTTCAAGGATACCGAGTTCAACCTGTTTGAGTGCTCCGCTGACTGCCTTTAGCTGGGAGACGATGTCCATGCAGTAGCGACGATCCTCGATCATTTTCTGTAATCCACGCACCTGTCCCTCAACTTTTCGTAGGCGGTTTAACTGTGTTTCATGACTTGGATGATGCATTTCCGGTAAACAGGGACGGTTGAGTTGTCAGGGGCGAATAAAGAACTTGGATTTAATCGTATAGGTAGCATGAAGAAAGGGTCATGTATCAGTCAATGAAAAAATCGAAATCAGTGTATCAAATTCATCATATCTTTATAGGATCATCATCAGAACGGAATTAACCTCAGAGAGACTTTGGCGGCGGAAATTCAAAACAAAGTTCGCCGATGGTGTTTGGGACTTTGTCATGCATCTGGTTCAATGAATTTGGAAGGAGTGCATTGGCTCGGTCCTCCTCGTGGACGACCCTGTGAATTTCAAAGGCATGACTACAAACCGTTGCTTCTTCCGGTGAAGCCTTTGCATGCCGTTGCTTCACCAGAACCGTTCATCAGCGCCAAGGTTGGCTGATTCCCCGGATTTCTTGTTTTCCAAATAATACAATCTCTCAGTTGGTGAGGGACTGGTAGACTGCGGTTCGTAGGTATTTGAAGAGAAGTTGTTCTGGAGGTGGGATGAACTGTGCCATCTGGATCAGGATCAGTTCCTCCAAAGGATCGATAATAAAGCCCGTCGAGGCCAGACCGCCCCAGCCGAAGGTTCCCACGCTGCCAAGATTCAGGCTTGCGGCAGTATTGAGATTGACCCCGAAACCGAGACCGAAGCCTTCTCCGAGGATTTCGTATCCCCGGATTTCGAGAGGCATCATTTCCTGTCGGACGTGGTTCATTGTCATCAATTCCACTGTCTTCGGGGCCAGCAGCCGTTCTCCTTCCCAACTTCCGCGCTGGATCAGCATTCTGCAGAAGTTCAGATAATCTTTTGATGTGGAAACCAAGCCATGACCTCCCCGGAAAGCCTGATGCGGTTCCAGACAGCGGTGGGTTTCACCACTCACCAGACGTTGTGCCACTGCGCCTTCACGCCACATCTGTTCCAGATCTTCAGGACTGATTCCACGATCGAACCAGTTGGCGATGCAGTAGATTTCCGAAAGGCGGTCGTGTTTTTCCGGAGGCAGAAAATAACCGGTGTCCTTCATTTCCAAAGGTTCGAACAAACGTTCCCGGAGAAAGGCATCGATGCTCTTTCCCGAGATGACTTCCACCACCCGTGCCAGCACATCGGTGGAGGCACTGTAATGCCAGTGGCTTCCGGGCTGGAAGGCAAGAGGCTGTTCCAGGATTTTGTCTACCACTTGCTCGAGGCTGAATGAATCTCCCTCAAGGTTCATTTCGTTGTAGCGGCGGGCCACAGGATGATGAGCGGCCTGAAGCCCATAGGTCAGTCCGGAGGTGTGAGTCAGCAGTTCATGGAGGGTAACCGGATGCTCCATCTTTTCAGTGATCCATTCTCCTGTCTGGGGATCCTCCTTTTGGAATACTTGCAGATTCCGGAAACCAGGAATGAATTCCGAAACCGGGGAGAACAGCTGAAAATGTCCTTCCTCGAACAGCATCATCATCGCGGCACTGATCAAAGGCTTCGTCATCGAGTAGATGCGGAAGATCGTATCCTCTTCCACGGGTAGCCGGTTTTCCCGGTCACGGAATCCGGCACTTTGGAAGTCCACTAACTCACCACGGCGCCAGAGCAGCGTCTGTGCTCCAGGCAGTTGGTTGCCTTCACCAATGAAACGCTCCAGCAAGGGATTGATGCGTTGGAGACGTTTCAGGTCGATGCCTAAATCATTACCCATCAGAACATTTTTTCTATTTATGTTTCATTTCCAAAGCTGAAAAAAGATACAAAAGTCTGGCTCAACTGTTAAGGAGATCCAGAGTAACCGCTTCAGTTGGGAATGAAGTTTTTATGTTTTTATCTATTGACCTGTGCTGATAACGCAGCCGCTGGTCGTGTAGTAGGTCCGGATATGGGGTATGACAGCTCCGTTATTCGGATTGATCAAAGGACCAGACATATCATGCATGTCATAGGTGGGAGTCATGGCGTAAAGAAAATCTGTTACGGTTTTTTTGTCTCGGTTGCTGAGTTCCGTCACGGAGGTCGAATAGGGATACATGATGTCTTTGGCATCGAAACTGTGGGACCAGATCCCAAGCATGTGACCAAATTCATGGACCGCTGTGCTTTTATTGGTCCCTGAACCATAGCTGCTGTCCAGATCTTTTCTCATGTAAATGTTCTTATTAGAGCTGGCATAGCCTAAAACACTGGAACTGCCGGTTTTACTTTCCATTTCACTGGCAGTGTACCAGTGAACTTTGACATCTGGGGTTCCGGAATAACTGAGGGTGATCCCGATTTCACTGAGGGTGGATGACCATTGATTCAACCCGGCCTCAAACGAACTGACCAATGTACTTGAAGGGGAGCCTGATGAATCAGAATCGATGGTGATGCTGTTGTTTTTACCCCAGTGCAGAATGGTCCCCGAGGAAGAAACCGGGTAATAATCTTTTCCCTGATTGTATTTTTCAGAATCTCCGCATCCATAAAGTAATAATGCGGATGCTCCCAGTAACAGGTCGCGACGTTTGAGATCACACATAAACAATCCTTAAAATCTTATGGTAAAAGTTCCTATCAACCCCAGCCCTCCAAGGTCGAAATCCATGCCAGTGGGAATTCCCTTCGCGTCATATCCGGGCCGGACATCATCTTCCGGAATTTTGTGTTTGCTCATCGAATAGCGGGCTCCCGCCTCGAATCGAAATTTCTGACCAAACAAGCGGTAAAGTACTTGGAGCATCATGTTGGTACTGGTCGTGCTGGATTCTTGTGTGCCCAACTGTCCGGTGATATTGGAAGTGACGATGTCGGAAGATTGATATCCATAAAATTCACGCGTCAATTTTCCTGAACCATAACCCAAGTCGAATTCAAGGTTTGGGGAGCTTTTCGGGTAGATGGCGAGAAAGAGTAAAGTGTTCTTGAGCCCCATCTTGTTTTGTTGTTGATCTCCGTTGAGTGTCTTGTAATTGATGTTTCCGGAAAGATCGTCCATTTCCAGCCCGATGCCCCATCTGCTTGCCCTGGACTTGAAGGCTGCGGAAAGGGCGGTCCCGGCTAGTTGAGGACTGGAAGAACCATATCTTTCCTTGAGAAATTGGTTGTATCCCTCGGAGGTTGAAAGCATCTTGACCAGGTATCCCCCCCTGAAAATCAGTTCTGCATGGACTGAAGGTTGTATGAAGAAAAGAAAGCAAATCAAAGCCAGTATCCCGGCCATTGTGATTTTCTTAAGATGGGCAAGAGACATTATATTTCCTTGGATAATTTTTTTCCCGATACGAGACTTTGAAATAATGCAGAATAGGGCCCAATAAACTCCTTCCTGAAAATTCAACGGGATCAAGAGGACTATCGATCATTTTGGAACATCGTTTGCTTTACACCAAGGCAAACCAAAAGAATGATTGATATTCCAAGGACGGAAGATGAACAAACCTGAAACCGGGATGACCCCGGAAGTCAAGCAGGCACTGGTTTCAGTGAGTCTGCTGTCAGTATTCATATTGGTCATGTCTTCAATTTTCGGAGGCATTTTCCTTTCCATGTAACTCATCGGTGCATCGGTAACCGGCATTCATCCATTGAAGGAGTTTTAGATGATTTACTTTCTGCATAATTCCCAGACTGGACGTATCCAGCAGTCTCCCAGGCTTGAACAGTTTGAAGGGCCAGATCGTGTTGCATTCATGAATATCCTGCGCAAGCAATGGCTGAATCGGGATGTGTTCAGTGGAAATGGTTCCACCGTCTACCGCATCAACCGTAGTTGAAGGAGGCAGGATGAAACCCCAACATATCAATATTTACCTTCCTGCAATGGATCCACTGGAAGCAGAATTGGAGCAACCCCCTTCCAGGCAAAGGGTTCCACTTATCGATTCAGCAATTCGTTGCATCCTTTACTGGTTGAAATACTGAAGTTCGACTCCCTGCAGAGAAGCGATTTCTTTTGGCAGCAAACCGCTTTTTCCATGATTTAAGTCTTTGACTCTGTCCTACATTCGGACTAGCTTTTCCCCAAAAGCTAATAATCCTCTTTGATCCATGACAATTGAAACGGTTCGGTGGGCACATTCCACCTGCCCTCATGACTGTCCGAGCACCTGTGCCCTTGAGGTGGAAGTGCTGGATTCCAAGACCATTGGCAGGGTTCGTGGCCGGAAGGGACATGCCTACACCGACGGAGTGATCTGCGGCAAAGTGTCTCGCTATGCGGATCGAGTAAATCACCCCCAGAGGCTGATGCATCCGTTAAAAAGGGTTGGGCCCAAAGGTGTTGGTATGGAGTCCTTTACCCCGATCAGTTGGGAGCAGGCCTTAGACGAAACGGCTGCGGTTTTTAAAGGCGCAGCTCAAGAATTTGGAAGCGAAAGCGTCTGGCCCTATTTTTATGCGGGTACGATGGGGCATGTCCAGCGCGACGGTATCGAACGGCTGCGTCATGAAATGCGTTATTCCGGTCAGCATTCTACTTTCTGTGTGACATTGGCAGATGCAGGCTGGAATGCGGGAACCGGTAGAAAACGGGGAACCGCTGGACGTGAGATTGCCGATTGTGAACTGCTGGTCGTATGGGGTGGGAATCCGGTCAACACTCAGATCAATGTCATGCACAAATTCCAGCAGGCACGGAGAAGTCGTAATGCCAAGTTGGTGGTTATCGATCCCTACTGCACTGACACTGCTGATAAAGCTGACCTCTTCCTGAACCTCCGTCCTGGTACTGATGGGGCACTGGCCTGTGCGGTAATGCATGTCCTTTTTGAAGAAGATTATGCGGATTGGGATTATCTCGAACGTTTCACAGACTGTCCGACGGAATTGCGTGAACACCTGAAAAGTCGTGATCCGCAATGGGCTTCGGAAAGGACCGGGATTCCTGTCTCCCAAATCCTTGAATTCGCCAGGCTTTATGGAAGCACCCGCCAGGCTTTCATACGCATCGGCTATGGCTTCACCCGTTCGCGGAACGGAGCAACCGCGATGCATTCCGTGAGCAGCCTGCCAGCAGTCACTGGGGCCTGGAAATACCGTGGTGGTGGAGCACTTTACGGTAATACGGAACTATACCGTCTGGACAAGACGATGATCTGCGGACTGGATCTGATCGATCCCAAAATCCGAATTCTCGACCAGTCTCGGATTGGTGCCGTCCTTTGTGGTGATGCAGCAGATCTTGGAGAAGGACCTCCCGTCAAGTCGATGCTGATCCAGAACACCAATCCGATGATGGTTGCACCTGATACCAACAAGGTCCGTCAGGGATTCATGCGTGAAGACCTTTTTGTCTGTGTTCATGAACAGTTCATGACCGAAACTGCAGCAATGGCGGACATTGTGCTCCCGGCTACCAGTTTCCTTGAGCATGATGACTACTACACTGCCAGTGGCCACACCTACCTTCAAATCTCTCCAGCCGTTATCGAAGCCCCGGGGGAATGCCGTTCCAATCATGAGGTGTTGCAGCAACTCGGTCAAAGACTGGGTGCGAAACATCCTGGTTTTCAGATGAGTTCCTGGGAACTGATGATGAGAACCCTTGAAGACAGCGGCTTCGAAGAGGGACACAACCTGGAAAGACGAAGTTTTGAAATCGACTTTGAACCGGGTTTCGAAACCTCCCATTATCTGGACGGGTTCGAGCATCCCGACGGTCGATTTCATTTCCGTGCCGACTGGAATCAATGGCCCCAGGCTGCGGAAGGTATGCCTCAATTGCCGGACCAGTGGCAGGTGACCGATGAAGCAACCTCCGAAAAGCCTTTCCGGCTGGTGACCGCACCGGCGAGGTGGTTCCTTAATTCAACGTTCACCGAACTCGAAATCTCCCGGAAACGGCTCTCCAAACCCATGGTGAAACTGCACCCTCAGGATTGTCAAGAACAAGGCCTGTCATCTGGACAACTGGTCAGGCTCGGGAATGATAGAGGGGAGGTGGAACTGGAGGTGGAACCTTTTGGAGGGATGCAGACTGGGGTCGCCGTAGTGGAAAGTATCTGGCCCAATGGTGCATTCCGCAACGGTCATGGAATCAACACACTGACCAGTGCCGAAGCCGCGGCTCCCAATGGAGGAGCGGTTTACCACGACACTGCCGTCTGGGTCCGTCCCGTTGATTGATTCTTCCCAAAGGGTTTCTTAAACTCGGAAATCTTTCCTATTTGGCTTCTGAGAATCTCTTCAGATTGCTTGCTTCTTGTCATTCTGCACGAAGGGCATTGATGCCCGAAGTTGCAGAATCCACTAAAAAACAAGCCTCCCGCTATGGATTCTGCGACTCCGCCTTGCGGCTGCGCGCAGAATGACAGCATTGTTTGAAGTGTCTAATTTTCAAATGGGAATGAAGGGAGAGTTCAGTCCTGTTCTTTTACAACAGGTTCAATACTGAAATTTGGGTTTGCTCCCAGTTGTTCAAGCTGTTCGGTGGTATAGCCCGTGTCCGCGGAGGCGGCTGAGAAACTGAGAAAAGGTTGCCTTCTACCTGGACTGTATAGGGATGGCTGCGCTTGCGTCGGGGGTGGGTTCGCATGGGAGGAGTCATGAATCCAGTTTCTGACGTCTGAGAATCAACACTCAAATGCTTGCTTCTTGTCATTCTGCACGAAGGGCATTGATGCCCGAAGTTGCAGAATCCAATGCTTAACAAGCCTCCCGCTATG
>NYUB01000148.1 GCA_002683785.1 Deltaproteobacteria bacterium
CGGATCCTGTCACAGCCATTGCGTTCACAGCAGATGAAGCGCTGGTGGTACTTGCACTAGAAGAAGGTGAAGACAGTTTGCTGGAACTCAGAGAAGTTAATTCGGGTAAAGTAATTCAACGGTTCCGTTCTCCAGATAACCCTGCAACAGAGCTTGTATTTGATTTTCGTCAGCGTTTGCTTGCTCTATCAGGGCTGAAACGTATTGAGCTTTGGGATCTTGAGTCAGTAGAAACGGAAACAGATCCATCCATGATTTCACAATCAAGGATTTGGCAGAAGGAGGTCAAGTCTCCGGCGAAAATGAAGTTCAGCCATAAGACAGCAAAACTGCGTTGGACCGAAGGCATGGAATTAAAGGAAATCCCAATTAGGCCTCCCTTTATTGAGGCCGAAGTCTGGACGGGATTGGAAGGATCCAAAGAATTAGAAAACTTCCAATTTGATGCGGCTGAAAAGATCCTGGCCCTCACTGAAAAGGGAAATACTCAAATCAGACTGCTTCAACCTTGGCAGAATCAGGTTCTTCCAAAACTCGATTATCATCATTTTCCTGTCGTGGACATGTTTTTCCTGGAGAAAGACCAGCTCATCTCCCTGGACAGGGAGCAGAATCTAGCATGGGGTAACATCAAGACCAGGATAAAAAGCTCACCAAGAAGAAAAGATGTGGATTCTCTGGAAGGACAAGCCCAAAAGCTGTTCCAAATCTATAAGGATCAGGTTCTGCTTTATACGACTTCAAACCCTGATCGAGCTCGGATTTTGGAACGGAACGGAAAAGTCTATCACACTCTTTCCTTGAGCTCATCAGGAGCAGTCAAGGTAAGTCCCACGGGTAGATACGTGATGACTGCCGATGAAGACAATCGTGTTCAACTTTTCCAAAGTGTTCTTCATCAATCTTCAGAGGATTACCTGAAAAAGCTCAACCACTATGGTGCCGAAGAAACCGCACGCAGGTTCCAAAATCAGCTTCCTGAAAATTCTGTCAGTTCCAAAGACATCAGTTGGAAAGATGAAAATAAAACCCTGAAAATCCTGGAAGAAAGTCTGAAGGTTGCTGAAACCACTCAACAGTGGCTGGAAGCAGAAAGTCTCGCAAAAGAAATCCTGATTTTGGATCCAAAAAACAGCCAAGCAAAAGCAACCCTGAAACGCTTGAAAGACAACCAGGATGGATTGATTTTGGAAAAGGGAATAAAGCTGTTGGAAGAAAAACAGTATGCTGAGGCTATATCCCTATTCAAAAAAATCAGTCAGGACAGCCCGATGCACCCCGATGCTAGAAATCTGATTGCCTCTGCGGATCGGGATGTCCAGACGGCCCTTTCCCTAAAAAATGCTGAAGAACAGATACGTATTGGAAATTGGGAAGGTGCCTCGATAATTTTGCAGCAAATCCTGGAAAACGATCCAGCAAACATACGTGCAAAACAACTGCTTGAGGATGCAGAATCAACCTATTTCTGG
The DNA here is from genome assembly GCA_002683785.1 of Deltaproteobacteria bacterium. GTDB lineage: Bacteria > SAR324 > SAR324 > SAR324 > NAC60-12 > UBA1014. Next base: position 1,473 of record NYUB01000148.1, read on the forward strand.
TCCAGGATAGAGAATACATTTTATCTAGTGTTGATAATTTTGCTCGCATCGGCAGGGTTATGGTGGCTCTACCGAAAAAGGCAGCAGTTGGGATCTGTGTTTTTCAATAACAATGAAGAACCTGTCAGCCTCAAAACTTTCCCCAATGTGAATCTCAAAGAGGAGACACCCGATACACCCAGTCCGGATGAGAATAGGTTTACCGAGACACTGAGTAAAACTTCCGAATTCCTCAATCTTGCAAAAAAACGTGATTTTTCAGGAGAGCATGCGACACGTCTTATGGATTTCGAGGCCGAAATTAAAATCATTTCTGGAAAAGCCCATGAACCGGATGCAGATTTTAAAAGACTCAATACCCAGTTGATGGTACTCATGCAGACCCTCAGAGGATTGAAATTCAAGGGGCGCCCTCAACAACAAAAACAGAAATCAGGGAACAAGAAAAAAGAATCGAAAGCGGACCAGCAGAAGGAAAATTATTATCAACTGCTTGGGGTGAAACCTTCAGCTTCTGAGAGTGAAATCAGAAAAGCCTACCATCAAAAAATCAAGGAGTACCATCCGGACAAGCATCAGACCACAGAATTTGAATGGGTTCGTGAACAGGCCGCCAGCATGAGCCAAGATCTTACCAAAGCCTACGAAACCTTAAGCGACCGCTCTTCCCGTGAGCGTTATGATGCTACCCTGATTTGAGTGTGAATACATTTTCAAACAGTTTCCTCTTTTCTCCTTATTGAAATCTCGATGCTTCAACCAAATTTTCCAAAAGAACTGATCCTGCTCATGCAGGGAATCCGAGATCTAGGTGGTCAGGCCTTCATCGTGGGAGGAGCTATAAGAGATTTTCTCCTAAACAAAGATTTTCCAAAAGACCTGGATATTGAAGTTTTTGGGGTCGAGATTTCCGTACTGGAAAATCTGCTCTCCAAGACAGGGAAACTCTCTAAAGTTGGAAAAAGCTTTGGCGTCCTAAAATTGAAACTAGATGACCGTGAATATGATTTCAGCCTTCCAAGGGAGGAATGGAAAACAGGGAGTGGACACCGAGGATTTCAGGTCAGAACCTTAACCTCCCTGGCCTATCCAATCGCAGCCTTGAGGAGGGATTTTACTATTAACAGCATCGCTTATGATCCTCTCAGCCATCAGTATCTGGATCCATTTCAAGGCAAAAGGGATTTAGAAAGGAAGACGCTTCGACATATTGGTACCTCCTTTTCGGAAGATCCTTTAAGGGTTTTGAGAGCGATGCAGTTTTCTGCAAGATTTGAATTCCGGGTCGCACCTGAGACGATTAGGCTGTGCCGGAAATTGGACCTTGGTGAACTTCCAAAGGAACGCATTTTTGAGGAATTCAGGAAACTCCTGCTGCTTTCGGAAAAACCCTCTACGGGTCTGGAAACGGCTCGCAAACTTGGAGTTTTAGATTTCTTTCCAGAACTCAAAAAATTGCATGGAATTCCTCAAGATCCTCAATGGCATCCTGAAGGGGATGTCTGGACTCATACCTTACGGGTTTTGGATGCTGCCTCAACATTAAAAACGGGAACGGATTCCAAAGACCTGGAACTGATGCTCGCAGCTCTCTGTCATGATTTTGGCAAAGAACCCACCACCTCATTGGTTAATAAACGCTGGCGCAGCCATTCTCACGATGAAATGGGTTCTGTTCAGACCGGAATTTTTTTGGAACGTTTGACCCGTGAGTTGCCACTAATCAGAAAGGTCCAGCAACTGGTGCTGGACCATTTGCGTCCCCATCAGCTATACAACGATAGGGACCGAGTCAGAAGTCCTGCCATAAGGAGGTTGGCACTTAGAGTTCCCATCAAAGATCTGGTACGCTTGGCCCATGCGGATTATCTGGGTATAATTGAAGTAAATGACAGACAATATCAATTTCCCGCTGGGGAATGGCTACTTGAAGAAGCCTCTAAGCTTTCCGTTCACGAAAGGCCTCCACAACCTTTCCTTAAAGGACGACACCTCCTTGAACTAGGAATGAAACAAGGTCCGTCCATGGGCTCTCTCTTGGAAAAAGCTTTCGATGCGCAAATCAATGGACAAATAAGATCGCTGAAGGAGGCCCTCGATTGGGCGAAAACCATGCTACCTCAAGAATCCCTGGCGGGAAAAAACCACTCTGAAGAAACCCAAAACGAGAATCAACTGATCCCGCATGAGTCATAAAACTTTGGCCAACAATCGACGCGTAAGGCACGAATACATGATTCTGAAAACGCTGGAAGCAGGTATAGAGTTGCGCGGCACGGAAGTGAAAAGCATCCGTGAAGGAATGATCAACCTATCCGAAAGTTACTGCAAGATCGACGATCGAATGCAGGCTTTTCTGCTGAATGCTCATATTTCCCATTACCATTTCGGTAACCGTCATAATCACGACCCGCTACGCAAAAGAAAGCTTCTGTTGCATCGTCACGAAATTAAAAGGCTCTATGGGCAATTAAAGCAACAGGGATTGACCTTGATACCCCTGAAAATCTATCTCAAACAAGGCCTGATCAAATTGGAAATCGGCCTGGGTAAGGGCAAGAAACTGCACGACAAACGCGACACCATGAAAAGGAGAGAGGCTCAACGTGAGGTCGAGCGCAGTCTGAAGGAGAAGTGATCCATCAAGCGGATGAAAAAAGCCGAATCGTATCATATTCCTGACTCACTAGAAATGCAGTGGCTGGCCTTGAGCCTCGTATCAGGTTTGGGCTATCGGTCAATACAGAGGCTGCTGGATTCAGGAAAAACTTTGGCAGACATGCTTCAGGCTACTCCCGGGGCACTGATCCGGGACTTGGGCATCAAGGCCGAATTGGCGCGAAAGATATCATCCGCGGCACATGCCAGCGGTTACCTCATGGAAAAACGACTTCTTCAGGAAAGTCCGGAGATTCGGCTGTATTGTCCAGAGTCTGAGGCATATCCTTTGCAGTTGAAAGAAATAGAGAGTCCACCCGGTGTTTTGTACTGGAAAGGAATCGAAGGTTTGGCTGAACAACCCTGCCTTGCCTTTGTCGGTTCTCGTGCATGCAGCGGCTACGGACTGAAACATACGAAGCGTCTCATCCTTGAACTGGCTGAGGCACAACCTGAACTCGTTATTGTCAGTGGAATGGCCAGGGGTATTGATACCGTTGCCCATGAAACAGCGCTTGAAGCAGGATTGAAAACGATTGCTGTATTAGCTGGTGGTTTGAATCATCTTTATCCTCCGGAAAACAAACATCTGGCAACTAGAATCCAAAAAAAAGGTGCATTGATAACGGAATTTCCTATGGCGGTCAAACCATTAGCAAAACATTTCCCTATCCGCAATCGGGTCATCAGCGGCCTCTCACTGGGAGTCGTTGTCAGCGAAGCCAGATTGAAGAGCGGAGCCAATATTACTGCTGCATTTGCCCTTCAGCAGAATCGGGAGGTCTTTGCTTTGCCGGGACAGGTTGATTCAGAGGCAAGCGCCGGCACCAACCGGCTCATATCGCGTCAACATGCAAAGCTGATCACGAGAGCAGATGAAATTTTGGAAGAACTTCAGTTTGGTCAAGCAAAAACCAAGCAGCCTCTTTTGCCACTTTTTCAGGCCCCAAAGGTGATCAAGCTGAACCAGTTCTCTGAACTGGAAAAGACAGTGCTGAAGTACATCGAAAAAGGAATCGAGGAACTCAATGACCTTCATGTCGAAACTGGTATTTCTATGAGCCAGTTGCAGGGAGTGATGCTGGAATTAGAACTTAAAGGAATCATTCAACAGAATCATTCCAGCTATTATTCCATCAAGGAAAACATTGTATTCCAAAAAGATAAAATATAGATATAATCAAAAACTTTTCCAATGAAGAAACTGGAAACCATCATCTATATTGTAGGCCCCAAACGTAGTTGGGAATTTCAGGCAAGGCATGTGAAGAGGATATTCCTGTTCATTTTGCTTGTCATCCTTGGTCTTGGAGGCACGATCGGATATCAGGAATATGATCACCTCCAGGCTCTCAAAAAAGCTGATGTAAAACTGGATCAGGAAAATCTGAAAAATGAAAAATTGCTGGCCCTGATTGCAAGAATCCGAGAGGAGGGAATGAAAGATAATCCCTCTGTAACCACCACTACTGATGTTGATTTGAGCAAACAGCAAAAATTGAACGAGCAACAGTCCATCCTGATTGAACAACAGAGGAAGGAACTGGGCGACCTAAAAGGAGTGCTGACACAAAGAGAACGAGTCATCCAGCAATTTCAGCTGGAAAAACAATCTACCAAAGATCAAGTCATCAACCTCCAGGAAAAACTTCGCATATCCCAAGAAAATTTTGAACAGACCAACCTTGAAAAGCAAACCACCCAACAACGTGTTCAAGAAATTGAACAAGAACTTGCTGAAGTCAGGAAATCCCTGGAAAAATTAAAACAAAAAAACACAGCAAAGAAAAAATTAGATAAGACATCCACTCAATCAGGCTCTGTAATTAATGTCAGTAACCTAAAAATCAAACGTTCTGCATCTAAAATCCAAGTTTCTTTCCAAATCAACAACCAAACTAAACAAAGACAAAGTGGGCGGGTTGGAGTTTATATCACATCAAACGAGAACGCCAAAAAACCCATGCCTTATTCTTCTGGTAAAACCCAATCCTTCGGAATTCGAAGGTTTAAGAGCATCGTAAAAGAACTCGTTGATGACAAATCTGGAGAACAGATTCGTATCATTGTTTGGAACTCAAAAAGGAATACGGTCCTCGATGAAGTGTTCCGAATTCCTAACTGATCTTCTTACCATTTTTCTACTTTTCCCAGTTTTTTTCTGATGGAAACTTCCCTACTAGAACTTGTGGGGATCGGTAAACGCTTTGGTTTCCATCAGGTACTTCGTGACATAGACCTGGTTCTAAACGATGGCGAGTTTGTTCTGGTGCTTGGAAACAACGGCGCAGGCAAATCAACGTTGTTGCGCATCCTCTGCCTTTTGATGAATCCAAATGTGGGAGAGATGCTTCATAGAAATATCCCTCTCAAAGAACAACGGACTGCTTGGCTGAAACAAACCGGCGCCCTCTCTCATGAATCCCGTTTCTATAGTGATTTGACGGCAAGGGAAAATCTTAAAATTTACGGGACGCTTTATGGAGAACATGACCTCGATTTTCGGGTAGATGAAGTCCTAAAACAATGTGATCTGATTCATGCTGCAAATCTTCCAGTAAGAGCATACAGCAGTGGAATGAATAAAAGACTTATGATCGGCAGGCTCATCCTACTAAAGCCCCAGTTCCTGATCCTGGATGAGCCTTTCACTGGGCTTGATCAAAAATCACTGGATTGGTTCAAAAACTACCTCCAAGACTTTCATCAAAACGGAGGAACAGTGATGCTCGTGACGCATCAACTCGAACTCGGGCTCGATTTAGCCACAAGGGTCCTGTTTCTTCATCGGCAAACGATCCTGCATGATATGAAAGCCAACTCGCTTAACGCCGAGGACTGCCAAGCTATATTAGAGGGGTGACTCATTTTTGCACCACCATCCATCGGCAGACAGATTTTGAAATTTGTCTGAAGATACCTATTAAAGAAATCATTTTCGAGCATCAATCCTTAAGCCGTCTTGGGGAACTGGATACAGCCACTATCTTGGAGATGCTGGAACGCTGGAAAAAAGTTGGACGAATAGCTCTACTGCAATGGGACCTGCTTCATGATGAAAAATCCTTTCAGGAGGCCATCGGGGTTTTAAAAGAGCTTCCACTGGAAAAATTTTTCGCCATCCGGGTACAGGACCTTGGTGCAGCAAATTGGCTTCGAAAACATCACAGCAATCTCAAACTGCAATGGATCGTTGAAGGCAGCAACCACAATCTAAAAGGGTTGCTGCGCTGGTCGGAATTTTTAAAACCGCAACTCGACCGTTTGGTGCTATCCAGTGAAATCCCTGAGTCTGTTTTAAAGAGGTGCTTTACGGAACTTCCCCAGGGCTGTGAAATTCTCGGAATCGGACGTGTTCTTCTTTTTTACTCGCCCAGACACCTGCTGAGCTCTCTGAATGAAACTAACGAAAAATCTCCTGGAATGCTTAGCGTATCTGTTTCCACTGAAGAAACTCCGCAGCGAAAATTGGCAACCATTGAAAGCAAACACGGAACATTTTTATTTTATGACCGAGACCTTTTCTTGCTCGAACATTTTTCCAGACTGAATGATTTCGGCCTTCAGGCTTTCAGGCTGGATTTACGCCATGTGGGAATGCAATGGTTGCCATCGATCATCAATACCGACCCCGAAGATAAAGCATCCATAACGAAACTGAAAAAGGAATGGCCCAGCAAAACCTTTCAAGGTTTCTTCCGTGCCAACCGAACGGACAAAGCGTTGAAGCGAATGAAAAACCCCTTTAGGCAGGCCGGATCATCCAGACCTGTTGCGGAAGTTTTGGAAGCTTCCAAAAACCATCATCTCGCTTTACTCATCAAACAAAGCATCAGATCCGGCGTTCAACTTTGGGGGGTCACTCCGGAAGGCCGGATTCTAGCACTGAAGAGCAACCAACTAACTGACATCCAGTATAATCATCTCGAAGCGGCTGAACCCGATCAGGTCGTGCTGATTCCCCATGAAAAATATGCTGTACCAAAAACTCTTGTTTATTCTGTCAAACCAAATTTTGACTGAAGCAGATAAGCACTTGGACTCCTCCTCAAACTGTGATATTTTCGTTAGCGTTTCCAAGATCCAGCCAAGATGAAGCTTATTAAAGTTGATTCCTGGTTTATCAAAGGATTACCTGTTTCGAAAAAATAATTAAGACCCCCTCAGCAAGAATTTTCATTACAAAGGGTAGCCATGACCAATCAAGAAACTCTCATTCAAGAAATCCAGGATGAGATTGCAGCAGACATGTCTGAAAGGCAAAGTGTGATCGAATCAGCACAGGCAAAAGACAAAGAGATTCAAGCTCGTATGGACCGAGGTGAAATCGGAATCAGCCATGGTTCTGATAACGTCGTCGCACTTTTGATGTTTATGCTGGCAACTGTCGTGACTCTGCTGGCGTTGTTTTTTGTTTTTCAAATCAATCCGGCCCATTACCAACCTTAATTTCATTCATCTGAGACTCGACTTCTCCCAGTTGAACACCCAAGCAGTAAGAGGATGCCGCGCCGTGTGATGGTGCTTGGGGTGGGCTCATTTGCCCATGCCGTGATGACGATTCTTGAGGAATCGGGTGCAGAAATCTGCTGTTACCTCACCAGGGGTTATGGTCACTATGGCCCCTCTTTGGCCGGTACCGTTTTTGACTCTGAAAAGCATCCCTCACCCCTGCCACTGATCGAATCATTTCAGCCAGATCTGATTGTTCCCATGTCCATAGCCTGGGCTGAAAAAACCTGGGCTGAAGGAATGGGAACAAAACCCATTTTAAGCCCCGTTGGCAAAGCCATGCAGATTGAGATTTCTCGTAGTTTTGCTGCAAAAATGTGCAAAAAGTTCGGTGTTCCGGTTCCAGAATTTTTTCATGCAGACTCCAGAGAGGAGGCCATTGAAATCATTAACGATAATCCTCGTCCTTATGTCCTTAAAAATCCAACCTGCTCCCCTTTCAGCCCCGTACATACCATAGTTTGTGAAACAGTCGAAGACACCCTAGGCTGGATCAAAAGAATAGATGATTCTGAAGGGGTGTTTTTACAAGAGTATATTGGAACAGCTGAAGCTGGTCATTTTGTTTTCATCAATGAAGGTGAAATACAAAGTTTGGTCACGAATCAGGAATACAAACGCAGCTTTACAGGGAATATGGGACCGGTTGCAGGGGCACCACTTGGTGGAATTGCCCAAACTGATCCGGATGATCAATACGGACTTGCAGAACAATTAATTCTTCCGCTCAAACCATGGTTTTTAGAGACAGGTTTTCGTGGTCCACTTCAAGTCACAGCAATTCAAAAGGAAGGAAAATGGCATGCGATCGAATACAATATAAGACTTGGTGTCACAACAGCAGCATTGATGCTGAGAATGTTAGAAGATCCCTTAACAAATATGATCGATTTAGTGGAAAATCGAAAACCTTCTATAAAATGGAATAGTGGTCATAATTATGGCTGCACCCTGACCTTGGCTGGTCAGGGATACCCCTTTGTAGTGCCATTCATTCCCAGTCTTCCAGTTGATGTGAAAACCCCCTTGGATTGTGATTTATGGTGGAATGAAGTCGATTTAGAAAATGAAAGTCTTTGCATGGCATCACACCAGAATTTAGACATGGGGCACCGCGTTTGTGATGTCAACGCATTTTCTGAAAATTTAACCGATGCGATTAAAAAAGTTTATCAAAATATCGAAAAGATACGTTGTCTTGGAAGCTACTACCGACTCGATTTGGGGCAATCACTTTGGCCTCCTGGTAGAGGATTTTAAAATTTGATCATGAATCCATTAATGCTATCAGAATCAATTGATTACAAACTTCCGGAAGAAAAAGAAAAATCCGGATATGTAGAAAAAAAAATTCGACGAAATAGCTAAGAAATATGATCTGTTCAATGATCTGATTACATTTGGAATGCATCGTTACTGGAAAAAATTTGTTGCAAAGAAAACTGGTTTGGCTCCCGGAGAAAAGTGCTTAGACCTTTGCACCGGGACAGGTGACATCGGTCGTGCTGTCTTAAAATATCAACCACAGGCATCGGTAACAGCCCTCGATTTTTCATCAGAGATGCTGGCTTTGGCCCGCGAAAATCAGAAAAAATCCCGCGATACTTTAAGATATTTGCGAGGAGATGCCATGGCGCCTCCCTTTCCCGAAAACCATTTTGACGCAGTGACTGTGGGTTATGGACTGCGAAATGTATTAGATCTTCAAGTATGTCTGAAAAATATTCTCTCCATGCTCAAACCTTCCGGAGTTCTGATCAGTCTGGATGTTGGAAAAGTAGGATTGCCGGTGATTGCAGAATTGAACCAGTTTTATTTTTTCAAAATCGTACCCTTAATTGGAAAATGGTTGATGCCCGGGCAGGAAATGTTTGACTATCTTCCGCACTCATCCCTGGAATATCCAGACCAAGAAAATCTAAAGAGAATCCTTCTTGATGTAGGGTTTCACCAAGTGGATGTGTTTGACTTCGTTTTTGGCGCATCCACGGTTCATGTTGCCTATAAAGCTGCAAACACCTGAAGGCATGCTGAGAGTGCCAATTGACCCGATTATCGGTTTTAGTTAGTGTTTTTAGAAGAGATCAATAATGTATCCACCTGCAAGGCTGATTTTCTTACAAGAACAGAAGAAATGGTTATTTTAAATTATCAATTTATATCAATAATTTAAGCTCAATATGACTCTTCCTGATTTTGGAACTTTGTTTTTTTGATCAATCCTATGCTCGCTTCTCCTCAATTCAAAAACACAGAAGAACTTCCTTCTTTGGCCAAAGCATCCAACAAGATCATTGAGCAGTTGGATTTGCTGATGCAAACCCAACAAAGAAAATCGTTGGGTGGAGAAGGAATAAAACGGATTGAAGCTTATACTTCAATGCAGGATCCACTGCTTTGGTTGCACTCTCAAAAAGCTGATAAAAAAACTTTTTGGAGAGGACGAGATGGAGAAGAAAATATTGCAGGCATTGGAGAAACCCTGGTTTTTGAAAGCGATCATGGAAACTCCAGCGAGCTGATGTTGCAGCGACTCCGTCGACTGCTTTCCAGCTCTTCGGAAGGTGTCAGGATTTTTGGAGGAATGCGGTTCAATCTTTCTTCAGGCTCCGTTTCAGAAGAATGGCATTCATGGAAACATTCCCGTTTTATCATTCCTGAGATCGAACTGATCAGTACCAAGGAAGGAACCCGGCTGGCCTGTAATGTGAATCTTGCAGAGCTTGGTGATACCCGACGAATGCAGGAACTGAAAAAACTACTTTCAGGATTAACAGAAGCACGTTCCACAGATTCTTCCGGGTCAACCTTCCATTACCTCAACAAAAGCCAAAACCCCGGTTATGAAAAATGGTGCGACAATGTCAATCAAGCACTCTCTGAAATTCATTCTGGTTCACTGCAAAAGATTGTTCTCGCCAGGAAAGCAGAATATCAAATGCAAATGGCTTACGATCCTCTGCAGATCCTTCTTAATTTAAGAGATCGGGCACCACATGCTTATCAATTTTGTTTCCAGATAGACATAGATCATGCCTGGTTAGGCATCAGCCCGGAACGCCTATACCGTAGGCAGTTGAGAAAAATAGAAACAGAAGCCGTGGCAAGCACACGCCCACGTGGACTAGGTCCTGGGGAGGACAAAAAACTTGCCATGGAACTACTTCAATCCCAAAAAGAAGTTCGAGAACACGAACTTGTGCTGGAAAGAATCGAAAACTTGCTCAGCCAGTTATGTGACAAGACAACAAGGCAATCTTACCGGGAAATACTTAAATTAAGACATGTTCAGCATCTTCAAAGCCGTGTTGAAGGTCATTTGCATCCGGAACATGGAGAAGCCGCTTTGTTGACAGCCATTCATCCAACCCCTGCCGTCTGTGGAATTCCAGACGAAGAAGCTCGGTCACGGATTGAGCAATTGGAGAAATTCGATCGTGGATGGTACGCAGGACCCGTAGGTTGGTTCAGCAAAAACGGAGCCGAGTTTGCTGTCGCTATCCGTTCTGCCCTGATGGATCATCAAACTTTGAGGATTTTTACCGGTGCAGGAATTGTTCAAGGTTCCAATCCAGATTCCGAATGGGAGGAAATCAATGCAAAACTTCGCAACTGGGAATCAATTTTGGAGCCAGTGTGAGCGGCAACGCCGCATCCTGGAATACACTTTGGGGTAATTGGATCGTTGAGGAACTGATCCGTTGCGGTTTGCGGCTCTTTTGCATTTCTCCTGGTTCCCGTTCCACCCCCCTTACAATAGCGGCAGCCAGAAACCCTGAAGCAGAGATCAAGCTCATCTATGATGAACGTGCCTCAGCCTACTATGCCCTGGGATACACCCGTGCAACCGGCCTTGCAGGGGTATTGATCTGCACTTCAGGAACAGCAGCTGCCAATTTCCTACCAGCGGTCGTTGAGGCCTCAGTTGAGCAAATTCCAATGTTGATTCTAACAGCGGACCGTCCCCCAGAACTGCAGCAGACAGGAGCCAACCAAAGCATCAATCAAAATCAACTTTTCGGCTCTCATGTTCGGTGGTTTTTTGATCCCGGATGTCCCGGGCCTGAACCCTCAGGGAGTACCCTGCTATCCTGCGTCGATCAGGCTGTTCATCTTGCCCACCACCCGCTTCCTGGTCCTGTCCACCTCAACCTCCCTTTCCGGGAACCGTTTCTCTTGCAGCAAAACCAGAATCTGGATGAAGTTGCTGTTGACCCAGACCTGCAAATTTGGAAGAAAGAAAAAATTCCCTGGATAAGACATGCAACACCCAAGATCGGAACAGACGAAAAAGTTCTTCGGGAGCTAGCACAGAATCTTCCAGAAAAGGGAATCCTCAGTATTGGACGCATTCCTTCCAACGCCTATCAATCGGTTAAAAAATTTGCAGGAATACTGAAATGGCCTGTCTTTGCAGACATTTCCTCCGGCCTGCGTCTTGGATCTGGAACGCCAAACCGGATCACATATTTCGACCAACTTTTGTTAGACCAAGATTTTTTTACAACACATCTTCCGCAAAAAATTCTTCACTTGGGTTTTGCTCCTACTTCCAAACGATGGCTCAGCGTCATGGAAACCCTTCCTGCAGAAGATTTGCTCTGGATCAAGCAGGGTTCTTCAAGACTGGACCCTACCCATCGTTTCCGAAACGTTTTTGAAACATCTCTGCATGAATTCTGCAAACTGATGCTTCCATGGCTCGGAAACCGAAAAAATTCTGAATGGACCGGGCATTGGCTGGCTGAATCGGAAAGGATTGAAATACTCATGGACGAGTTTATTTCAAAACAGATTGGAATTTCGGAAATGTCGTTGACTCAGAAACTGACAGAAATCATCCCCGATACTCATGCGCTTTTTCTCGGCAACAGCCTTCCAGTCAGGGAAGTCGATTTTTATGGAAGTGGAAACGGATCTACTGTGTCGGTAGGACTCAATCGTGGGGCCAGTGGCATTGACGGCCTGGTTGCTTCTGCAACCGGATACGCCAAGGGCCTTGACCGGCCTTTGACACTCTTGCTCGGAGATCTCTCGCTTTTACATGATTTGAATTCGATTCAGCTGATTGCGGAAAGCTCTCAGCCCGTTGTGCTGATCGTTCTCAACAACCAGGGTGGAGGCATTTTTTCTTTTTTACCCGTTTCAGAACACCAGGATATTTTTGAAACCTATTTTTCTACACCGCACTCGCTAGAATTCGAAGAAGCCGCTAAAATGTTCGGAATGCCTTATTTTAAGCCTCATTCGATGGAAGAATTTCAAACAATCTACCTGGAACGGGTGGGTTCCAACACATCCTGCATCATCGAATTAAAAACCGTGAAAGAAGACAATGTTCGTTTGCAAAAAAAATGGACCGAGTTTCTTCTCACAAACACATATCAAGTGCAGGATCCTAGAGCATGAATCCTCAGACCTCTAATCATTATGAAAGAACAATACTGGAATAAAGCCCCGGATTTTGAAGACATCATTTACGAAAAATCTGCAGAAGGCATTGCTAAGATCACAATCAACCGCCCTGAAGTGCGTAATGCTTTCAGACCACTGACAGTGAAAGAAATGCAGCAGGCTCTTGAGGATGCCCGAGAGGACTCTGAAATTGGGGTAATCATCCTGACTGGTGCGGGCGACAAGGCTTTTTGCTCCGGAGGCGACCAGCGTATCCGAGGAGATGCGGGATATCAGGATTCCGGAACGGGTCATCTCAGGCTCAATGTGCTTGATTTCCAGAGACAAATTCGCAACTGCCCCAAACCGGTGGTAGCGATGGTGGCTGGCTATGCCATTGGCGGAGGGCACGTACTCCATGTGATGTGCGATCTCAGCATTGCTGCAGATAATGCCATTTTCGGTCAAACCGGTCCCAAAGTCGGTTCTTTTGATGGAGGTTATGGTTCCAGTTACCTTGCACGAATCGTCGGCCAGAAAAAAGCCCGTGAAATCTGGTTCCTATGTCGACAATACGATGCACGCCAGGCACTTGAGATGGGTTTGGTGAACACCGTCGTTCCATTGGCTCAGCTTGAAGAGGAAACGATCCAGTGGTGCAGGGAGATGTTGCGTATGTCCCCGGTCGCACTCCGGTGTTTGAAAGCCGCGATGAATGCTGATTGCGACGGACAAGCAGGTCTTCAGGAACTTGCAGGAAATGCGACAATGCTTTTTTACATGTCCGAAGAAGGTCAGGAAGGACGAAACGCCTACCTTGAAAAACGTCCCCCAGATTTCAGCCGCTTCACCCGCCATCCTTGATCTTCAAGATCCCTCAGGTGGTGGCTTCTCAAAATCAATCAACTGATCCAACTTCCAGCATCCCTCTCTGGAAATCCTGGATGTTGGCATTACGGCCAAAAACTCTTGGGGCAGGAGCAGCTCCTGTGCTGATAGGAACCGCGATGGCCTTCGAATCCGGTAAAGGGCATATGCTCTCGGCCATCGCAGCTCTCGTCGGAGCCCTTCTGATCCAGATCGGAACCAACTTGTCGAATGATTATTTTGATTACATCAAGGGAGCCGACACTGAAGAAAGGCTTGGTCCGGTTCGTGCGACTCAGGCCGGCTGGATCAGTCCCCGGATCATCTTAAGAAGCAGCCTGTTGGTTTTCGCATCCGCTGTCCTGATTGGGCTATTTCTCGTATGGCGAGGTGGCTGGCCAATCGTTCTGATCGGAATTTTATCGATCATTTTCGGCATCCTTTATACAGGAGGACCTTATCCATTGGCCTATCATGGACTGGGTGAAGTGTTTGTTCTGATCTTTTTTGGACCGGTCGCCACCTTGGGCACTTATTATGTTCAGGCCCTGGAATTCTCATCCGAAGTCTTCATTGCCGGACTTGCACCCGGACTGCTTTCAACAGCCCTGCTTGCCGTCAATAATCTTCGTGACATCCCTACCGATCTCAAAGCCCGAAAAAGAACCCTCGCGGTACGCTTCGGTTCCCGATTCGCAAGAATCGAATACATCATCTGCATCTTTGGAGCTCTCTGTATCCCCCTGCTTTTGGTGTATTTGCAAAAGCATCACTGGTTCTCACTGGCAGCATCCTTGGCCTTGCTCCCGGCTTTACCCGCAATGAGGGTTGTCATCTCTGGTGACTCTGGTGCAGTGCTCAATGAAACCCTGGCCAAAACCGGAAAAGTCCTGATGATTTTCAGCGTTCTTTTTTCAGCAGGCTGGCTGATCGGTTAATCTTCATGGAACCCTTAAGCTGGAACATTTACCGCTACCGGCTTCCCTTCACCCGTCCGATGCGGATGCTGGGAAGAAACCTGACTTTCCGGGAAGGACTGGTTCTGCAAATCCTAGACACTCAGCAAAAATGTGGTGAAGGGGAAATCGCACCACTGGAGGGAGTTCACCAGGAAAACCTGGAAGATGCTGAAAGGACCCTGTTGAGCATACTTGAAGGGAAAGAGGTTTTATCTCCTGAATTTCCCTCCATCCGCTTCGGACTGGAAATGGCGTGGAATGTCTACCTTGCCAAATTTCACCACCAAAAACTCATTCCAAAAAACCTTTCAGCTTTGCCGGTCAATGCACTGATGACTTCAGATGTTGAAAACATCGATGAATTTGCTCAGCATCAGAGACAATCGGGCTTCAAGGCAGTCAAAATGAAAGTCGGTGTCAAACCCATCGAAGAAGAAATCAATAGGGTGCTGACTCTGAAAAAACATCTGGCCCATCACATCTCGCTGAGGCTGGACGCAAACCGCGCATGGACTTTGGAAGAAGCACTCAAGTTTGCTTCAGCCATTGAGCATGCAGAGGTTGAATACTGTGAAGAACCCCTGAAAAATCCGGAGCAGCTTGCCTCCTTTTCAGAAAAATCGGAACTGCCTTTGGCTCTGGATGAAAGCGTTTATGAAACTGGAAATCCTGATTTCCTTCCTACAACAAATATCAAAGCCGTGGTCCTCAAACCTTCGAGGCTGGGAGGCTGGAAAAGCTGCCAAAAATGGGTTGACTGGGCTTTACAGAAAAAACTCAATGTCACTTTCAGCAATTGTTTGGAAAGCGGCATGGGACTCAACTGGATCGCCTGCATGAATGCCTCGATGGTTCCTGCCCCAACTCCAGCAGGACTGGACACGTTCCAAAATATTAAGGCCAATTTGATCGATCCTCCCTTTCAACTTACCAAGGGGCACTATTCTATATCTCAAGACTGGCCCCGTTTTTTATGCCTTAACGCTGAAAAAATAGCTTCTGGAAGACTGGATACCGATTTGCTCAAAGATTTTCAGATCAACCTAAACATCGGGTATTCAAGCTAATGAGGAAACCTGAGATGGAAGTATCGGAAGAACTGATTGAAACCGTTCTCAACCAATGGTCTGACCGGGTTTTGATTAAAACTACTGATTCCAGCCTGAGTTATTCCGAGTTCTTCAAAACCGCAGCTTCGTTTTTAGAAATACTGGATACAGAGCCCGGTGAACGGGTGTTCTTATGCAGCAACGATCAATTCTTTCTGATCAGCGCTCTTTGGGCTTTGTGGATGCGTAAATCAGTTGCTGTTCCTGTTAATCCTTCATTACCGAAAGAAAGGGTCTGGCCATTGATGAAAGGCTGTGGAAGCCGATTGTTATTAACCTCCAAAGAAAGGTTCCAGGAAGTTCCTCATGAAATCCGAGTGATGGAACCGGACCCATTGCAGAATGTCGTTTCCAGTAAAATACCTTTTGATTTCAAGATCCTGCAACCGCAGGAACCAGCTTCCATCATTTTCACTTCCGGCAGCACTGGACTTCCGAAAGGAGCCGTACTTTCCCTGGCAAATTTTTGCTTCAGCGCACTGGGAGCGAACCAGCAGATGAAACTGATCCCCGGAGACCGTTGGCTGCTCTCTATACCGCTCTTTCACGTCGGGGGACTGGGAGTCATGTTCCGTTGTCTTCTTTCCGGGGCAACCATGGTGATTCCTGCATCAAAACAATCATGGGAAGACCAGCTTCGGCAGCATTCGATCACTCATCTTTCCTTGGTTCCAACTCAGCTTCAAAGGATGATCGATCAGGAAAATGTGTTTCTACTGAAACCCCTGAAACTGATCCTTCTCGGTGGTGCGGCCCAGTCTTCACAGTTGATTGGACGTGCCCAAAGCTTGGGACTGCGACTGATGACAAGTTACGGATCGACGGAAATGTCCTCGCAGGTCGCAACCGCGAGACCGAAACGGATCCATCAAACCTGGACTGCCTGCGGAGGGGTTCTTCCCTATCGGGAAGTCAGATTGGCAGAAGATGGAGAAATCATGGTTCGTGGTCAAACACGATTCCTGGGTTATCTTGAAATCGAGCCCGATTCGTCCGATTCCGGAGAGCTGAAACTGAAAAAGCCTTTTGATGCGGAAGGGTGGTTTGCCAGTGGTGATCTAGGCCAATGGATTGGAAACCCAGGATCCGAACCATTGTTGAAAATGAAAGGACGTAAGGACAGCATGTTCATTTCAGGAGGAGAAAACATCCACCCTCAGGAAATTGAAGAAAGGCTGATGGAATTTCCAGGAATATTGCAGGCCATCGTGGTTCCGGTTCAGGATTTGGAATATGGACAGCGTCCTGTTGCTTTTTTGAAATTCAATGAAACGGATGATCCATCCTCAGTTCCATTTCTGGATGAAGCTTCCCTGATCTGGGATTTAAGGCAAATACTTGCCCCTTTTCAGATCCCTGATCTGTTCCTGCCCCTGGTGTTGCAGGAAAATCAGCTCAAACCCGCACGCAGTGAGTTAAGCCTCGAGGCGCAACCGGTTTATGATGAATGGAAAAAAATCAAACCGCTGAGGCAGTGGCTGCGCGAAAGACCACCAGGATGGAAAAAAATTCTCACACTGAGAAACAAACAGGTTTTCAAAATCATTCGACTGGAGGGCGGCAAACGCTCATTTCTATATGTCTGCGCAAATTCCAGACAAGAGATCATGGAAAAGTTAACTGGAGATTTTAACAAGCTTTTCGATGCAAAAGATTGGACGGAAATAAGAAATTCCACCCATGAACAATCAGATGAGGAAGCTTATCAAATCATACGCATCCTGGCAGACGATCTAGATAAGGGAAGAATCACGGTCCTAACAAATCTGGATCATGCGAATTCGGAGGAATTCGACCCGTCTCCACTTAGTAGCCTTTTCTCAATGTTTCCATGGGAAATCAAAAATATTTTGGGACTGGTCTGTGTAGAAGGAAACACTTTTGAATACGGATTCTGCGCTCCAGAGCTTTTCCCCCTGCCGAAAACGGGATTTGGACAGGCGGTTTTCCAGTCAGGTGTATGGATCCCTGAATGGCAGCGTTTATACCTACTTCGATGCCTCTTCAGCATCAAGAACCAGAAAAAACAATTTCTGGGATGGAAGGTTCAGTCCCTTAAAAACCTCAAAAACAGTAAAGATTTTGAGCATCCGATCTGGGAGATGAATAACCTCGAGGAAGCTGTGCTAGAAGCCATTATGATGAAACATCGAATCTTTTCCAAAGATGAACTTGAAAAAGCTAACACTCCTGCCAAGGATCGCCTGAGGCGTGAAAAATTTGGAATTCAGATCAACTGAATCCAACATTCAGGCGCTTCTGGATGGATTGTAAACTACGCCTCCCAGATCCACATACCTCTGTAGAACCGCGCATCCTTCTTTCCGGAGGAAGGAGGGAATGATACTGATTCCCCGTTTTTCTAGCTGCTGATCATAGTCGGTGGGAGCAGGACCCTCATCGAATCCTACAATGTTCTCCACATCCTCCGGCTGTGCGGAAGCAACTACCTCACGGATTCCGGACCAGACGACACTGCCTAAACACATGGCACACATCTTCCCGCTGGTCACCAATTGCAGTTCAGGCAGTTCCGAAATGCCTAGATCATGGGTTCCCAGTTCCTGCTGCGCCAGCATGATTGCCATCATTTCCGCATGGGCTGCTGAACAATTTTGTTCCATGACCACATTCACCCCGACAGAAACGAGTTTTCCAGAATTCCTCTCAAAAACCGCAGCGCCAAAGGGTCCTCCTGTTGCTCGCTCAATGTTTTGCAGGGTCAAGTCGAGTACAAAACGCATCCTTTCTTCAGGGCTTACCAGGGGAAACTCATATTTCTCCAGGAAATCATGGACCCACTCCGGAAGTGAGAGGCTGAGACTATTTTTTTTCATGGGTTTGTTTCAGCAGAGATCAAGAATTTAAACATTTCGATGAAAAAGGATGAAATCTTAAGGGCATTCCTTGAAAATTTGGATTTATATATATTCTTTCAAAAGATCCATAAAACCTGAATAAAGATCATCTAAAAATGCTATGGTAGAAACGCAAAGGAATTGAGTCTGAATCAATGAAACGATAAAGTGAAACAAATTTTCATCATTTCAAGGAGCAATTATGGGTAATAAGATAGACTGGGGTTATTTCCGAAACGGTTGAAACACCTGCAAGCGAGCGCAAGAGTTTCTTGACGCAAATCAAATATCAATATCAGAAAAAATATACGCATCCAAAGAAAAAATTGATGCAGATAAAGCCTGGGATATGATCCAGAATGCGAAATCGGTGCATGTCGCCAAAGGAAAAAAGACGATTCGCTGGAACCCTCAAACAGACAACCGCGAAGAGATCCTTAAAACCGTTATTGGGCCCAGTGGAAATCTACGCGCACCAACTTGGAAAATTGGTAAGGATTTTCTGGTGGGTTTCAGTGCTGAACAATATCAGGATGTGCTGAGTTTATGATTCAAGTCGGAATCATAGGCGCTGCAGGCCTTTCGGGTCAGGAACTACTCTACTGGCTTGCAGATCATCCAGACGCCGAAGTGAAGGTTGCGACCAGCACCAAATTTCAGGGCCAAGACATCCATCAAACTTTTCCGTTTCTTCCGAAACAGCATCTAAGCTTCAGTGGGCATGATGAGGAACTATCAGACTGTGATGTCGTGTTTCTTGCCATACCCAACCGGGCCAGTCTTGAAAATGCCCCAAAGTTGGTAGAACAGGGCCTAAGGGTAATCGACCTTTCAGGGGTGTATCGAATCCGGGAAATTCCGGTTTTTGAAGAAAGTTATGGACTTAAGCATAGCTCTCCAGAACTGCTGAAAGAAGCAGTTTTTGGATTGCCCGAATATTTTCGCTCATCAATCGGAAGTGCCCGTTTGGTCGCCAATCCGGGCTGTTACCCAACCGGAACCCTTCTGGGCATCCTCCCCTTTGCAGACCTACTCGAAGAACTCGACAGACCACCGATCATTGACGCCAAGTCCGGGGTCAGCGGAGCAGGTGGAAGGGTTGAGGATGATGCAACAAATTACGTGGAGGTCAATGAGAATTTTAAAGCCTACAAGCCATTTAAACACCAGCATCAACCTGAAATCACTCAGTATTTAGAAGAACTCAGTCCCTTTGAATCCAAAAAACTTGGGGAACCGGTCTTTACTCCATACCTTCTTCCTTTGAGTCGGGGCATCCTATCAGGGATTTATCTCCATTTCAGACACCGAATCAGCGAATCCGAAGTGAGGAAACGATTCGATGCTTTTGCTGAAGAAAATCCCTTCATCCAGATCATGCCTGAAGGTCAACTTCCCGATCTTCGCTCCACAGTGCATTCGAACCGCTGTGCAATCGGTTGGGCATCTGATTCGAGCGGGTGCCAATGGCTGGTTCAAACGAGCATCGACAACCTCGTCAAAGGCGCCTCGGGTCAGGCCATCCAGAATATGAACCTGATGTTCGGTCTTCAAGAAACCTGTGGTCTTTCCTGAGAGGATTTGCTGACTTCATTAAACCTCCTCAGTTCTGCGGTCCGGCCCGCTCAAGTTTTCGAAGTAGCACATTTCCTGAAGTCTGGAGTAGATTCTTTCACCCACACGCTTGCGGATGGTGTCATTGATGTATTGATCTTTATCTGACTTATCCCCTGCCAAAACCCTTTCGGAGAGGGTGGTTTCCTCTTTTTCCGTGAAGTTGGTGGTGGCCATGATGAGTTGGTTCCGGTTATAGCGTTCGGAAATCAATGTATCTAGGATGCCAAGCTCCCAGTCCGTGTTACGACCTTTGCCTAAATCATCGATGATCAATAGTTCTGTTCTTAGGTGAGGTTCAATAATTTCAACATCGGACTTTCCATCGGAATACCCCTGGCGCAATTCAGATAGCAGTTCCGAAAAACCCTGGAAAACACAGGAAATCCCGAGAATGACGGAACACTGGAAGGTGAATCCTGTCATCAGATGGGTTTTTCCGGTTCCTGGAGGGCCCATCAGCACCATTCCCTTGAACAATTCGTCACCGGGTCTTTGCAGATCCAACCCATGCAGAAAATCCGGAAGGTTGCGCAAGATCAGTTTGAGTAATTCGAAAACGTTTTCATTATTTTCATCACGGTGGCTTTCCTGGAGCCGACTATTGACAAAACGTTTCGGAACCCTGGCACTGTTGTAGAGCTGGATCCGACGTTCACGCTCTTCGCATTCTGGACAAGTAATGGCTATTTCACGTTGCAACTCATCATTTTCCAGCAGGAATCCACTTCCTTTACATGTAGGACAGGGAGTTTTGACACAATCGCAGAAGCCTGCTTGAGCGTATCTTCTTCGAGACAATATACTGAGCCTGACTCCGCTATCATCACATTTGAGACAATTAATTTTGGATGGTTTCATAAACAGGAAAATGAAATCGTCTTGCTTTACAAATCTTAACCTTCATGGTCAATCAAGGCCTTCGCACAGTCAACATCGAACCGTTTTGAAACATGATAGCTCTGATTGATGGATGAACCAGAATGAATGCTAAAAAACATTTCCACTTTCCAAAACTTGAAAACGATCTGATCGCAAGGGTTTTCAACCACCAACCCGTTGAACGGGTTCCTGTCTGGATGATGCGTCAGGCGGGCCGTTGTGATCCTGAATATCGACGTCTTCGACAGGAAGACGGAAGGCCTCTGGAAGAGCTTTTCCGGGATGTGGACATGTCGATAAAAATCTCTCTGCTGCCACGCCGATTCGGAGTCGATGCAATCATCATGTTTCAGGACATCCTTACTCCCCTTGAACCAATGGGTGCAGGATTCCATTTTAATCCTGGACCGGTTCTGGAAGAACCTATCACCGACCTAGAAAGGGTACATCAACTGAAAATCCCACATCCTGTCAAAGATCTGAAAAATGTTGGACGCATCCTTTCTGGACTCAAATCCGAACTTGGAGGCAGTCTACCCTTGCTGGGTTTTGCAGGAGCACCAGTCACCTTGGCTTTGTTCATGATTGCTGGAAAAAGCCCGAATCAAAAAATGGGGGATCTCATTCAATTCATGGATGATCAGCCCCACTTCACCCAGCCTTTGCTGGATAAATTAACATCCGTCACGATTGACTATTTGAATTACCAAATCGAGTGCGGTGCAAATGCTGTTCAGCTTTTTGAATCCTTCGCGAATTCCATGCCCAAGCCCTTCTATCAGCGTTGGGCCCAACCATGCCATGAAAAAATATTCCGTTCCCTCAAAAGGGAAATACCTTCCATCCTTTTTGCCAAGGAATTTTCAGACCTTGATTTAATGGCCTCAAGCGGTGCTGCAGCCCTGAGCGTTGGTTCTGTAGTAGATCTCAATCAGGCTATAAGCAAATTTCCAGAGTTAATTTTCCAGGGAAATGTCGATAACCGTATCCTTGCACAAGGCAACTCAGAAACCATCCGGGAGGCAACCGAAAACTGCCTGAAACAAACCCATGGCAAAAGGCATATTCTTAACCTCAACCATGGCCTGCTTGAAAACACCTCCCTCGATAGTGTCATCAATTTCATCAACATTTCTAAATCAATTTTGATGACCCCGTAAGAACTCAAACCCATCGAAATCCAGCTGGATTGAGATTTTATAGGATTCCCGGTCTTAGAAATGGATTTTTTTCGA
>NYUB01000149.1 GCA_002683785.1 Deltaproteobacteria bacterium
TTCAGGCCTCAGGGGTTATTTGGAGAGAAAATTATTGAAAGGATTTAAGTTAAAATAATTAAAAATGTTTTATCGAGAAGCAGGACAATTTAAGTCAACCTATGTTGGAGATCATGAATTATTTCCAATCAAACAGGACCGCAGGGGAATATTATTCATTTTGTTTTTATCTTTTGTTGTTGTGCCTCTAATTGCGAATGATTATTGGCTTCAAGCCATTTTAATCCCTTTTCTAATATTATCTTTATCTGCACTAGGGCTTAATTTTTTAACAGGATATGCTGGGCAACTGTCTTTGGGTACTGGAGGTTTTATGGCAGTGGGAGCTTATGCATGCTATAAATTAGTAACCTCATTTCCAGAAGTTAATGTTATTATTATAATTTTTACTTCGGGTTTGTTTGCAGCTGGTGTAGGAATAATATTTGGTCTGCCCTCACTCAGAATCAAGGGGTTTTATCTCGCAGTGGCAACTTTGGCAGCACAGTTTTTCTTTGAATGGCTTTTTGGAAGAGTGGGGTGGTTTTATAATTACAATGACTCAGGAGCGATTGAAGTCCCAGTGAGAAATATTTTTAATATTATTGTGACAGGGCCAACTGCAACCACTCAGGCACGATACATGGTAGTATTATGTATCGTATCTATATTAGCATTAGTGGCCGTAAACATTGTAAGGGGACGAATTGGTCGGGCCTGGATGGCTATTCGTGACATGGATATAGCAGCTGAATTGATTGGAATTCAACCATTGCCTACGAAACTTATGGCATTCGCTATCAGCTCTTATTATGCTGGAGTGGCAGGTGCTTTGTTCGTATTTACCTATCTAGGCTCTGCTGAAGTGGAAGTGTTTGATATTAACATGTCCTTTGAAATATTATTCATGGTAATTATTGGTGGACTAGGGAGCATTTCTGGGGCATTTTTAGGAGCAGCTTTCATTGTTCTTATTCCTATTTTAATTACGAACCTCCCGTTAATTTTAGGAATTCCAATTAATGCAGCAACCGTTGAGCACTTTAATTTTATGATTTTAGGCGCACTAATCGTAATTTTTCTGATTTTTGAACCTCACGGATTAGCTAGAATATGGGCTATTGTGAGGGAGAAACTTCGGGTTTGGCCATTCCCCTATTAATATATTCATAGCGGAACCAACCTCGTGGAGAGTCAGAGTTGTTCTGACTCAAGTGAAATACTATCCAGTAAAATGGATCTTGTTTCATCTTAATTGTAATTTATATTGAAGGAGTTGTTATGAAAAAGAAATTTTTCCTTACTCTAATTGCTTCAGCCATAACATGTATATGGCTGTCTCAAAATATTATGGCGGCAAAAGGGATTTATGTGCCGCTATTTACATACAGGACAGGAGCATATGCTGGAGGTGGGATACCCATTGCGAATGGGATGCATGATTATTTAGCCATGCTGAATGAAAGAGACGGAGGTATAGGGGGCGTCCCACTCATTATTGAAGAATGTGAGACGGGATATAAAACTAATAAAGGGGTTGAGTGTTATGAAAAAGTAAAACCGAAAAATCCTGTTGTAATTAACCCTTTCTCCACTGGAATCACACTTCAATTAATTCCAAAGTCGCCTGTGGATAAAATCCCCGTACACTCCATGGGTTATGGCCTATCAGCTGCCGCAGACGGAAGTGTCTTTCCATGGGTTTTTAATTATCCCTCGACCTACTGGAATCAGGCTTCAGCCATCATAAGATATATCGGCTACCAGGAAGGAGGAATGAGTAATCTGAAGGGTAAGAAAATTGGATTCATCTTCCTTGAATCGGGTTATGGTAGAGAACCCATTCCATTATTTGAACAACTTTCAAGCGAACTGGGTTTTAAACTGTTTAAAATCGCTGTTGCAGGTAAAGAAATGCAGAACCAATCTTCTCATTGGCTAAAAGTAAGAAAAGAAAAACCAGATTGGATGATCATGTGGGGCTGGGGTGCTATGAATCCTACAGCCATTAAGGAAGCAACACGAATTAAATTCAATATGGAAAAATTCGTTGGCGTCTGGTGGTCTGGAGGAGAAGATGATGTCCGTCCAGCTGGTAAAGCAGCCAAAGGATATAAATCGGCAAATTTCCATGGAATAGGAACTGGCTATCCTGCTGCTCAGGATATTTTGAAGCATGTCGTTGATAAAGGAAAAAGCCAGGTCAAGGGCCGTTCTAGAGTCGGAGAAAATCTCTACATGAGAGGAGTGTTCAATTCCGTACTGATTGCTGAAGCTATCCGAACCGCCCAGGGTAAATTTGGTAATAGGGTTATCAACGGTGAAGAAATGAGATGGGGAATGGAAAATCTTCATCTTACCTCAGCCAGAATGGCAGAAATTGGTTTGCCTGGATTCACCAATCCCATCAAAGTTTCCTGTGATGACCATGCTAACAACGGACCTGTTTATATCCAGCAGTGGAATGGCACTAGCTGGGAAAGGGTTTCCGGTTGGATCAATTCCATGGACCGGGTAAGGCCGATGCTGGAAAAGGCAGCGGCCGGCTATAAAGCTAAAAACAGTGTCCCCGACAGGACGATACCCTGTTCCTGAGTATCTTTTAATCCGTATACTAAAAAGGGAGAAGTTGTATCAACTCTCCCTTTTTCTTGTGATTTCAAAGCACTTCATTTGGCAAGGAATTGTTAAGCGTTAACAACATCGAGGTCATATATGACCATGTAATCCTTGTTCTGAAAGGTACCTCATTGGAAGTGCCTAATGGCAGCATAGTAGCCCTTCTGGGAGCCAATGGTGCAGGTAAGACGACGACACTCAAAGCCATTTCAAATCTGCTTCATGCGGAACGCGGGGAAGTGACCAAGGGGAGTATTGAATTTGATGGCACTCAGGTTCATGATCTTTCTCCCAATGAATTAGTAAAACGGGGTTGCATCCAGGTAATGGAAGGGCGACATGTGTTTGAACATCTGACCACTGAAGAGAATTTACTGACAGGGACTTATACCCGAAGTGACGGGAGATCTGTCATTCAGAGTGATCTTGAACGTGTTTATGATTATTTCCCTCGTTTGAAAGAAAGACGCACTAGTCAGGCGGGTTACACGTCAGGAGGAGAACAACAGATGATGGCCATTGGACGGGCACTCATGTCACGTCCTAAAATGATCCTACTCGATGAGCCTTCAATGGGTCTTGCACCTCAGTTGGTAGAGGAAATTTATGATATCGTCAAAAACCTCAATCAGAATGAGGAGGTAAGTTTTTTGTTAGCTGAGCAAAACACCAACATTGCCCTGCGATATGCTACCTATGGATACATTCTTGAGAATGGAAGAGTGGTAATGGACGGTAAAGCTGAGGATTTGAAAAATAATGAAGACGTCAAGGAATTCTATTTAGGTGTTGGTACGGAAGGCCGTGCCAACTTCAGGGATGTAAAACACTACCGTAGGCGCAAACGCTGGTTGGGTTGAACCCTTCGACTATTTTCTAATTTTCCACCTTGATTCATATTTCTTTTGTCCAGATTTTCATCTTTGATCTTGAAATCATCGGATGAACTTTCTATAAAATTAAATTGTTTTATTTCAATACCTTGAACTATAGCCTTCATGATTGTTGTAGAAGCACTGAGTAAACAGTTCGGCCGGTTTCAAGCCGTGGATGAAATTTCATTTGAGGTTCAACGTGGAGAGGTACTTGGGTTTCTAGGCCCGAATGGTGCTGGAAAATCAACCACGATGAAGATGCTTACTTGTTATCTGCCACCAACTTCCGGGAATGCAGAAGTCAACGGTTTCAGCATCAACAGTCAACCCCTTCAAGTTCAGGAGCAGATTGGCTATTTGCCGGAAAGTGCTCCGTCTTACAACGAAATGCAGGTGGAGGAATTTCTAACCTTCATCGGTGAAGTCCGAGGATTTTCAGGAACCGAATTAAGACGCAAGGTAGGCAGGGTTCTGGAACTAACGTCCCTCCAGGATGCGCGTAAGCAAATCATCGATACCCTGTCCAAAGGTTTTCGGCAGAGAACGTGCCTTGCCCAGTCACTCATTCATGATCCACCTGTGTTGATCCTTGATGAACCTACTGATGGGCTTGATCCCAACCAGAAGCATGAGGTACGGGAATTGATCCGAAGGATGAGTGAAGAACGAACCATACTCATTTCCACCCATATCCTGGAAGAAGTGGAGGCGGTTTGCTCCAGGGCCCTGATCATTTCGGAAGGGCGTTTGGTTGGACTGGGGACTCCTGATGAACTTTTGTCCCAGTCCATTTACCGAAATGCAGTCACTCTCAGTGTTTCCGGAAAGAGTGCCGAAGCTCTTTTGGAAGACCTGAATGGGCTCGAACAGGTTTATTCGGTGGAACGCCTGGAGGACATGCCCAGCGGAGCACTGACCGTCAGGGTTTTCCCCAAAGATCGGGAATCGATTTCCAGTGAGCTAGAGCAATTTTTGAAGAAGAAAAAAATGGTCATCGAACAGTTTTTTGTTGAACGTGGAAGATTGGATGAAGTGTTCCGCAATCTGACACTTGGCAATTGAGAAAGGGACTTTGAAATGAAAGGACTCTTTCCGATTTTCAAGCGAGAACTTCTGGCATATTTCCGATCACCAGTGGCCTATGTTTTCATCATCATTTTCCTGGCTGCCAATGCGGGATGCACGTTTATGCTGGGGAATTTTTATGATTCGAACCAGGCCAGTCTGGAAGTATCATTTCTTTTCCATCCCTGGCTTTATCTATTTTTGATCCCTGCAGTGGGAATGCGTCTTTGGGCCGAAGAACGACGTTCGGGAACCGGAGAACTGCTGCTGACCTTGCCGGTTCGAACCAGTGTTTCTGTATTTGGGAAATTTCTGGCAGGCTGGGCTTTTATCGCAGTGGCCCTGATCCTGACATTTCCCATGATCATCACCGTTCATTATCTGGGTTTTCCGGATAATGGTCCAATCATCACCGGATATCTTGGCAGTTTTTTGATGGCAGGAGCGTATCTGGCGATCACAAGCTTCACATCAGCTTTGACCAAAAACCAGGTGATCAGTTTTATCCTTAGTGTCAATATTTGTCTGATTTTGGTCCTATTAGGCTGGGGAGTATTGTCTGAAATATTGAATACGATATTCCCGGTTTGGCTCACGGACGTCATAAGCCAGTTTAGCTTTACAACGCATTTTGATGCGATTCGAAGGGGTGTGGTGGATCTTCGAGACATCGTTTATTTCCTCTCAATCATCATTTTCATGCTGATGACCAACGTGGTGGTTCTTGAATCCAAAAAAGCGTCCTGAACCAAGCATCAATGGTCCAATTCATTTCTAATTCAGATTGATTTAGTCCCATGTCTCGCAATTGGTCTTATTCTTCACTGAGTGTCTTGCTCCTATTTGTCTGCCTTATCGCAATCAACGTGGTAGTCTATTACCTACCGATGCGTGCCGACATGACGGCAGAAAAGCTCTACACGATTTCGGATGGGTCACGAAGTATCCTTTCTGAATTGAAAGATCCGCTTCGCATCAAGTACTACTTCTCTTCCAGCAGCGAAGATCTTCCTCCCTACCTTAAAAATTATGCGGAACGTGTACGCGAAGTGTTGCAAGAATATGAAAACCTTTCTTCAGGAAATATCACTCTCGAAATCTTCGACCCCAAACCGGATACTGAAGAAGAAGAATGGGCTGAACGATATGGAATCAAAGCGGCGACCCTTCCCCAGGGAAGCAGGCTTTATTTCGGAGCCGTGGTCCTTATGCTGGACCAGGAAATGACCCTGCCTTTTTTCGACCCGCGCCGGGAAAGGTTTTTGGAATACGATCTGTCTCAGGCAATTTTCAGAGTCAGTCAGACTCAACGTTCTAAGATCGGAATCCTCTCGACACTCAATTTAAGTGGAGGACGGGGCATGATTCCGGGACAAAGGCCACCCGAAAAATGGGCCTTTATGGGCGAAATGGAAAAAACGATGGAGGTCGTGAATCTGCCACTGGACACAGAGGAAATCTCAGATGACACCAGCCTTTTGCTGGTGATGCATCCAAAAGAATTCAAAGATAGCCTACTCTATGCAATTGACCAGTATGTTCTGCGGGGTGGAAAAACAATTGTCATGGTCGATCCCAATGGAAGAGCCGACTTGGCTTCTCCAATGAACCAGATGGGGAGACAACCACAAATCGCGAGCAGCATGCCGAAGTTGTTTCAGAAATGGGGGGTCGATTATGATATCTCGAAAGTCACTGGAGATCCTAGCTTCGGTACTCCGGTGAATACAGGAAGTGGAGTGATGCGTTTCCCGATGTGGATGTCCTTCAATGCCCAGGCACTGGATCAGTCTCATCCGGTTACATCACAACTGGAAAACGTGCTTTTTGTGGAAGCTGGAGCGCTTTCCAAAGCCAACGACAGCAGCCATGAATTCACTCCTTTACTTTCCCTTTCGGATCAAAGCGGCATTCTAGATGCTTTCATGCTTCGCTTTGTTCAGCCGGATCAAATCAGTCGAGACCTGAAGCCTGACAATCAGAGCAAATCTCTGGTAGCAAGGGTATCAGGCAAATTTGAGACGGCCTTCCCTGAAGGACGTCCACCTGCAGAGAAAAAAGAGGGGGAAGAACAAGGAGAGGCTCCAAAGCCATTGAAATATCAACACTTGAACGAGGCCAAGGAAGCAACTTCAATCATCATTTTTAGTGATATTGATTTCATCAGTGACGATTTCTCTGTTCAGAAGATGAATTTTCTTGGCCAGAGAATCATCCAGCCTGCCAATGATAATTTAAACCTGATGCTGAATGCCGTGGAACACCTTTCCGGAAACGAAGCATTGATGAGCATCCGTTCACGAGGCCAATCATCCAGACCTTTCACCAGACTTCAAGCGATGCAGGTGAAAGCCCAGATGAAATTTCAGGACGAAGAGTCACGCCTCCAGGATACCCTGAAGGCCGTTCAGAAACAGTTGGACAATCTGCTGGAATCTGCTGGAAAAAAGGGAGAATCCGAAGTGATCCTTCCTCCTGAAATGCAGGCAGAAATCAAACGCTTCAGGAGTGAGGAACGCCAGACCCGTAAAAAACTCCGAGAAGTGAGAAAAGTCCTGCGACAGGACATCGAAAGCCTAGGTACTATGCTGACGGTCCTCAACATGCTGGCTGTACCGTTTATCATTGGCATCATTGGATTCTTTTTCTATCGTTCCAGAATGCTGGCAAGGAGTAACCAGGGGACTTCCTGAATCCTCATTTTCTGATCGGGACGAAGCATTCTGAATCCCAATTTCTTCCAATCCATCCATTAAGGATTTAATCCTGAATCCTTCCGAAATACGTCTACGTTTTCATGCGGCACAGTTGATCGCACGTGAAGCAGGGTTGTTGGCGCTGAAATATTTCAGGGACCCAGACCATTTGAAATGGGAATCGAAAGGCCCACAGGATTGGGTCAGCCAGGCAGACCGTGAAGTAGAAAAAAGAATACGTGAATATCTCTTGGATCTGTTTCCTCAAGATGGATTTCTGGGGGAAGAGTCAGGAAAATATCAAATGGATGCACCAGGCATCTGGGTGGTTGACCCAATCGACGGAACTTCTTGTTTCCGCAGAGGAATGCCGGAATGGTGTGTGTCGATTGCTTATGTGCTTTCCGACAGGAGGATCCCTTTAGGGGTCATTTATCAACCATGTACTGACGAACTTTTTAGTGCAGATCCTGAAACAGGCATGCGGATCAATGGGACGCAAATGGAGGCTGCTAAAATAGAAACCTTTCAGGATGGAGTGGTGGGCATAGGCTATTCCTGGAAAGCAGATCCTGAAAAAACACTTGGAGTGCTCCAAGCCATTATTGATAAGCAGGGTAATTTTGAATCAATGGGCTCTGGTGCTTTGATGGTGGCTTATGTGGCTTGCGGACGTTATATCGGTTTTTATGAAAGTTTCATCAACTCTTGGGACTGCCTGGCAGCAATTTCTATGGTGAGGACTGCAGGAGGTTGGACCAGTGACTTTCTGGCAGATAACGGACTTTTCGAGGGTAATTTTCTCTCCGCCTGTGCACCAGGACTGGAACCCTTCATGGAAGAAATGTTAAAGAAGTCCAACTGACAACTTCTTCTCTTTTTCTGAGGATCCTTCATGCTGGAGCATCGAAAGGTCTTCCTATTGGTGATTCACAGAAACTTCTCAGAAATTCAGTTAGCCTTTCTTCATTGGGGTATTTACTAGAGCAAGCCAATGAGCTCCAAAAAAGCGTGTAATCATTTCTCAGGATCCGTTCCTCAAATCGTTGTTGAACCTGAAGCTCTTCCCGGCGGACGCTGGAACGAAAACCGGCTAAGCTTTGGGATCCAGGCTCGAGATGCGTTGAGTCTCACTTATGTTTTTTATGAATGGGAAGCACCGGCTCATCCTGGACTACAGTTCGAGCCCCTGACTTTTGTCTCTTTGGACCGTCAAACTTTTTGCTTTGGAAACTGGTGGGGGTTCCGGATGGAGTTCGAGCCCAAAAGCAATTCTCCTCAAAGGCTCGCATATGCGATTCTGGTAGAAAAGGAAGATCAACAAAAGGGATGGGTACTCGATCCATTCACTCGAAATTGTACCGGAGGTGAATCATGGAACAAACCGGTCTGTTTTGAAATTGATTCTAAGACTTTCAGTCTCCATTTGATGAGTCGTCCGCAGGGCCCTGTTTTTCAAGGGCTACGCAGGCTGGCAATCATCAAACAGGAAAAACTTCCTTTACTAACTCCAGTTCCCCCAAAAAAACTGAAAGAAAGCATCATCTATGAATGTCATGTCCGTGGCATGACAATTCACCCCGATTCTGGCGTGGAAGATCGGGCTGCGAGAGGAACATTTCAGGCCCTTGCCGAAAAAATACCCCACTTACAGAAGCTTGGGGTCAGCGTTATTGAACTACTTCCTGTTTTCGATTTTGATGAAAACGAGAATCCCTTGTCGAATCCTGAAACAGGGGAACCACTTCTCAATTATTGGGGATATTCTCCACTTCTTTTTCAAGTTCCTAAGCAAAGCTATGCCCTGGATGTTGTAAATCCCGAAAACGAATTCCGACAGATGGTGGATGCGTTTCATGAGGCAGGGATTGAGGTGTGGTTGGATGTGGTTTTCAATCATACAGCAGAAATGGATGATTCTGGGCCAACCGAGCATTTCAAATTACTTGGGAGAGAAGACTGGTACCTGCAGGATGAACAGGGTGAATTATTGAATTATTCCGGGTGCGGGAATACCTTCAAATGTGCCTATCCGGGTGCACGTAAAATGATTAAGGATTCACTTTTTTATTGGGCACACAATCTTGGAGTGGATGGGTTCAGGTTCGATCTCGCCAGTGTCTTGGAACGTGATGCAAAAGGAAATTTTCATGACGGTCCTGGAATATTTTGGGAATTGAAGAATGATCCAGGACTGTCTGGCATCAAGCTGATTGTTGAACCCTGGGATGCAACTGGAGGTTACCGGCTTGGGATTCCATCAAAAAGTGCTGATTGTGCAGAGTGGAATGATGTTTTCAGGGACAGTGTTCGTCGAGCGGTAAGAGGAGATGAAGGGCAGATGGGGCTATTGAAAGAAGTCATTCTTGGAAGTCCTGCAACCTTCGGTTCGACTGAAAAAGGGAGGGAATGCAGCATCAATTACATCACTTCCCATGATGGGATGACACTCCACGACCTTGTCAGTTACAACAATAAGCGCAACGAGTTAAATGATGAAGAAAACCGCGATGGGCACAATTCTGAATATTCGTTCAATTGCGGGTTTGAGGGACCGACCGAAGATGAAAAAATTATAGAAATACGCCGTAGAAAAATCAGATTGATGCATTTCCTGCTTCAGGTATCCAATGGAATTCCCATGCTGGCTGCGGGTGATGAAATGGGGCGTACTCAAAAGGGCAATAACAACGCTTACTGTCATGATTCTCCAATGACCTGGATAGATTGGAGTCTCGCGAACAAGAACGTGGAGCTTGTGGAGTTTGTAAGCTGCTTGACGTGTTTCCGTAAGAATAATTTTGCTTTCCTGTTTTCTTCTGAAAGCGAATACCGTTGGTACAATGCCTTGGGCGAAGATGAAAATCTGGACAATTTCGTGAGGACCCTTCATTGGGAAGTCAAGAACCCCAAATATCCTGGACAGCAGTATCGGTTCCTGCTGAATTGTTTTGAACGTCCCGTGGAATTCTTGATACCACCAGAATTTGACTGGGAATTGCATCTGGACAGCTTTGAAGACCAGCAGGGGCGGTTTATTTTTGAAAAGCCTGGTTCTGTCTGGCTGGAGGGATTTTCAGCCAAGGCGCTGAAAGCTTGAGAAAAAGCCAGGGGGGGAACTTATCCTTGTACCACAAGCCAGCATAGTAGATGCCGGCTTATCCTATGCAAATGGCGTCTTAAGGAATCTTTTAATTCGGCGTTTTGATTTTCAGCCAAGCGATGCTACGGCCATTTTTGCTGCTTCTCCAAGCCCGTCAGCCATTTGAAGTTGTTCACCAAATCCAGAGGATCCTATGATCTTTTGAGCTTCTTCGGCATTGGTGCCCTCAAGGCGGACCACAACTGGAATCTGCAGGTTGACTTTTCGGAAGGCTTCGACAATTCCTGTGGCGACCATGTCACAACGAACGATACCTCCGAAGATATTGATGAGGATGCATCGAACATTTGGGTCCTGGCTGATGAGCTGGAAGCCTTTCTCCACTGTTTCCTCGGTTGCGGTTCCACCGACATCCAGAAAATTTGCAGGTTCTCCTCCGAAGGTTTTGATGATATCCATCGTCCCCATTGCCAAACCAGCCCCATTCACCATGCAACCGATGGAACCGTCAAGTTTGATGTAATTGAGTCCATATTCCCCGGCTTCTGCTTCAAGGGGGTCTTCTTCTGCCGGGTCCCGCATTTTCATGCTTTCCGAGTGTCTGAATAGAGCGTTATCATCGAAGCTGAGTTTGGCATCAAGTGCTACGACACGGTCATCACTCGTCAATACCAATGGATTGATTTCCACCAATGTGCAGTCTTCCTGTACAAAGGTTTGGTACAGCGAACTGAAGGTTTTGGCTGTTTGTCGTATGAGTTTAGGATTGAGTTTATCGATTCCAAGACCATATGCCAGTTCGGTGGCTTGATAGGGAAGCAGGCCCAGGGAAGGATCAGCAAAGGTTTTGAGAATTTTTTCAGGAGTGGAAGCAGCCACTTCCTCAATGTCCATTCCTCCTTCTGTGGATGCAAGCACCACAACCGATTGTCGAGTACGATCAACCAGTACCGAGCAATACAGTTCCTTGACGATTTCCATGCCTTCTTCAACAAGAAGCCTGAGGACTTTTTGTCCTTTAGGACCAGTTTGTTTCGTTACAAGCTGCATGCCCAGGATTTTTTCCGCACTTTCCCTTACCTCATCCAGTCCACGACAAACCTTGACTCCTCCTCCTTTCCCTCGTCCTCCTGCATGGATCTGGGCCTTGACCACACAGATCTCACCACCCAGTTCCCGTGCGGATTCCACGGCTTCTTCCACAGATTCTGCAACTTTTCCACGGGGGACTGGGACCCCATAACGTGAAAGGACCTGTTTGGCTTGGTATTCGTGAATTTTCATTTTGGTGATGTTGAAAGAAGAATGAAGAGTTACCCGGCCCAAAGGCCGGGTTCAGGTTTGAAGGTTTCTCAACCCAAAAGGTCGCTGACGGCCTCTTTTTCCATTTCCAGTTCCTCCCGGGTGGTCTGAATTCTTTGCTGACCAAATTCATTCAGTTCAAGGGTTTGGACGATTTCATAATCATAGTCGCCTTTGCTCCTGACAGGGTAACTGAACAAGATCCCTTCAGGGATGCCATAACTTCCATCACTTGGAATAGCAGTACTAAACCATTCTCCTGCTGGGGTTGGGGTGTTGAGGCGTTGGATGGTATCGATCACCGCATTGGCAGCAGATGCAGCAGAGGAGGCTCCTCTGGCTTTGATGATGGCAGCTCCACGCTGCTGAACGGATTTTATAAAATCTCCCTGAAGCCAGTTTTCATCTTGGATCACCTCAATCACCGGTTTTCCCTGGATGTTGGCATTGTAAAAATCCGGATATTGAGTTGCACTGTGGTTGCCCCAGATGCAGAGGTTCTTGACATCACTGATGTCTTTATCCGATCTTTCCGCCAACTGACGGCGTGCACGGTTTTCATCAAGTGCGGTCATGGCAAACCACCGGTTTTTAGGAATACTTGGAGCATGACTCATGGCAATCATGCAGTTGGTATTGCAAGGATTTCCTATGACCAGGATCTTTGCCCGGTCTCCGGCTTGCTCCTCAATGGCTTTGCCCTGTCCCACAAAAATGCCGCCATTGATGCGCAGGAGATCGTTTCGCTCCATTCCCGCTTTCCGTGGTGCAGCACCAACCAATAGAATCCAGTCTGTATCGTTAAACGCGATGCCTGCATCGGAAGTGGTGGTGATTTTTTGAAGCAGTGGAAAGGCACAGTCATCCAATTCCATCTTGACCCCGTTTAAAGCCGGAAGTGCTGGTTCCAGTTCCAAGAGCTGTAGCTCAACTTTGGTATCAGGACCAAAAACAGATCCGGAAGCAATCCTGAACAGAAGGGCATAGCCGATTTGTCCGGCCGCGCCGGTCACAGCAACTTTAACAGTACTCATCTTGACTCCTGGTGTTTTGAGGCCTGATCCATGAAGAAAACTTTTCAAGAAACAAACCCGTTAAGTTAAATAAGATTTCCCTGCTGAGATTTGTTTAAAGACCTCCAACCAAAATCATTTTCGTAGGAATACCCTTAGGCATTAAATTAGGTCACCTTCCTTAATGAATTGAAACGTTAGCCTAGTTGGCGTTGTTTCTGGAGACGAGTGCCGTCCTCTAACAAGCTCTTTAACTAAAATAGACTGATCTTTCATTTCAGAATCTCGTATTTAAGAGTGATGAACTAAAGCTCAAATAGATTTAGCAAAAGATCTAAACAAGATATTGATTATCATATTGGATGAAGCTGATGATTACAATTGGTAATACTCCGGCAGAGTCAACATCTGTTGATACTCTAGGGCCTTGGTAATTTGACATGATTAAGACGCTCCATCTTCAAAATCTGATAAGATCTGGAAGATGAGAAAGAACTGATAGCAAGATCCATTTTTTTATATTCTGTTTTATATCTTAGAAATTAAAACAATCGGCAATTGACATATTATGAAATTTTAGAAATAATAGTTGACTTTGTATAAATCATGTCTTTGGAATTCCTGCTGAGAATAGCAGTCTTCCGGGACTCATTTTCAACCCTAAACAAGCTCTCTACACTTGAGCTGAATCCTCCAGAGGTCCTGTGGCATCAACCGAAACCAAGCAAGAAACCATCGAATCGATCGAACCCATTGTTTTTTTTGAAGAAGAAGAAGACTTTAACCAACTTTATGAAGACAGTCTGCAGGGAATTAAGGAGCAGGATGTTGTCAATGCAAAAGTCAGTGAAATTGGAAAAGATTTTGTAACCATTGATTTTGGTTATAAATCAGACTGCCGAATTCCTCTTGATGAATTCCAGGATTTTGAAGGAGAAATCGGTGTTAAGGCCGGAGATATGGTCGAAGTCTACGTCGAGGCTCTTGAAGATGAAGACGGAGTCACTCAACTTTCAA
>NYUB01000150.1 GCA_002683785.1 Deltaproteobacteria bacterium
AGGCCATCCCTCAATATGACGTCGGCTACGGGTCAGTACGGAACCGGCTCAACGATCTGGAAGCTTCCCATCCAGGCCTTCATTTCTGTGGAAACTATCGGGGAGGGATTTCCGTTGCGGACACCATCCTCCATGCACTCAAATTGACGGATCTGCTGTTGGATCATAAAGACTGAAGCAAATTCAATTCTTCTGTGGCACAGTATTTGTAGCATTATAAATAAACCTTTATTTCAGGGAGTTGCAGATGAATCAAGCAAACCGACCAAAACAGCCCAAGGCTCTTCCGAACTTGAGCGAAGCCGTGAGTTTCAGGCCGCTGGAAAGCGTCTTCCATCTTACGGAAAAGGTTGAAAAGGATTCCTCCTTGAGAAAAGGACCGGATCATTCCTTAACGGATTAAATGGTATCCGTGTTTCCTGTGTAAACACGTAACAATTTTTGTCAGAAAAAGAGTATGAAAGTTTCACAACCTATAATGCAATTCACGAGTGATTCAACACTTTCGGGGTTACTTGAGGTAATCATTGCAAAATCTCAGGGATCGTCTTCATTCCGCAAATCCGGAATCGAACTTCTCAAAGATCAACTGGGAGAAACATCAGAAATGAGAAATCACCGTTTGAAGAGCACCAGTGATCGGGACATTGAGGAATGGATCTCCATCCTCAACAAGACGACTGAGATGCTTGAAGATGAATTAGAAGACCGCTTGATGTAAATCTAATGGGGTGGGTGCCGACCCCCGTCAGGCAGGTTTCATGGAGTTTTCTCTGGGAAGCCTGCCTGTTTTTTTGACACCAATAACCGTAAATTGTCTTTGAGGGAGAAACGATGAACACCGAACTTCAGCAAACTGCACTGATGCTGCTTGGCAAGGCCTGCCTTCATGGTCTGGTCACTGAAGAGCATCTGAATCAGAGACTGGAAGACCTTTCTTCGACGGAACTGGCCCCGGCATTCAGCCAGGAGGAAAGGGTAAAGGCCCTTTCGTGCCAGATCCGAAGCTGATCCCTGATCTCCATGGAACACATCCGGTGATTTCCGGAAAACGTGTTCCCCCTTCTTTTGTTAGGCCATGGATCAAAACTTCCGGCAAAATCTGATCCGGCTGCGCAAGCGCAGTGTCCGCCAGAACGAAAAAGCTCATCGTTCCCTGGAGGATTGTTGGGTCACTGAAGCCAGTCTGAGGGAATATTTTTATGATCTTCCCCGTCCGCCTGCGGACAGTCCTCCAGTTTTGCTGCATCTTAGTCCAGACCACAACAAAGCCTGAAAAGCTTTGCTTGATCGAGAGCATTTTTCAGATCCTCTCGATCCGCCAATCCCTGCTCAAAAAACAACTGCCTCATGATACGTTTATTCCAGGGAATCCTGCTTTGCATTTGGGTCTTTACCGGAGTTGCCTGCAAAACTTACTCAGAGAGGGTTCCACAACGGGTTTTTGAAGAAGGCATGATCTCTGCGAATTCAACCTATTGGTCTGCAAACAAAGACTGCTATGCATACAATCAGGATGAATTCGGAAGGAATCCAAGATTGGTCAACATCAGCTGGTGCCGAAAAAAACTGCGCAATCCTCCAGATTCCTATGTGCGTGCCGATTGGGAATTTCCGATTCCTCCCAACGCCACCCTTCCTCTAAACGAATACCGATGCTTCACCAAAACAGTGTCCAACTTCGGTTCCAGGACTCGGTGGTTTCTCCAGAAACGCTGCAAGAAACTGGATGCTGAGGAGTGATCTGCTTCAGAGGATCAGAAATGGAAGCATTAGGTGTCGGGGCCTAATAAATCCTGACGCTTCCAGGGGTTCCAAAATACTTCTCATTCGTAATCCAAAACACACTGGAACTGGTACCTCCGATATTAGCGGTTTTGACGTGGTAATGGTACGTGCCACTGGAGAATTCAGTGGTCGCATGGAAATGACCATTGTAGCTGTCGATGGAAGGCGTTGCATTTCCATTTGAATCGGTATGATTATCTCCTACGGGGCCATAGACCGGATGTCCATCCAGCAAAAAGCCCAGGAGCAGGTTCCCATTGCTTCCAGAATCCTCAATCCAGCGGTAAGTGGTTCCATTGACGGTGGTGCTGTTGTCGGTGACGCTTCCCCCTAAATCCCGGATCAAGCATACAGGATCGACATGGTAGTGGTAGACCCCAGAGTTCTGTGGATGCCCAGAACATTGGTCAAAGGTGAAGAGTTCATTTGTGATCTGATCCCCTGGTGCAGCATTTTCATTGAAGAAGGAAACCCCATTCAAAGCGAGGCCAATGGTGCTGTAGGTCGTATTGGTTTTTGAGGATGCATTGTCCGGACTGATCGGCATTTTCATGACAATGAATTGTTCCGCTATCTTGTTGTGCCCGGCAGGTCCTGGAGCACCTGAATAACCTGCAGAAGTTTTGGTCGCAGCATACT
This sequence comes from Deltaproteobacteria bacterium, assembly GCA_002683785.1. Taxonomy (GTDB): domain Bacteria; phylum SAR324; class SAR324; order SAR324; family NAC60-12; genus UBA1014. The sequence goes on from NYUB01000150.1 coordinate 2,428, forward strand.
TATAAAGATTCGTAAGGAAATCAAACAACTCATACAATGCATGGGTCGTTTCAAAATAATGCGACTTGTGTTCAGGCCGGTTCGACGATTCCACCACCATGTAATCAGGACTACCGTCTGAATCAGAGTCCTGGGTACAGACATGAAGCGAATAGTTCGTATTGGCATTGGTGTATTTGGTGATCGCCGTTTTGTAAGACGCAGGAATGTTGGAGAGGTCGTTCGTGCAGCCACAAATGGAATTGGGATTGGTGCAGCCGCAATTTGAATTACATCCGTATGATGGAGCTGTTTCTTTATTTTTTTTCCTTGCACAGGAAACGATGCACAGAGAAGAAACAAGAATGACTCCGATCCAGAGACAAGGATTCAAGAACCCCGACCCAATGGATCGATGAATGAAGGGTTTTTTGAATCCAAGGTTTGAACAAAGATATCCATTTTATTTTTCATAGCAGCCTCTGTTATTTGAAAGTCATCCCTTGGAGCTTCCTTGCTCCCATTTGGAATGCAAAGGATACTAGCCATTAAATGTGAAGGAAAAATGGAGAAATCAGGAAGATTTCATGAAGATCTATGAAAGAATGTTCCGTTTAAGAATCCTAAGTAAACGAAAGGATATCCGTTTGAAGGTTGGAATCAAATGCCCTTGGCATTTCCATTCATGCAACAAAGGTGATGCTGCCTGAGGCTTCACGCCCCTGCCAGACCGAGCCGGTGGGATAGGTGTGGTCACGGACAAATTCCTCCTCCATCTCTAATCCCCAGCCTGCAGCAGCAGGAGTTTGGTAGGCGCCATCCTTCATGGCAACCGGATTGAGAAACACTCCATCCTGCAGAAAATTGAGATATTCCACCAACTGTCCCCGGGATGGACCTGAGACACAGATCTGGTCCCAAAGGGCATAGTGCACGATCATGTTGCACAGCCCGATTCCTCCTCCATGAGGACAGACGGGGATGCCGAATTTATCGGCCATGAGGATCACGGCAAGTACATCCTGAACTCCGGCCAGCCGTGTTGCATCGATCTGACAAAACTGAATGGCCTGCTGCATCAGCATCTGTTTGAAAATGACGGGGGAGGGAACCTGCTCTCCTGTAGCAACCCCGATTCCAAGAGGCTGGAGGGCCTCTGCGATACGCTGAAATCCGAAGACGTCATCCCGTGCTGTGGGTTCTTCGATCCAATGCGGACGGAACTCAGCAAGTTGTTTCATGTAGTCAATTGCCTCGTCCACTCCCCAAAGCTGGTTTGCATCGGTCATCAGCAAAGCATCCGTTCCGATCGCATCACGCAGAAAGGCCATCCGCTTACGATCAAAGTCGATGCCTCCGCCAACCTTCATTTTGAAACAGTCCAATCCTGAAGCCTTGACTTCCTCGATGGTTTGCAAAATCTGTTGATCCGTGAGTCCAAGCCATCCTGCCGTGGAATAGGCTTTGACTCCTTTCTGAATAACCCGGTGTTCCTGTTCTGCCCTGTTTTCTTGGGAGTTCACAAGCCGATCGAAGGCCTCCTCCGGGGTGAGCGCATCACGGAGGTAACGCCAGTCGATGGACTGGATGATTTTTTCTGGAGGAAGATCCACCAACAATTTCCAGAGGGGTTTTTGTTCGGCCTTGGCCCAAAGGTCCCATAGCGCGTTGAGGATGGAACCCACCGCCATCCGCGCTACCCCGTCTGCCAACCAGCGGAGTTGGTGGTGGTCGACGAGTAGGCGGTAGAAATCACCAGGATCCTCGATGAATTGTGCCAGGTTCCGTCCCAGAATAAGCTTGGACAGATCACGGACTCCATATGCGAGCCAGTCGTTTCCGGCTCCTGCACTGAAATTCACAGAAAGTCCCACGAGGCCATCTTCGGTGCGGATGCCTGTGAGCACACAGGAATAGTTCGGTTTTTTGTGGAAGGGGTCGGATCCCTGAAGTGTGTCGGAAGTCGGCACCCTCAAATCGGTGACTTCGACTTCAATGATTTTGGACATGAGCAGGAAACACATGTTTTGGAGACGACCAAGTATTCACGGATCTTGTTGATGTTGGAACAGGTTTTTCAATTTCCAGGAAAAAAATCTAACGGGCAAAATAATCCGGTTCCATCCCTGATTTCCATTTGATGTTGCATCCCATGCTTGGAATCTGGTTTTCAGGAATCACGTTGCCCTGGATCAAGGCATCGACGGCTTTCCTCAAATCTTCTCCAGTCACAGGATTGGAATTCTTGGGCCGGCTGGAATCGTATTGCCCACGATAGACGAGCTTCCGGTTTTCATCATAAAGGAAAAAATCAGGAGTGCAGGCCGCACGGTAGGATTTGGCGACTTCCTGGGATTCATCATAAAGGTAGGGAAAGGGGTAGGAATAGTTTCGGGCATCCTCATTCATTTTTTCAGGACGGTCCTCAGGATAGGTTTCGACGTCATTCGAACTGATGGCGACCACGGCCAGACCCTTTTGCTGGTATTCCCTGGAAAAGCCGACAAAGGAATCCCGAAGGTGCACCACATAAGGGCAATGATTGCAAAAGAACGCCACCAGCAGCGAGGGTTGATCCACAAAAGAACTCAATCCATACGCCTCCTGCTCCAGCAGCGGGTTCCAATTCTTCAAATTAAAATCCGGGGCCTGGCTGCCCAGTTTTTCCATCGTGGATGAATGTGCCATTTCTAGACTCCTGAAAACGGATTAAAACGGTTTTGGTTCCATCAAAAGACAGATTATGTGTTCGAGGCTAAAGTATCGGCGATCAGGCTGATCTGTTCGAACATCACCGCCGTTGAGGTCAGCGCCGTGATCTGATTGGGGCTGTCTTTGGAAGGTACCATACAGACCACATCGGCACCAATGATATTGAGCCCCCTCAGTCCCTGCAAAAGACCTACGGCTTCATCAATCGAAAATCCTGACACGCCAGGTTCGAGATTCGCTACTGCTGGGGCCACAGATGGATCCAGACAATCCAGGTCAAAGGTGATGTAGGCCGGCGTATCACCAACCCGCTGCCGAATCGCCGCAACGGTTTTCTGAACTCCGAGTTCACGAAATTCATCAATATCAATCACTCCGTAACCCAGTTCAGCACTGGTTTTTTTCCAGTTCAATGTACGGGTGTGTCCACGCAGGCCCAGCTGAATGCTTTTTCGGGGATCAACATTCCCCTCTGTGGCAACATAACTCCCCCAGTGGGCGGCAGACCGCTCTGCTCCCAGCCAGTGCGGCAAATGGTGCATGGTGTCGGTATGGGCATCGAAGTGAATCAATGCCGCCGGTTGGCCTCCCGTCAGTTTGGCCTCCGGACCGGCAATGGCTTTCAGAATCGGCCCTGTGATCGAATGGTCTCCTCCTATCGATACCGGCCTGACGCCAGCCTGATCAAGCCGTTTGTAATAGGCTTCAATGTCTTTTACGGTAATATCATTGACCATCGCATGGGGCATCAGCACATCACCAAGATCATTGATCCGGCATAGTTCCCAGGGAGTGATGCCAAATTTCCCATGTGCCCGCCGGTAGCAGCCTGATACATTTCTAAGCGAGCGGGGCGCCAGATGCTGATCCCTTTCCGTGGTGCCGTTGCCGGTACTGTGAGGCACTCCGACCAGACCTATATCGCATTGCTCCAGGTCTTCATCATGGGGGCATCTGAACAGGGTGGGAATACCCCACCAGTAGAGATTTTCCATAAAAATATTTTGATCGGATGAAAGCTTGTTATTGTCCATGTGTCGGCTTTTTTATTTCTGGAAAATAATTCTAACAAGTACTGTGATCCTAGTGCAAACAGCAGTTAAGCGAATTATTCTCGATCTTCTTCTTAAACTTATTTGATATGACCTGCTCCCTTTTAAGGATTCCAAGTTGGATGATAGTTCATCATCGATATTGGTTCTACTTGAAACAAACGACTCAGGAGCGCGTAAGTTTCTACTTGACCATTATCTGATATACCTATTAGTTAGATAGCGTATCTTTGAATTAGGTTAATTTCATCTTCTCTATAAACTTTTTTCTTAAGGGGTAATCATGACTAACGCCAAATTCCTCTCTATTACCATCAAGAAACCTAACAAGGTTTTGAAGATCACATCATCATTGTTCATATTTCTTTCGTTTTTTGTTATTTCACAGTCATTGTGGGCAAAAGAAATCAAAATAAAGCTCTGGGCCACTGCAGACAGGTCTGGACCTTTAAGGGCAGGCAACATTCTTGAAGCGGCAAATACCCTGAATAACATGCTTGCAGCAGCAAATGCTGATGAAAGGGTAAAGATCGAGCTGATCGAAACCAACTCCAAAGGATATGATGCTGATGCTCTACAGCTTCTTAAAGCACACTCGGTAGGCAAAACTCCTGACATTGCACTCGCAGCACATGAGTGGATTGGTACATTCGTGGAAGCAGGACTTGCAGCGAATCTTGAAAGCCATATCAAAACAAACTCGACTTTATACGAAGACATCATCCCCCAACTCTGGAATTCGGTTAAATTCAAAGGGGACCGATACGGCATTCCACAGGATTCAGAAGTTCGAATGTTTTTCCTGAATAACGACTTGATGAGAAAAGCCGGAAAATCAGAATCATTTATAGCTTCTCTTCCGTCTCAAGTGAATGCAGGTCAATTCACCATGAATGATCTTTGCGACCTTGCAGCTGAAGTTAAAAATGCGGGTGCTGCCAAATACGGAATTATTCACAGACCCAATGTCGGACCAGACTTTCAAATGGCAATGGCTTCTTTTGGAATTGATCTCTACAACGAAGATCAAGCCAAACTGCAAATCACTAAAACCGGTCTTCTGGCCTACTACAAATGGCTCAAGCGTTGTGTCGATATTGGAGCCATCGCTGGTGACATGACCACCTGGTCGTGGGATTCGGTTCACGCAGGTTTCAGGGGTGGAGAAGGATTTTCAAAATTCCATGGTGTCTGGAATCTTGGTGCACAACTCAAGGCTTTTGGAATGTCTCCAACAGACAAAGAAGCTTATTTCAAGAAAATCACATGGATCAATGCTCCTGCTGGTAAAAAAGGAGGGACTCCATCGAACCTTTCCCATCCCATTGTCTATATCGTCACAAATGGTCCTCACAAGGACCTTGCAGCCATTTTGGTGGCTCTGGCTTCCCAGCATGTACCCAACACCAAGCACGCAGTTGGAACCAATCACACCCCAATCAATTATGGCCAGGCAGCAATGCCGGATTTTGTAGAAAAAGGATGGGGATTGATTGCCGGTGTCCCACTATTGAAATACGCTCAATTCATGCCGAATCATTCGAAGATTGGGCAATACAATGCAATTTCATATCAAGGTGTTCAAGGAGTTGAAACCGGTGAAATGTCTCCTGAAGAAGCCGTTGAATTTGTCATTGAGGAAATGGAAGTGGAACTTGGTGATGATGTTATCATTCTGAACTGAGATCCAATAAAATAAATGGGCCGTTCAAAACGGCCCATTTCCTCTTACCGTGGCTTCCTCCAACATTTCTGGTAAATACACCAATTTTACTGTTTTTTTCCTACCTGCAATTGTCCTTCTGGGAGGGCTTGTTGTCCTTCCGATTTTTCTGGATATAGCAGTTGCTTTCACAGACATGGCTCAAACCCTAAATGTTAGCGGTTTGACGAATATGCAATTCCGAAAGTTTTTCAAACCTGTTGAAGACAGCATGCTTGGTTTCGAACTTCGCCGTTCCTTTTTAAAAGCTCTCACACTTACAGCAACCTATGTGGTTCTGACTCTTGTGATTTTTAATACCACCTTTGGTTTGGTTTTAGCTCTGACAACCACTGCACTTTCTGAACGGGTTGGTTCTTTTTTCAGAGCCATTTGGCTTCTACCGAGGATGAGTCCGTCGGTTGTTTATGCATTGCTTTGGTCATGGACAATAGATCCAACAGAACGTGGTTTACTGAATCAGGTAGCCATAAACATTTTTGGAATCGGCCCCATTAACATGAAGCTCCATCACCCGATGATGCTCATTGTGATTTCGAATGGTTTTATAGGAGCCTCATTGGGAATGATCATCCTGACCAGTGCTATTCGTTCCATACCAAAACATTTGTTCTATGCGGCACAGGCTGACGGAGCAGGGCCACTTTCAATAACCTGGCATATTATTCTACCCGCCCTGCGCTGGCCTCTTTCTTATATCACCATTTTTCAGACACTGGCCCTGCTCGTGAGTTTTGAATACATTTTTCTCATCATGGGCCCAGCAAGATCAACCATGACGATGGCCATGCTGGCTTACACCAAAACCTTGGCGCCTGGAGTTGGTGCAGGGCTGTATGCCTATGGTGCTGCCATCACCATGATTCTGATCGTGATTGGAATTTTTCTCGCACTGTTACTGTGGCGATTAAGCAACATGCAACGTTTGATCACAGAACCAAGAATCGAGGTCCAATGATTCAGATTCAATCACGATCTCTAGCAGTCACAGACTGGAAGCGGCTGGCTCTGAAGGCAAAAAAAATAAGGCGGCTTCAAATCGGCTTTTTAATTATGTTCCTGTCCCTTGTTTCGCTTCCGATCATCATTCCTTATTTTTGGATGTTGGTCATTTCATTTTCCGCACGGACAGGAGGAGTCGAATCTGCAGTTCTCTGGAAGGCTCTCTCCATTTTAGTCCCATTCGTGATGGTTTGGATTCTGATTCACCATAACTTAAAGGGTTCCAGACGAGTTTTTGCATTAACTCTGACAGGAATCATTGCCTTTACCATCCTGTGGAACCTTGTGGGGGCGGATGTCCACTTGAATAATTACCGTTTTTTAATCAACGCAAATATCGTTGAGGATATTCGTGGTCCTGCCACTGCAGGAGGACAGTTCCCTTGGGTTTGGGAAGCATTTGTCAATTCTCTGTTTGTGGCCACTGTATCTTCCTTCATCAAGGTTTTGGTTTCTACTTTTGCAGGCTATTACCTTTCACGTTTTTCATTTAAAGGACGTCCTGGTTTTTTACAGGGATTGCTGGTCATTGATGCATTCCCCGCCATGATTCTAATAATTCCAATATTTATTTTAATCTATTGGTTAGGGTTACTGGATACTTTATATGGGCCAATTCTGGTCATTTCCGCTTTTGAACTGCCTTTTTTCATTTTCGTCATGAAAGGGTTTTTTGACGGCGTTCCTTGGGACATTGAGATGTCTGCAATTTCCGATGGAGCAACCCGACGGCAAGCATTCTGGTATGTTGTTCTACCCCAGGTGCGTGCAGGGATAATCGCCATCGGCATTTTCGCCTTCATTAAAGGCTGGGAGGAGTATGTTTTTGTCACCTCCCTGCGGACGGGCACTTCCTATTGGGTGATGTCAACCTACTTGTTTTACGTAGCCCAGGACATTATGGGAGTTGATTATGGAATGGTTGCAGCAGTATCCGTCTTTTATCTGATCCCAAGTTTAATCCTTTATCTTTTCTTTCAGAAAAATTTAACCCAGATGACTTTTGGAGGAGTAAAAGGCTGATGGCCCGAATTACACTAAAAAATTTGAAAAAGGCTTGGCTTGCAGAATCCCCTGCTGTGGATGGAATCAATCTCGAGCTGAAAGAAGGCGAATTAGCTTCCATCCTCGGCCCGTCAGGTTGTGGAAAAAGCACTACACTTTTGATGCTGGCGGGAATTTATGCACCCACCAGTGGAGAAATACTGTTTGATGGAGAAATCGTCAATGATGTTGAAGCCCGGGACAGAAACGTGGGGATTGTGTTTCAGTCTTATGCTCTTTATCCCAACATGTCTGTACTCAACAACATTCTCTTTCCTTTGAGATTTAAAAAACTCCCCAAAAATGTAGCCGAAAAAGAAGCTCGGAACATTGCAGAACTTGTCATGATTGAGGATCTGTTGGAACGACGTCCAAGTCAATTGTCAGGGGGGCAACAGCAAAGAGTTGCTTTGGCACGTGCCTTGGTCAAAAAACCTAATCTTCTGCTTCTTGATGAACCTTTGTCTAACCTGGATGCGACTCTACGACTCAACATGAGAAGTGAAATCAAAAGAATCCAGAAAGAACTTGAAGTGACGACGATCCTAGTCACACACGATCAGATTGAGGCCACTACAATGGCCGATAGAATTATTTGCATGAACAAAGGAAAAATCATTCAACTTGGTTCACCTGAGGAATTATACAAAAAACCTGTAAGCAAATTTGTAGCTTCATTCATTGGGTCGCCGCCAATGAACCTTTTCGAAGGACAGAATGATGATGGAGTGATTCGGGCAGGCGCATTGAATTTCGGAATGAAAGGCACGACGGACAAGAAGAATTTAATCTGTGGGCTGCGACCTGAAAACATCAATATTGCCGAACAAGGAATTGAAGGAACCATCTATACGATTGAACCTCTAGGACGAGAAATACTTTATGGGTTAAAAACTGAGACAGGAATCATCTGGTTTTTAGAATCAACCAGTAATGCAGAATACGACATAGGCAATTTAGTGAGAATTAATTTTGATTATCAAAACACATTGGTTTTTGACAGAGATACAGAAGAAAGACTAGATAGTGTACATTTTTATGTCGAATAACCCCTCTTCTTTTAGACAATACTCCACCCAAATTAGTTCTGCCCTTCCTAAGCCTGCCTTGGAATGGAGGGCTCGTGCCTTTGAGACCTCCGTCACTCAGGAAAACCATGATCGCCTCCTTTCTGAATCCAAAGTCTTTGATGCGGTAAGAATTATTGAAAAAAAAGATCAGAAAGCTCTTACAAAAAAAAACATCAGAATTGCTTCATGGAATCTTGAGAGGTGCAAAAAAATAAAACCCAGTGCAGAACTTATCAAAAAAAACAAGGTTGATATTTGTCTCCTCACTGAAATGGATCTGGGTATGGCCAGGAGTCAAAACCTGGACACGACAAGCGTCATGTCTGATTTGCTCAACATGTCTCAAGCTTATGCGGTTGAGTTCATTGAACTGGGACTTGGTGACAAAAAGGAACAGCAGGAGTTTAATGGAATAAGCAACAGTTGGGGACTTCATGGCAATGGCATCTTATCAAGTTTCCCCATTGTTCAATCGGCTGTACTTCCACTGGATCCAGGAGGTTTATGGTTTAATCAGGAAACCGCAATAGACCAAAGAAGGATTGGTGGAAGAATGGCAGTTGCCGTATGCCTTTTGGTGCCCAAACCGGTTTGGTTTGTTGCAGTGCATTATGAAAGCCTTTTAGGACCCAAAGAACGTGAGCTCGAAACACAAAATCTTCTTCAACAAATACACTCCTTATGTGGAGATTCTCCAGTTATGATAGGAGGTGATTTCAACTGCCGGGGGCTTCTGGAAAAAGGCTTGAAAGGCATAGAGATTCTCAATCGACCACAAGATGCAGAACCGATGTTCCAAAGTTTCCTGGAGCATGGATTCGAATGGAAGGATTCAAACCTATCCGAACCAACAACCCGAAACCATCCTTGGATCAATGAACCCTTAAAAAAAATTGATTGGTTTTTTACCAAAGGATTAAAGTGCAGCAACCCCATAGTAATACCGGCAGTTGATGAAACGAATGAAAACCTTAGTGATCATGAAATGATCCTGGTTGATGTTTCATTTGACTAAAGGATTCAATCCCTCTTTTTCATTTGCATGCAAACGAACTCACTTATGAAAATCGTCAGCTACAACATCCAATATGGTTTCGGCCAAGACGGAAACAATGATCTTTCCAGAATTGCCGATGAAATCAAAACTGCAGATATCATTGCACTTCAGGAAATTGAAAGGTTTTGGGAGAGGACTGGAATGGTTGACCAGGTTCTTGAATTGACCCAATTACTTCCTGAATATCATTGGGTTTTTGGTGCCAATTTAGATATGGATGCAAGTTTCAAAGATGATAACAATCATTTGGTCAATAGGAGGAGGCAGTTTGGAACAATGATAATGAGTCGCTTCCCGATCCTTTCATCAAGGAACTTCCCTCTTCCCAAGTTCGGGACACTGACTCAACACTCCATCCAACAGGGGATACTCGAGGCAGTGATTGATTTAGGGAAAGGTCCCATCAGATTCTATTCCGTACACCTGAGTCATCTATGCAGTGAGACAAGGCTTCCCCAAGTCGAAGCCATGCAGGAAATTTTCAGGAAGGCACCGAGTGAAGGAGGAGCATGGTGCGGGGGGCATCCTGATCCTGATGCAGGCTGGACTGAAGGGAATTTGCCGCCAATGCCGCATGAAATGATTTTGCTCGGAGACATGAATTTCGATAATAAAAGCCCGGAATACACCCACCTGACAGGTCCTTTTACACGGAAATACGGCAGATTGTATAATTTGGAAGGGCTCATCGATGCATGGGTGGCATCAGGGAAAAATGAAAATGAAGGTTCAACCTACCCGGGCGGACCACGAATCGATCATTGCTTTATGTCTTCAAGCTTAAGAGACAAAATAAAAAGTGTCTGGGTGGATGAGTCTGCAAAAGGTTCAGACCATTGGCCGCTCTGGATCGAAATGAATCTCTAGTCCATTGTCCTCATGGTTTTTTGAATATCACTCCGGCCCCGATGAAATCCCCCTGACGAGGGCGTTTATGGTTCAATCGTGCAATACGCCCAAGTCACAAAATCATGAAACAATACCGGATATTTTCCGGGCCACAGCTTCTCCGAGTTTGCGGTGTTCCTCCTGTTCAAAATGGATCCCATCGAGATCACTGCTCTGGATGAATTCGGAAGTATCGAGGAACTCACAACCCAACTCCAAGGCTTTTGTCTGGTAATAGCTGCCGAAGCGTTGTGATTTTTCGGTCCCTCCCTCAAACATCTCGTCATAGTCTCCAAGCCTGGCCAAAGGAGGAGGAGCCATCAGCAGAATGGCAGGACTCGTCTCGTCCGGACCGACCGTACTTTGCAGGACATGCCGGGCCAGAACCCCCACGCTTTCGGCAATATCAAAGGCCGAAACAGAAAAACGGCATTTCAGATCGTTGGTCCCGAGCATGATCGTGATCAGGTCAAAGGGTTTATGACTTTCGATGCAGGGGATCAGGTAATTCATTCCATTCTTAAATCCTTCAATCGGATCATCCCAGACGGTGGTCCGGCCGTTGAGCCCTTCCTCGATGATCCGGAATCCTGCTCCCAACTGGTTTCGGAGCACCCCCGCCCATCGTTCATCCGAACCGAATCGCTGCTGGTTCGAAGGGTTATAACCCCAGGTGTTGGAATCACCAAAACAGAGGATGGTTTTCATCAGTACCTTTCTTTACGATAATAACGTCGTTGTGTGAGAGGATGTTTCCTTTCCTTTTCCAGATGACAACTGAAGCGTTCAAGCATGGTATAGATCACCATCGGAGAAAGAAAGGGCCGGAAGTCTTCATCAATAGGAAGTTCGACACGCTTCGTATCAAAAATTGCAATCTGCTTGGTTATTTTGCTGGCAAAATCATACACTCGGTCCATCAGCGGCCGGGTCGCATCCTCTCCATACAACAAGAGCATGCTTGTGTCCTCTTCGGTCAATTCGAGGGTGCCATGGAAATATTCTCCGGCATGGATGGATTTGGTTTTGAGCCATTGCATTTCTTCGAGAATGCACATCGCATAGTCGTAGGCCTCGCCCCACACGGCACCCGATCCCACGACCATATGGTAGTCGGTGTTTTTGTGTTTTGCCGCCAGTGAAACCGCCATCGCTTCTGTCTCTTCTTTGGCTTTGACCAGAAAAGGTGCAATTTGACGGATCTGCTCCACAAAGGTTTCATATCCTGGAAAATCTCCACGCCGCATCAAGACCCGGAACAAGAACGCATACAATTGAAGATAAAAACATTCGGCAAGGTGGTCGTCTTCTGCAAAACTCACAAAATGATGCGTCGATTCCGTGCAGACGGGGGTATCCGCATGACAGACAAACGCTAAGGTGGTTGCACCTGCATTGTTGCAGTATTGGATGGCATTCACGATTTCCTGGGTGTCACCGCTTCTGGAGCAGAACACGCACAAGGAATCCTCGGAAAACTGCTTGTTGCCCTGCAGGACAAATTCTGCTGCCTGAACCGCATGGACGGGCAATTCCGACAACTGCCCGGAAATGAACTGGAGGGGCAGAAAATGGGAATAGGTCCCGCCGACCCCAATCAAAAAAAGATTCTTGAATCCTTTTTCACAAAGGAGGTCCACGGTTTCTTCGATCTTCGGATACTGCCCCAATGCATCGTCAATAACCCTGATGAAACGCAGTTCGTCAAAATGGTACACGTCTGACTCCTTTCAAAAAAAACACAATCGAATGATGCTCAAAACCGGCCCTGGATTCTTTATACGTGATCAGAATGCACCTTCAACGGTGCAGTAATGTGCCGAATATTCTGCAGCATGTTTTAAGGATGATGGAACAGATGAATTCACGACGTATTGTGCCAGAAAGGCCCCAATGAACGCATCTCCAACCCCCAGGGTGTCGATCACTTCCACAGGAACAGCAGCCTGCCTGAAAACGTCTTGACCGTCATAGGCAGCACTGCCCCGTTCCCCCATCGTCACAATCACCAACCCAAATCCCAGATCATGAAGGGTCTGGAGGGTTTGCGGAATTTCCAAATCAGGGATTCCAGGTCTGGAGAAAATACCAACCTCCACCAGAGGTCCCAAAGACACGATCAAATCTTGATCAAATTTTTCAGAAAAATCGATTGATAGATTCAACCCCCTTTCCCGGATTGTTGAAACCTGTTCCAGGATGGTGCGTTCATAATCCTGGATCTTGTTTTTTCCTTCCAGATTCCAGTTGGAAAAGATGGTGTGGTGGACCCAGTTGAATTTGTCCAGGTAGAGGTAGTCCTGTTCTTCCAGATCCCATTCTTTTTGAACCTCCAGCGAATCTTCAATGAAGATTCTGTCGCCCTCGTCCAAAAGGACTTTGGTCCAGGCGGTGTTTCCTTCTTGTTGTCTCAGTCTTTGACAATCGATGGTTTCTTTTTGAAGCGCATCGATAATCCGTTTTCCATTCTCATCATTGCCGACGATTCCCAGATAACCGCATTCGATTCCATTTCTTTTGACTGCAACCGCAGTATTGACGGCATTTCCTCCGGCATATTTCTTTTCCTGCTGCGGATAGAGATCCACACAATTATCTCCAATGATGCAGATTTCAGGAGGGTTCATGCAGGGCTTGAATCAAAACTCCGGGTCCAGGATGAATGGGATGAGGATCGCTCCGCAAGAATCCTCTTCTGCATCCCGGACTGCTTTGCCTGACTCATCAGCATCAGGCATACTGGCCGAAAGCTGTCTGGCAGGCTTCTCTTTTTTGCAGACGATTCCAGTAATCATAGGCATGTGGATGATCCGTGGAAGAGGCATATTTATCAAAAATGAACATGCTGTATCCGGTCATGATGTCTGCCGCAGAAAATGATGATCCCAACAGAAATTCATGATCCGTCAATGCCTCATCCAGGGCTTTGACACACAAGGTTGCTCTGGCTTTCATCTCAGCGATCGCCGTTTCAGACTGCTGATGCTCCTCAAACACTCTGCGATGGTTGACGATTTCCCCCACCGGCCGGGCGAATGTGGATTCTGCAAACCAGCACCACTGCAGGAAGAGTCCATGCTCCTGGGTCCCTGCTTCGGGTTGCAGTTGTCCGTTTCCATAACGGTCGAGGATGTATTGAACCATGGCACCCGACTCGAACATGATGAAATCATCATCGGCCAGCACCGGAACTTTTCCAACCGGATTCATGTCCCTCCATTCAGGGCTTGAGCGGTATTCTCCTGTGAATGGAACGATTTCCACCTGATACGGCAGTTTCAATTCTTCACAAAGCCAGATGACCCGCAGGGACCGGGTGCCTTTGGAATGATAGATCGTCAACATGTCTTGATGTGGGTTTCAGGTTTTTGGAAAGTCCTGGAGAACCTCTGCAGTTCCAGGATTCATTTCAATCTTTTTGAAAGTCCTGCAGCCAAAGTTTGGATGAGTTACAGGGGCCGGATCGACTTTGAAACCCTCAACTCGCACAACCGATGCAGTTGGGAGTCGAAGGATCCCATTGAAGCCGTTTGAACGCGATTTCCTCACCACAGCTCAGACACCAGCCGAACTCCTCCTCCTCGATCCGTTTCAGGGCGGCCTTGATGCGCAGCATCCCCAAATCCCTGCGGCGTTTGGTTTCCAATGCCATCGCCTGAACCTGCATCGCGTCCATCCGCGAAAGCCTCCCCTGGGTCGCCTGGTCGAGTTCCACCGTTGCATGGTCCTCGCTGGTGGACTTTTCCGACTCTTCCAGTTCCTCAAGCCGGCTCAGAAGCTCCTTCCGGAATTCCTCAATGATTTCTTTTTCCAAAATTCTTCCTCTGGATTACTGATCCTCTCCAACCCGGAATGAGAGCTTATTCAAGGTATCGAATAAGTCGACATAAAAAAACTTGACCATGAATCAACGTATCGATATACATTGATATAGCTATCAAGAGAACCGTTTTGAACTGCATCGGCGCATCCCCGTGCCGGACCGGTCAGCAACCTTTGCAGGCGTAACCTGAAGGTGCTCGCAGTGAACTTTGCCTGAGGCAGAGCTGATAGGGACTCAATCGAGTCAAAACGTCTGGAGCCATGGTACCTCCAAACGTTGATTTTGATTTAAATCCGCAGCCTTTGAGGTGTTTTATCCCGGAGGTTGTTTTCAATCCAATGGAGACCTGATGAAAGAAGAAACTGAAATTGTGACCGGGCATACCGGAAATGTTTTCCAACGCATCCCGAGCCAGAAAAACCTCTGGACGATGATCGAGGCGAACCACCCCGGCAGTCCCGGTCCGGGTGGAAGGTTCCACCGAGTCAAACGCCTCGGCACGGGCACGGATACAAATCTTTTCTCCCATGCCGGCGGTCCGACGACCTGGCAAGAAAGAGACGACTTCTACCGCTGGCTCAACACCGAACCGGTCGGGTTCACTCGCCGGCAGGGTGCAGCGGAGAAAGGCCATACATCATGACTAAAAGCACCACCTCCATGGATGATTTAATGAATCACCTTCACCCCGATGAGCGGGAAGCATTTATAAAGTACACCGGGAAATTCTCGTTGGCATGGCTCAACTACCTCGACCAGAAAAGGGCCCGGGATGAACGGATCAAGCGTGTCGGACAACTTGACGCGACTCCAGAGGAACGTGCGTCTGCAAAGCTCATCCGCGCGGAGGCCAAAGAAACCCTTTTTAAGAAATAGCAAGCTTGGTTTGCTTGTGCTGCTTCTGTGTCATTCCATCGCCCAAAAGTCTGATCGCAGGGCAATTGAAACCCACGTGCATGTTTGATTCAGGAAAAAAAGGAGAACCAATGAATGCTGAAAAAGAAATACGGATGGTTGCGGTCTCCCGTACATCGGACCCTTCCCTGCCGATTGAGGAATATCACGGGCTCCCGGACGGGGAGCAACTGGAAATCCATGAGGCCCGGGAACACGGGAAGTTCCTGTACAGCGAATATGATAAAAACAGGAACCAGGTCGGGGAGACCCGGGAATTCGACCACTATTCCGAGGCCTACATAACCCTCAAAAAACGTGAAAACCAAATCATGGGGTGGAAGAACGTCGGCGGTGAAATCTCCCTCAGAATCTCCCCCAGGTCGGATGTTGTTTATTAGAGAAAATACTGCTCAGACCGCAGGCAGAGCCGCGATAAATGTCAGTGAGTAGACCTGAGCCTTTAAGGGAGGATTGAGCTTCATCATGTTCGCCCTCTCTTACGAGGATTGGAAGATCCTATCATTGCCGGCTTCATCGGCCTTCATTCACTGACAGGGACTTTAGATGAATAAAGCGACTTAGGCAAAAGAGCATCACGAAAAAGATAGAGGATAATCAATATGGGAAATCATCAACACGAAGGTTCGAATGAAAAATCGAACTTGCGAATCAAAAAATAATTCAAATGCAAATGCAGCCTTCACTCCCGAACCCAGGCTCAAATTTCAGTCTTGAAGATGCCCATGAACGGGGCGCTATCATCTTCCAGACCCTAGGCAGCTGCGTGCCCGGTCTGACCTTCAAAGCCGTCCGCGTCATCTGGCCTCATCCTTCCAGTGTCGAGTTCTGGTATGGCGGGGATGCAATCGATGGATACGAATTGATCGAGAAGCTGGAAGGGCCGCTGGACTACCGGAAGGCAGCAGAAGTTTTTGAATCCAGCGAAGCCCTTCAGTTACCTGATGCTTATTTTGTGGAAATGAAAATCAAGGGCTTAAGTGGGCTTTGGAAGGAAGTCATCCTGATCGCGATGAACGAAGAGCTTTCCTGGATCACCGAGCATCTGTTATCACTGAATAACCGACAGCTGAAGCAGTTCAGAAAGGCCAATGGCCCGTTGATGAGGGGAACACGGTTCAACCACACTCTGCTCTCGCAGGTCACCGAAATCATGCAGGAAAAGGTTGTTCAGGCTGACATGGGGTTTTCCACCTTCGCGGAACTGTTCAAAAAGTCTTCCGCCGGAAAATCACTTTCACTGGCTGAACTCCAGCAAGACCTCGAGGTCTGGATCAAGAAAGCTAAGGTCCGTCAGAAAAAGCTGGAGCGGGAACAGGAACGGATCCGGCAGAAACAGGAACGACTCCTCCTGCCTTACCGGCCTGATATCGAATTCGTGCTCAAAAACCTTGAGCAATACGCGAATTTTGATGACTTCACCCCCCACCAGCTTCAAAGGAACCTGGAGCGTTTTTTGAAAGAATACATCCTTGCCAACCACAGCCTGCCCAACCAAACCCTGTACGTCTTCCGTTGGGGGGTTTATATTCGTCAATACCAATACCGTTTCGCCTTTACGAACAAAACCCGGGCAATCATCCGCCAGGGATCGAAATCCGAAGAGAAGGAAATCACGGCAGTCGGCAGTATCGATTTCAAGACCATCCGAAAAGATCTGAAATAAGGTGTATATGCCATCTGATAAATTCATTTGCCCTGCCTGCAACAGTAGAAATGAGCCTGCAATCGCTCTTATCAGCCCGATCCCTCCAAATGTAATTACAGAATTAGCAACATGCCCTGATTGCGGGGCGCACATCCCCGCCCACATTGCTTTCAGGTGGAAGGGCATGGGTGCCAAGAAGGCAAGTGAGGAGTGGCTCCGTTACCAAAGAAAAACCAAATCCGGATCGCCTTTACCTGAGACAAAGGAGGGAACTGATGGATCTCTATGATTCAAACAACATGATGCTGATCGCTCCCGATGGAAAGGGAGGTTGGACCGTGAACAGCCGCGGTGAGCTGGAAGGTTGGATCCGCCGCAGTGGCGAGCAACTGGAATTCGCCCACGTCGATGCTCCTGAAACCTGGCACCCGGCAGGAACTTCCATTTCCGAGGTGCGGGATTTCATCCTCGCTCATTATTGAAATAAGAACGAGGCAGGATGAAAACTCTATCAATAAACCTTCCGGATGAAACCCGAGCCAAACTCCAGATTGCGGAACATTTCATTGCCATCCATCTGCAGTCCCATGAGGGACTCGAACAGCTGGGCATCCTGCGGACAAAGAGACTGCTGCAGGCCGACTATTCGGAATGGCTGGTCTCGCAATTACTCGATATACAACTTCTGGACAATCCCGTCGCAAAAGGATTCGATGGGACAGACTCTCAGGGACAGAAGTATCAGATCAAGGGCCGGGTGGTTCAGGCCCTGGGCGACAACACCTCCTTCGACTTCAAGACCCTGAGGAGCAAATTTGATTTCCTCGCAGGGGTCCTGCTCAGTCCTTCCTTCCAGTTGCTGGGCCTGATTCGCGTGGACTATGATACGGTCAAAAAATTGGCTAATAAAAACCGGGGGCGCTACAGTTTCCGGCTCAACCAACAGGCCCTGGACGACCCCAGACTCGAACGGCTGTTTTGGAACGAAACTGGATTTGAAATTAAATAATCAATACCCCATACATTCCTTTACGGAATCCCGGGCACTGCATATGCCGTCCACATCGTTAATATTAAATATCGAAGAGAATGGGGGCAGATACGTATCGTTCCGAAAGAGGCTTGATCCATGGAATTCAGGAAACAAGCTGTCTTGATAAAACCAGGGATACGATTTAGCTTCAATGGAACCCATTTCTTTTTCATTTTCATCCTTCTGACCCCATGAACCCTGTTCAACCCACTGATCCTGACACCAGTGTCGAATGTCCCAACTGCGGCACCAGCATCAACGTCGAATCGATCCTCCGCGGCAAACTCAGCCTGCAGTATGAACAGCAGTACCGTGAAAAGCAGGAAGGGCTCCAAAAAGCCTTCGAACAACGTGAGCACGAGCTGGAAAAACAAAAGCAGGAAAACGCACGGGCCAAACGCCTGCTGGCAGAACAGATCGAAGAGGGGGTAAGCAGCGGACTGACCAAAGAACGCAAAAAACTGGAAACGGAGCTTCAACAGAAAATCGGGGAGGAGCATGCGACCCGGATCGAGTCGATGGAGAAGGAACTCAACCGCAAGAACGAAACGCTCAAGGAATTCCACAAGGCCCAGTCGGAAATCGAACGGCTCAAACGGGAAAACGAGGAACAGCAGGCAAAGCTTCAGGTCGAGAATGAAAAGAAACTCAGCGAACGTCTGCGTGAAGAACGGGGCAAGATCGAAAAAGCAGAACAGGACAAAGTGGAACTGAAGATCAAGGAAAAGGACCAGCAGCTAGAAAAACTCAATGAACAACTCCGCGAAGCCCAGCGTCAGGCGTCCCAGGGTTCGGTCCAGCTCCAGGGAGAGGTTCAGGAACTGGCTCTTGAAGAATGGCTCCAGGCCGAGTTTCCTCTGGACACCATCGAGGAGGTGCGCAAAGGCCAGAGGGGGGCAGACTGCCTGCAAACGGTCCACACCCATGAACGCCAGAACTGCGGCACCATCTATTACGAAAGCAAGCGGACCAAGGATTTTCAGCCTTCATGGATCGCCAAGTTCCGTGATGACATGCGTGACCGGAATGCCGACATCGGAGTCCTGGTGACGGCCGCGATGCCTCCGGATCTGGAACGCATGGGACTGCTCGGAGGGGTCTGGGTCTGCAACTTCGAGGAGTTCAAGGCCCTCTCGGCGGTGCTCCGGGATTCGATCATCCGACTCAGCCAGGCGGTCAATGCCCAGGAAAACCGTGGAGACAAAATGAGCCTCCTCTATGACTACCTGACGAGCAGTGAGTTCCGTCTCCAGATCGAAGGCATCGTCGAGGGTTTCACCCAGATGCAGTCCGACCTCGAATCCGAAAAACGTTCGATGCAGATGATCTGGAAAAAACGGGAAAAACAGATTTCAAGGGTTCTCACCAACACCAACCAGTTTTATGGCTCCGTCCGAGGCATCGCCGGAAATGCAATCCCCCAGGTCAGCCTGTTGGAATTGCCCACCGAAGACCTCGAATAGCGTGGATGAATTCACAACATCCCGGTAGAAGCCGGGGGGCCTCCGGAAGCACCTTCCTTTTCTGACTATCTATTGCATCATGAACATTCAATGATGATGGGCGATCCAAAGAGGGATGGTTCCTGTTTCAATATTTCTTTAAGTAATTCATATAATGAGTGATTTTGATAAGGTTTTAGATCAGAGGGGGATGAATTCTCTCAAGTGGGAATTCACGGTACGGAATGGAGTCCCCGAACAGTGGGACCAGACCGATCCGGAACAGGGAGAGGATCAGGTGCTCTCGATGTGGGTTGCCGACATGGATTTCAAAACGGCAGACCCGATTGTCAATGCACTCCGCAAACGGGTGGACCGGGGGATTTTCGGATATGCCTTCATCACGGAAGTATATCTGAATGCGGTTCAGGGATGGATGAAACGACGCCATGGTTATCCGATTGAACACGATTGGATCGTTCCGACCATCGGAATCGTTCCGGCCTTGAGCATGATCGTCCGGAAGTTCTCATCACCAGGAGAAAAAGTCCTCATCCAACGTCCGGTCTACTACCCCTTTTCCAATGCAATCAAGAACAACGCCCGCAGCGTTTTGTGTAGCCCGCTCAAACTGGAAAACAACCGTTACCAGATGGATTTGGAGGATTTGGAAGAAAAAACAGCCGACCCGGAGGTCCAGCTCATGATCCTCTGCTCCCCTCACAACCCGGTGGGACGGGCCTGGTCCTTCGAGGACATCCAAAAGGTCGGAGAGATCTGCCTCAAGCATCAGGTGCTGCTGGTTGCCGATGAGATCCATGGCGACCTGATCATGCCCGGACACCAGTTCCATTCCTATGGGCTTCTGGACCCCAAACTCCTGGAAAACGTCATCATCTGCACCGCCCCGAGCAAGTCCTTCAACCTGGCAGGCCTCAAGTCCTCGAACCTGATCATTCCCAATCCGGAAATCCGCAAACGCATGAAAGAGGAGATCAAAGCCTCCGGACTCTTCGGCATCAACCCCTTTGGAATCGTGGCGACCGAGGCTGCCTACAATGAGGGAGAACCCTGGCTGGAAGAAGCGATCGGCTACATTGCAAAGAATTTCGAATTTCTGGATTCCTTCATCACTTCCAGCATTCCGTCCCTGAAAGTCCTTCCGCTGGAAGCGACCTACCTCTGCTGGATCGATTGCCGTGCATTGGGATTGTCCGATCAAAAACTCGATCAGCTGATGATGGAAGAGGCACAAATCTATATGGATGAGGGGCACATCTTTGGTCCTGAAGGGTCAGGATTCATCCGGTTGAACCTTGCCTGCCCCCGTGAGATCATCGAAAAAGCCCTCCAACGCCTCAAATCCTCCATCGAGCAGCTCGAACCCAAGATTGATTGACCTCAAAAGAAACTCCAAACGGGAACTCGTCGAAGCCAAGGGGGTCCGAAGCCGGCAGTCTTCCATTTACACTCCGAATCAGAATGATGATTTCAAAATCAGCCGCAGCAAGTTTTCCGATTTCCTCACCTGCAGACGTTGTTTCTACCTCGATCGTGTCAAGGGCCTTGATGCCCCCGGGACCCCAGGCTGGAGCTTGAATGAAACCACCGACCTGCTCTTAAAAAAAGAATTTGATGAATGCCGGAAAAGGCAGATCCCCCACAGAATCTTTCAAAAATCCGGTTTGGACTACCTGGTGCCCTTCCAGCATGAGGACCTGGACCACTGGAGAAACTCCCTCCAGGGAGGCCTCTCCAGCCGATTTCAAAACACGAACATCATCCTCAGCGGCGGCATCGATGACGTCTGGCAGGATACCCGAAATGGGAAACTGGTGGTCGCCGACTACAAATCCCAGGCAAACAACAAAATACTGCAGGCCTGGAGCTACCTCAGTGATGTCTACCATGAAGGCTACAAAATCCAGATGGATTTCTATGGATACCTTCTCTCCCAAATGGGGTTCGACGTCTCCCCCACCTCCTACTTCCTCGTCTGCAATGCCAACCGAAAGGCCGAAGGCTTTTATGGGAAGCTTGATTTCAACGAGGTCCTGATTCCCTACCCGTGGAATGCGAACTGGATCCCTTCCAAAATCACGGAAATGCTCGAAGTCCTCAACTCTGAGAAAATACCTGAAGCCAACCCCAGCTGTAAAAACTGCGCCTATGCCAGGCAAAGGGTTTTGTTTGAATAAAAATGGAAATTGAAAA